>JAGQQW010000128.1:0-13167 GCA_020426005.1 Planctomycetota bacterium | reverse complement strand
GTCGAGCGTTGGAGCGATCGCGTTTTCGCGCCGATAGTCGCGAATGAAGCGAAGGACTTGGAGCTGTTTGCCGGTCAGGAGCATCGGGTTCGCAATCGAAGTGGTCGGGAAGCGCTGGCCACGGTCCTACCGTTCGGAGCGCAAGCTGCGTTCCGAATCTCGCGAGTCTCGAGGCCTGAACTGTCGGGATCGGGATGAGGACAAGGGGGCGTTTCGTCCGACCCGGATCGGACGCAGGGAGTTCTGGTAGGGTTCCGTTCCCTGTCGTGGGTCGTGACGGAAATCACCTCCGCGCAGGAACGGTTCCCCCGTGATCCCCCGGCGCCCCGGAAAACCCCGGCGCCCCGTGGTCCCCCGGCGCCCCGGGACACCCCGCCGCCGCGCGGGACGAAGGCGCCGCGGCGACGAGAGAAGGACCGCGGACCCGAGTCCGCTCCACGCAGCACGGTCGCCGAGGAATCGACGCGCCAACCGGGGAGGGCTTGGCTGTCGCGTCGAACCTGCGGTGCTTGCGCGTGGCATCGGACTCGGGTCGGGTCGGGGTTGGGCGATACCAGAGACTCTGGACCAACCCGGGAGGATTGCTCGAAGAAGAAGGCAGTCGGGTGTGCGCGCCGCGCCGTCATGTCGCGAGGCACGCGAGGCCGAGAAAGAGCACGACGAGAGCGACGATGCCGAGGCTCTCACCGATGCGGAGAAACGGATGCGCCTCGACTGCAGCTGCCGTGACCGCCACCGAGCGGCTCGCGACCTTGGTGTTCGGTGCCTTGGTGTTCGGTGCCCCGTTGCTCACGAGCTTTGGGCTCACAGCGCGCGTCACCGCCCGGGACGCCGCGCGGCGGCTCTTTGACTGGCGGTCTTTCGAGCTACGGCCTGGCGCTCTGCGTACTGTCGAGTCGCTGGATTCGTTCCGCCGAACCGTCTCGATCGTGGCGCGCCGTCGCGCGAGAGGCTCCGCACGCACACTGCCGTGGGCACACGGTTGCGATTGAAAGAGCCAGAGCTGTCGGGCGCCGATCGTTGCTCCGTGGTTCGAACAGCCGTTGCGAAGCGATGCGGGTTTGGTCAACGCAGCCATCAGAGTTCCTCATTCCGTGAGTGGTTCTCTCGTCACCGAGAGCCGTGGCGTTTGTTAGGGAGGCCGATGTTAGGTGTTCGCTTGTGGGTGGCAAGGGGAAAGTTCGGGTTTTTCGAGGTGCATGTTTGGGCGCTGAGACACCCCGCGAATCGACCGGATGGGAAGCCGAACGCCGTCGATTCGCTCCTGGCGTGCGTCGGCGAGCAGCGTGGCCACGAACGTGGTGTTGGACGAGCGACTCGACCGAGCCTCGCCCCGCTTGCGTGCGGTTCGACGCATGGGAACAGCATCGCAACACGCAGCGAAAGCGCGCTCACGGCTTGCAAGCGCGTCGTTTCGCCAGGTGTCTTCGTACCAGCGATCTTCTTCCATCGCCTGTGCGCGTCGGACGAAGGGCACACCTCACAGATCGTGCCGACACCTCGAATCGCGGCGAGGTACGACAGCACGCTCTATCAGCAGTATCTGTTTCTCGTCAGCGGCGCCACACCGAGCTTCGCACCGGCAACGGCATCGCCGCGAAGTTCACGAGCGATACACCTACCCTCAGTGTGAGCCTGGTCGCGACGACCAACACGACAGGCAGCTCGGGCCGTGTCTTCCTCGACTTCGCACCCGTGATCGAACTCGAATCACGCGGACCGACGTTCCATCCGCCGCTGGAGCGTTGGGGGTTGACGCCCGCGACGTGTCGCCGCAAGCTCCGCGTTCGTCCTCTCTCCGACGTGCTTCGGGTTTCGCGTAGTTACCGATCCTGGAGGAACCCCGTGTCTCGTTTGTCCTCGTGTTCGTTGGCCATGTGCCTCGTCGTGCTGCTGTGCAGTGCGAAGGGGTCGGCGACGCAGTGGACCATGACGGACAACGACTGGTCCGTCATCCCCGATCCGCCGTCGAACGACCAAGACATCACCGTCGTCTACCGCGGTGATGACGAGTGGGTCGAGTACGAGATCGACGGGGAGAAGCCCGTGCGCGTCGATGTGACAGAGAGTGGTCGTTTCGTGATCCCTCGCAAAGCGCTCGTCGGCAAGGCAGGGTTGTCGCTTCAAGCAAGCGGCGGCGAGCGCGGGTTTCGCGTGATTCGGTTTCGTTGAGTCGGTCATCACCATGAGAACCAAGCTTTCTACTCTGTTCGCCCTGACCACTGCCGCCGCCCTGGCGACGACGATCGAATCCGCAGCTCTCGTTGCTCAATCCTCAACGGTAATTCCGCCTTCGTGTGCGACGCGTGACGGCAACCGGCACATGACCGTGTATTTCGCCGAGAATCGTGTGCGCCGTGTTCAGGTGCTGATCGATGCGAGGCACCTGAGTGGTTTGAGCGGGTCACGCCTCGTGCGTATGTCGTTCCGCAAGGACATCAAAGGTGCGGACATGTATGGCCGCATCCGCGGCAACGAAACCACCCCAATGGTCGTCAACGCATCGTTCACCGATGCGAAAGCGGACATGCCGTCGGCGATCTTCCGCGACAATCACGGCAGCAAGGTCGTCGAGATCTTCCGCGGAGGACTCGCGCTTCCGAGAGTCTCCCCGACCGATGGTCGCGCGGTCGCGACCTTCGCTTCGACCGAAGCGCCGACGTTCGTGTTCAAGCAGCCGCTCGACATCGTTGCTGGCAAGACGCTCTGCCTCGACTTCGAATCGTTCCCGGCGAGCGCGGGTCACGAGTGGGAATGGCCGATCGACGCCGAGACGCACCGCGTCGCCGGCACGTCGCGCGTGATCGGCAGCGCCTGTTGGAACTCGAAGTCAACACCGGTCACGACGGTCATGGAATCGTCGCTCAGGCCGGGCATGCACCTCAAGTCGACGAGCCGCACGCCACCGAACACCGCAGCCGCGTTCTTGATGTACGGCCTGAGCGATCAGTTCGCGTTCGGCACGGTGCCCCTGCCGCTCACGATCGCAGCGCCTGCGTGCCAGCTCGTCGTTTCGCCCGATGTCTTCGTGCCAGCGATCTTCTTCCATCGCCTGCGTGCGTCGGACGAAGGGCACACTTCACAGATCGTGCCGACACCTCAAATCGCGGCGATGTACGGCAGCACGCTCTATCTGCAGTATCTGTTTCTCGTCAGCGGCGCCACACCGAGCCTCGCCACCGGCAACGGCATCGCCGCGAAGTTCACGAGCGATACGCCTACCCTCGGTGTGAGCCTGGTCGCGACGACCAACACGACAGGCAGCTCGGGCCGCGTCTTCCTCGACTTCGCACCCGTGATCGAACTCGAATCACGCTGACCGACGAACGAGAGGTCTGCGCGGTCCGTAGTGGGTCGTTGCCGTGTCTCCTGAGCGCCACCGCAACCCGTCCAAAGCGACAGTGACCCGTCAGAACGATGGACGATCACACTGTGCTCGGTGCCGAACATTCATGTCGAGCCCGAGCTTTGGATGAACGCGAGCCAGGAGTCGTCATCGCGTCGTGCGATGAGCCCTTGTTCCAACCCTGCAGGTAGTACGGGTTCTATCTGTGGCGGAATCGTGGCATAGCGACCCGAATCGCCATACGCAGACTTTGCCGGGATGCGTTGCCTGGTAGCTCAACAACCGACCCCGCGTTCTGCGTCAGGGCTCCCATTCTTCGTGGCGGATCGACGCCGCTCGCTGCGTTGCCCCCCTCACCAGATCACCCGATCTTCCAGCGTCCGTTCAAGCGGCGCCGCTGCGCGGCGACAAAGCGAAACACCAGACACGAGACTCTTGCTCGATGTCTTGCAGCGCTCCGTCATCGTCAGAGCATTCGCTCTCGAAACGACCGAGCAGCGAAAGGACGAGCAGCGCAACGACCGAGCAGCGAAACGACCGAGCAGCGCAACGAACGAGCAGCGAAACGATCGAGCAGCGAAACGATCGAAGCGGCGCAACGACCGAAGCGGCGCAATCAACAAAGCGGCGTAACGAAGAAACTGGCGCCGCGCAGGAGCCTGCGCAACCAAGATTCCAGACCGCAACCACAACTCCTTCTCGCAAGCAAGAAACCGGGCAGCAATGCAAGTCCACGGAGCCGTGTCCAGGGGGGCCCTGGGTGGCCCGTGTCACGCCGCCTCTGGCGGCAGGGCCGGGCCTCCCAGGCGCCCCCTGGACGCGGCGACCGTGGACGAGCACGGCGCAGCGGCGCCAGCACACCAGCACGCGCCAGCAAGCGCCAGCACAAGGTCAAGCACACCAGCACAAGGCCAAGCACGAGGCCGAGCACAAGGCCAAGCACGAGGCCGAGCACAAGGCCGAGCACAAGGCCGAGCACAAGGCCGAGCACAAGGCCCACCACGCTCGCGGGTTTCCGCATCGACGCGCGATCCCCGGGCCGGAAGAATGGCCGCATGTCCGATCTGCTCGATCCGGTTCTCGTTCGTCCAGAACTCACGGGACCTCGGTTCTTGGTTGGCTTCGTGCCGCGCAAGTTGCCGATTCTGCGGTGGCCCGTCCTGGTCGTGGGAGGTGGGGCTGCTGGCGGTTCTGCTGCGCTCAGTGCCGCCGCCGCCGGCGTCGAGACCCTCGTGCTCGAAAAGGGGCCATCGCGTCAATCCAACACGTGGTGGGCCCAAGGTGGTGTCGCCGCCGCGATCGCCGAACTCGACAGTGCGCGCCTCCACGCCGAAGACACCGTCGTCGTTGGCTGTGGCCTCTCTGACGAGGGCGTCGTCGATTACATCACGACGCATGGCCCTGGGGCCATCGAGCGCCTCGAGCGGCTCGGCCTCGTGTTCGACCAGAAGAACGAACAGAACGGCAAGGCGCGTGAACTCTCCCGCGAGGGTGGGCATAGCGTTTCGCGCGTCCTGAGCGCGGGTGGCGATTCGACCGGCCGCGCGATCCAAGAATGCCTCGATGCAGCGATGGTCGACCAGTCGCGGATCACCGTGCGACGCGACTTGCGTGCGATCGACGTGCTCGTGGCGGGTGGTCGCTGCATCGGCGTGCTCGCAATGCACGAGACCGGCGAGCTCGTTGCGATCCTCGCTGGCAGCACGATTCTCGCGACAGGCGCGGTCGGGCAGCTCTTTCGCGAGACGACCAATCCGACCTTCGCGACCGGGGACGGTCTCGCGATGGCGTTTCGGGCCGGAGTGAAGCTGCGGGATCTCGAGTTCGTGCAGTTCCATCCGACGACGCTGTACATCGCTGGCGCTTCACGAGTCCTCGTGTCCGAAGCCGTGCGCGGCGCGGGTGCGAGTCTCGTCGATCGTAGCGGTCGGCCGGTCATGGACGGTGTGCACGAACAGGGCGACCTCGCGCCGCGCGACGTCGTCTCGCGAGCGATCCTCGCGCGCATGGTCGAGACCGGCGACACGCACGTCTATCTCGATGCGAGTCGTGTGCCGGACGTCGAGAAGCGCTTTCCGCAGATCGCGCGGATGTGCAGCGCGTTCGACATCGAGATCGACAGGGATCCGATCCCCGTTCGTCCAGGGGCGCACTACATGGTCGGTGGCATCACGACCGATCTCGATGCGCGGAGTTCGATGCCCGGCCTCTTCGCGTGTGGCGAAGTCGCGGCGACCGGTTTGCACGGTGCCAATCGTCTCGCGTCCAACTCGTTGCTCGAGGCGTTCGTGATGGGCCACCGGGCCGGGGAGATCGCGGCGATCGAGGCCGAACGGCCGTCGACCGCGTGTTTCGAGCAGATCGGTGACGATCCCGCGGTCACCGCGGACAGCGATGCGTCGCCGGAGAATGCTCCGCGCATCCACCTCGACGACATGCTCTATTCGCTCAAGAGTCTGATGTGGCGCCAAGTCGGCCTCGTGCGGAGTGCCGAAGCACTCACCGATGCGACGGTCAATATCCGCTTCTGGCAACGAGTTCTCGCCAAGCGTCGTCACGTCGATCCCGCTTACATCGATCTCACCAACATGTTGCTCGTCGGTCGTCTCGTCGCCGCGTCCGCGCTCGCACGCGAAGAAAGCCGCGGTACACATTTCCGGTCGGACCATCCGGAACCTCTCGAGTCCTGGCGACGTCATGTCGTGGCCCTACGACCCGAGGACGAGCATCGATGACCAAACGCGGCAACAACAAGAGGCAAAGCGATCGCACCGCAGACGCGCGCGACGAGGCCGACGAGATCGACGAATACGCCGAGGGGAACGAAGCGGAAACGCCGGTTGCCGATCGCCGTACGGACGATGAGGCGACCTTCGAGTTCGGGCAGCAGGACCTGGCGCGCGCGGTGCTCTTCCTCGTGTCGACTCGTGGTGACGACGACATCGAAGAACGCTTCGACGAGCTCGCCGGACTCTGCAGCACCGCGGGCATCGATGCGGTCGCGACGCTGTCCCAACCGCGCGAGCACCCGACGCCGTCCCACTACCTGGGCAAGGGCAAGACCGAAGAACTCGCGGCGCTGATCAGCGAAGTCGACGCACGCGTCGCCGTCTGTGACGAAGAACTCTCGCCGGTCCAAGGCCGCAATCTCGAGAAGGCACTCGGCGTGCGCGTGCTGGACCGCAGCGAACTCATCCTCTCGATCTTCGCGTCGCGCGCTCGTTCGAAGCAGGCTCGGCTCCAAGTCGAACTCGCGCAGAGGCAGTACCAACTTCCGCGATTGCGTCGGTTGTGGACCCACCTCGACCGTGAGCGCGGCGGAACCGGCGCACTCGGCGGCATGGGGGAGAAGCAGATCGACGTCGACCGCCGCCTGTTACAAGAGCGCATCACGTCGCTGCGCCGCCGCCTCGACGAGATCGAAGAACGCAAGCGTCGCGAGATCAAGACGCGCAAGAACGAGTTCCTCGTGTCGCTCGTCGGCTACACCAACGCCGGCAAGTCGACGCTCATGAACGCGCTCACCGGCGCCGGTGTGCTCGAGGAGAATCGTCTCTTCTCGACACTCGACACACGCACGCGTCGTTGGGAGCTCGGCGAAGGGCGCCACGTGCTCCTGTCCGACACCGTCGGCTTCATCCGCGACATTCCGCACAAGCTCGTGCGCAGCTTCCATGCGACCCTCGCCGAGGCACTCGAGTCGGACTTGTTGCTCGTCGTCACCGACGCGTCCGATCCGTGTTGTCAGGAGCGTGTCGATACCGTCCGCGGGGTGCTCGACGAGATCGGCGCGCAGGGCAAGGACATGCTGCTCGTCTTCAACAAGATCGATGCGCTCGAAGATCGCGGCGAACTCGCGATCTTGCGCAGCCGCTTCGACGAGAGCCTCGCGGTGTCCGCGCGATCCCGCGAGGGGATCGATGCACTCGTGTCCGCAGTGCGGTCGCGGCTCGACGCTGCGAGTCGGCACGTCACCCTCGTCGTGCCACACCGACTCGCGTCCCTACATCAGCCGATACGCGAGCAGGTCTCGGTCTTGTCGGTCGACTGGCGTGACGACGCAGCTCACTTCGAAGTCCTCGCGTCCCCGTCCGTGCTCGAACACCTCGTCGCGAAGGGCATCGGCGTTCTCGACGACAGCTCCAGCGAAGCCAGCTCGGACTAATCACGAGCGCCGAGCGAGGGACTCGAGCGACGAATAGGATCCGGCAAATCGAAGGAACCGGAGCAAGGATCCGGCGCAACGAGGGAGCCAGCGCAACGAGGGAGCCAGCGCAACGAGGGAGCCAGCGCAACGAGGGAGCCAGCGCAACGAGGGAGCCAGCGCAACGAGAGGTCCAGCGCAACGTGGGCACCTGCGCGAAGCGGAACCGACGCAACGAGGCCTCCGGCAGCAATGCAAGTCCACGGAGCCGTGTCCAGGGGGCCCTGGGTGGCCCGTGTCACGCCGCCTCTGGCGGCAGGGCCGGGCCTCCCAGGCGCCCCCTGGACACGGCGACCGTGGACGCGCACGGCGCCAGCACGCCAGCACAGCCAGCACCGCCGGCACAACCTATCAGCGCGTTTCGGGCAGCCGCAGGTGCGGGTGGTTCCCACCGACCTCGAGTCGCAGCGTGTCGGGACCGATCGATTTGCGGTCCCGCTCACGCGCGAGGGTGTCCTTGGTCAGCAAGTGCTGCAACAAGAACGCGAGCGCCGCCACTACGAGCAGCGCGAGGATCGGAAGGAGGACGCGGGCACGCATCGTGACGGAGCGAGCGGCCTGCTCAGGCCGGGGTCGGAACCGACTCCGGCGCTGGCTTCGCCTTGCCGTCGTGCAGCAGGTCCTTCTCGTCGGTGAGCCACAGGACGATCGGGTTCGCGACCCAGATCGACGAGTAGGTTCCGACGATGATGCCGACCATCATCGAGAACGCGAAGCCCTCGAGCACGCTGCCCGCGCCGTAGTTGAAGATGAAGAGCGCGAACACGACGAGGATCGTCGTGCCCGACGTCAGCACCGTTCGCGACAGCGTCTGGTTGACCGAGTTGTCGATCAGCTGTTCGAAGGTCTCCTTCGTGCCGAGTTTCTCGCGCAGTTCGAGGTTCTCGCGGATACGGTCGAACACGACGATCGTGTCGTTGAGTGAGTATCCGATGATCGTCAAGAACGCAGCGATCATCGACAAGTCGAGTTCGGCGTGGATGAGACCCACGTAGTTGAGGACGGTCACGATCCCGAGCGTGATCGAAACGTCGTGCACGAGCGCGACGCAGGCCGCGATCCCGTACTTGAAGTCCCGGAAACGCACGCGGATGTAGAGCACGATGATGATGAGCGACAGGATGATCGCTCCGATCGCCGCGTTCCGCAGGTCACCGACGGCGCGGGCGCCGATCAACGACGCTTCGGGGAACGCGCTCGAGAGCGCCACCGTCTTCCCGTTGACGTCCTTCAAGGGCTCTTCGCCGCCGAGCCACGTCGCCATGCGCGTTGGCAAGCTCTTGACGTACTTCGTCTGGTCCTGGAACGGCTCGTCGTTGAAGGACACGAAGATGTCCTTCGAGTTCGCGACGTCGCCCTTCTTCTCGCCACCGACCATCGCGGCGATCTCGTTGATCTTGGGCAGGACCTTCTCGAGTCGCGCCTTGACCTTGGCGACCTCGAGTTCGGTCGCCGAGTGCAGGACGAGTTCGGTGATCGCACCGTTCTCGTCGCCGTAGGTCTTGACATCACCGACCGGCTCGTTCGCGAGAGAATTCGCGAGCAGGTCGCGAGCCTTGTCGATGATCTCGGGATTGAAGGTGCGCCCTTCCTTGCGCGCGTCGCGCTGAGCCTGCGCGAACGCTTCGCGCTGCTCGGGCGAGAGCTTGAGCTTGACGAGGAAGCGCTGGGACTTGCCGTCTCCCATGTCGTCGAGCGTCGTGATCTGGAGCTCGCGTTCGACGTAGTACGGGTCCTTCTCGAGTGCGTCCTTGAGCTGTGCTTGCGTCAGCGGTTCGCGCAAGGCGACTTGGAACGCGGCACCACCCGTGAAGTCGAGGCCGTACTTGTCGTTGTTCGGCACCATGAAGAAGCCGACGAGACCGAGCACGACCGCCGCGATGCTGAGCGTCGCGGTGATCTTGCGCACCGACAAGAGCCGCAGATTCGGGCGCTTGAACAGCTGCGCCATCGGCATCTCGGTGATCGATTCCTTCTCGATGATCCAGTGGAAGAAGAGTCGTCCACAGTAGACCGCCGCGAACACCGACGAGACGATGCCGATCATCAACGTGACCGCGAAGCCACGAATGGGGCCGATCCCCACGTTGTAGAGAATCAGACCCGTGAGGAAGGTCGTGATGTTGGCGTCGAAGATCGTCGACATCGCCTTCTCGAAGCCGGCTTCGATCGCGCGGTGCAGGTCCTTGCCCTTCTCGAACTCCTCGCGAATACGTTCGAAGATCAGGATGTTGGCGTCGACCGCCATACCGACGGTGAGCACGATGCCCGCGAGGCCGGGAAGCGTCAGGGTCGCGCGCATGAACGCCATCGCGCCGAAGACGAGTGCGACGTTGATCGCGAGACCGGCGAGAGCCACGAGGCCCGCGAGGCGGTAGTAGAGCAGCATGAACGCGACGATCAGGGCACTGCCCACGATCATCGAGATGCGACCCTGACCGATCGCGATGTCGCCGAGCGTCGGGCCGATCGTCGTCGAGCTCTCACGCTCCGGCACGATCGACAAGGATCCGGTCTTGAGCACGAGCACCAGTTCACCGACTTCGGTACGCGTGAAGCCGCCCGCGATCTGGCCGCGCCCCGGAATGCGCTGCTTGAACACCGGATCGATGCGCACGTAGCCGTTGAGCATGATCGCGTGCGCCTTACCGGTCCACTTCTCCGACTGGTCGGCGTACGCGAGTTGTCTACCCGCCTTGATCGTGTAATCGATCGCGGGTTCGCCCATCTCGGTCGAGCCCTCGGCGAGCGCCTTCGCATCGAGATCGTCGCCAGTGAAGTGCTCCTCGTGCATGTTGATCGGCACGAAGCGCGGATCGGTGGGCTTCCCGCCGGTCGGGTGCGCGTTGCTCGACCCGTCGTAGAGCCAGTCGCCGGTGTTGACGACGTAGGCGCCGGCTGCGCGCTCGGTCAAGAACTGCGCTTGTTCCGCCGTCGCCTTGCGGCGATACATCGGCCGCCATTCGAGGAACTTCGACTTCGGGCCCTTGTCGGTCGCGCGATCGAGGTTGAACTTGCGGATCGCCTGCACCGGATCACGTTCGATCGCTGCCTGCGTCTCCGGGAGCTTGAGCCATTCGTCGAGTCGGCGCTTCTCCTCGGTGAGGTCGAACTTGTCCTCGGCCGGGATCGGCGGTTCGTCGTCGAGGCCGCGCCCTTCGTATCCCTCGTACGCGACCATGCGCATCTCGAGCGAACCGAGGTTCTCGATGCGCCGCTGGATGTCGATCGTGTCGCTATCGTTCCCGCCCGGCAGCTCGATCAGGATGCGATTGCCCGAGAGCGTGATCGACGGGTCCTTGATACCCTGCGGGTCGATGCGCTGGTGGATGACGAGCGCCATCTCCTCGAGGATCTCGGACTCCTTCTTGTCCGGATCGACGCTGCCGTCCGCTTTCGCCTGCTCGATGTCGACCGAGTAGACGAGGCGAGTCCCGCCTTGGAGGTCGAGACCGAGCTTGAGGCCGCGAGTCGCGAGGAAGAAGACGCCGGTGCCGACCAGGACGAGGATCAGCAGCAGGCGACGCCAAGAATTCTCGATCATGGGAGAACGATCCGTGAAGTCTCGAGGTTCCGGTGGTCACCCGCGCTTGCGGCCCACCGTCAGGTGGAGTTCAGGCAGGCTCAGGAAGCCTCGGCTGACGGAGCGCCCTTCTTGGAGCTTCCCGCCGGGTCGTCGTAGGTCTTGCCGAAGATCTGCTTGACGCGCGTGGCCTTGCCGACACGCGAGCGCAGGTAATAGAGCTTGGCGCGGCGCACCTTGCCCATGCGCATGACTTCGATCTCGGAGAGCTTGGGCGAGTGGAGGGGGAAGGTTCGTTCGACCCCTTCACCCGCGACGATGCGGCGGACCTTCATGGTGCGGCGAAGGCCGCTGCCACGGACCGCGATCACGGTGCCCTGGAAGTACTGGATGCGCTCCTTGTTGCCTTCCCGGATCTGGTAGCCCACGCGGACCGTGTCGCCGACGGAGAAGCGCGGGATATCCCGCTTCATTTGCTCGAGCTCGAGCTTGTGAATGACGTCCATCGTTCCTTGCCTCGTTCTTTCTTTCCGGGTCAGTCTTGTTCTGGTTCGCACGGATCGGACGCGCCGTTGCGTTCGGGCCGTGAGTGTTCGTTTCTTGGCGTTGGGCGGGTGGTGCTGGCCGCTGCACGCGTCAATCGCTCGCGTTCGCTACGCCGCCAACGCTCCACCGAAGCGTGGTCTCCGCTCAGGAGGACGTCGGGCACGGTCATGCCGCGAAACACACGCGGACGCGTGAAGTGCGGATGATCGAGCAACCCGTCGGAGCCGAACGAGTCCTGTTCTGCGGATTCGTCATGCCCGAGCACGCCGGGGAGAAGTCGAATCGTCGCTTCGAGAATCGCGAGCGCCGGGATCTCACCTCCGCTGAGGACGAAGTCTCCGAGGGAAAGTTCGTTCCAAGACATCCCGAGGCGAATGCGCTCGTCGAACCCTTCGTAGCGACCGCAGCAGAGCAACAAGTGCTCGTGTTGCGTGAGGTCGCGCGCGATGGTCTGGTCGAAGCGCCGGCCGCGAGGGGTCAGCAAGATCCGGTGGGCGGCGCCGAAGCTCCGTTCCACGTCTTCTACTGCATCAAAGATCGGTTCGGGCGCGAGCACCATGCCGGGACCCCCTCCGAAAGGGCGATCGTCGACGGTGTTGTGCGGGTTCCGGGAGTAGTCCCTGATGTTCACGAGATGGAACCGCACCCGACCCATCCTCTGCGCAATGCCGAGGATGCTTTCGTCGAGATAGGGGCGGATCGCCTCGGGAAACAGCGTCAGAACCGAGCACAACATGAGCTGTTGCACCGAAAAGAAGGCGACACAGGCTAGGGAGGGGGTTCGGGGGCGTCAAGCCTGCAACGCCGCGCCGCATGCCGGTCTTACCGTAGTGGAGACCTACGATTCGAGCTTCCGGATCGCGTCTCCGATGCGGGCCAGTCCCGGCGTCACGACGCGGGCGTTGAGGCCCCGGTAGCGATGCTGACGCCCGAGCTCCGAGTTGACGAAGCGCACGGCGTCCTTGCCGAAGCGCTCGGCGAACTTGCGGCAGCCGGTATGCGGCTCGGCCGTGACTTCGAGGACGGCCGTACCAACCTGGAGCCGGCTCCCGGCCGGGAGATTCTCCTCGGACAGATCGAGATCGACATAGAGCTGGTCGCCCGCCAGCGCCCACGTGGCGTGGTCACCTGCGCGCGGGCCCGCGAGGTGCGCGACGACGCGCGCGTTCATGACGTTGATCTGCATGTCGGGATGCGGAGGCTTGCCGCCGCTTCGGATCTTGCGCGACCAATTGTCGCCGACCACGCCGTCCTCCAACGTGAACGTCGCTTCGTCGAGGAGTTCGCGCGCGTCCACGTCCGGCCGCCGGATCAGGAGCTCGATCCGCCCCTCGACACGTGGGGAGGCGAGGAGGTGGTCGTTGCCGGCCTCGAGTTCGGCGAGGGGTACGTGCGGATCGTCCATGGCGGCACGTTAGTTCGGCGAGCGTGAATCGTCCAGGGAGGCGAGTGGCGACGTCGTCTCGAGTCCATCCGAGAATGTCGCCTCCGAGTTCGGTGCACTGCGCGTGTCCCGCGTCAGAAGTTCGTTGTATTTGTCGCAGCGTA
>JAGQQW010000127.1 GCA_020426005.1 Planctomycetota bacterium | reverse complement strand
CGACACCACCGTCGCGGCGAATATCGGCGGGGATTCGCTCGAGGGCCATGACGGCGCACGCACCCGCCTCTTCTGCGATCTTGGCCTGCTCGGCGTTCGTGACGTCCATGATGACGCCGCCCTTGAGCTGCTCGCAAAAGCCGATCTTGGTGCGGACTTCGTCAGGGGTGAACCCAGGGACGATCGCGGGCGTCGGCTGGTCGGTCATTGGTCGAAAACCTGGAAGAGCGAATGGCGGTCGGGCCTTGAATTGCCGCAATGGCAGGCAGAGGAGGCGACTCTAGGTCTTCGGGCAGGGAGCGACAAGCGCCTCTCTGCCGCAGGTCAGTGCCCCGACGACTCCCGAAAGTCGGCACGAGTTGCAGACTCGATACGTACGCCGAGGGAGGTGGCGTTGACGACCCCGCGCGAAGGTCTACCGTCGATGGCGTCCATCGGAGAATCCGAAGATGAGCCAGTCCGCCCCCCATCCGACCACCGAACGCACCGCTCTGACCGCGAACCGCGCGCGACCGAGCGTGGTTCGTGATCTGCCGACCGCGTCCTGCGGAGCGGGCTTCGTGCCCACTGCCCGCGGCGTCGCACTCGTACTCGCCTTGGCAAGCAGCGTTGCTGCACAAGTGACGACGGTCGTCCCTGCCGCGGCCGCCACGACCGAAGGCGTCGGGTTCGACCAACGGCCCTTCGGACTCGAGCGCATTCGTCTGACACAGCTCATTCCCTTCGATCGGTTGGGGATTGCTGCCGGCAAGAAGGTGACCGAGCTCGCCTATCGTCGGGACGGCACGGTCCTCGCGACGACGACGCTGACGCGGCCCGCGACGTTCGCCTATTCGATTCGCCTCGGGAATCTGGACACGACGGTCGCATCCGGGGTGCCCTTCGATCCTCGGAATCCGACAGGCCTCTACCTGTCTCCGGGATCGGGAACCAACAGTTTGGTCGAGTACTTCAACGCGATCCCCAACTGGCCATCTCTGGTGACCAAGCCGTCGGGTCCAGCGGACTTCGACCTACGGTTCAAGCTCGTTGCTCCGTTCGTCGTGCAAGGTCCGAGCGGGATCGCGATCGACCACTACGTCTATGGATCGACGAACGCGAGCTACAACTACTACGTCGATATCGACCGATCCAGTGTCGACCATGGGAAGGCGACACGTTTCGGTAGCTCGTGTCCGGTTGACGATGTCGACAATCGTGCCTACGCGATTCCGAGCAATCCCGGTGGTGCTCCGGTCGAAGTGAGTCTGTTCGGCGCCGTGCCGAGCACGCTCGCGGTCCTCGTCGTCGGTGCGAGCAACACGACATGGGCGACCGTTCCGTTGCCACTGCGGCTCGACGGACTCGGACTCACGGGCTGTGCGATCCATGTGAGCCAAGACATCCTGTTGCCGATGTACGCGCGCGTCACGGGTTCGGCGCGAGCCTTTCTCGATGTCCCTGCGGATCCGACGCTCGCCGGCGCAATCGTCTACACCCAATGGATGACCCTGGATGCTCGCCTCAACCCCAGCATCCCGTTCACGTTTTCAGGCGGAGTCGAAATCCGCCTCGGCACGACGATCGGCTCCGTGGCGACTCCGTTCTCGATCCTCTACGGCACCCGTTCCGTCGCTCGCCAGCGCTACGGACTCGTCGAGACAGGGATCGCATTCGTGACTCAGTTCGTCCACGACTGAGAGCGAAGCACGGCTCGGCGAAGTTGCGAACGGAGGTTCGAGCTTTCAGCGCAGGAGCTCGTCCAGCATCGGCGGGATGACGCCCGCATCGGGGAAGCTCCCGACCATCAGATACTGGATGCCGGCGTATCGCGCGAGGAACTGCGCGTGTGGACCGAGTCGATACTGGAAGACGGGCACGTCTCCAGCCGACTTCGCACCGAAATCGAGCGGCCACTTGTCCGTCGGGCCAACCTTGCTCTGAGCGACGATCCTCGTCGCAACCCCGTTGTCATAAACGAGGACGAGGAAGGGCTCACTCAGCGAGTCCGTGCGTGTCGTGCGAATCGAGCCCAGGCCGAAACCCGTCTCGACGACGGTCGGGATACGTGGCTTGAAGGAAAGCGTGGCCTCGGCAGCAGAGACTGTCGAGAAGTCCCGCACGATCATCCAGGGCTTCCAGAACTCCTTGACGGCCTGGAGGCCCGACTCGGCGGCGCCACCGAGTTTCGTCGCGGCTGGCTCGTAGAACAGAGTACTCGTGACCCTGCCCGAACCATCGAACTCGACTCGATCGAGTGCGAGGCCCGTCGCGTCATCGACGAGAATGCGATACGAGCAGCGGCCAGTGAGGCGTGGTCGGATGTCGAAGATGGAGTAACTGCGACCGCTCCTCGACAAGGTGCCCATTGGCAGAACGTCGTAGTTTTGCTGCGCACGTGCCGCATCGTGAACGCGGAAGTCGCGGAAGAAGTAGCAGTAGCCGATGTTCTGCGGATAAAGCAGCGAGACCATCTGGAGTTCGTTGCTGAGTGACGAACTCCCTTGTTCGCGCAATGCGACGAGCTCGAGAAGAAAGCCTTTGACCGGCGAGACGCGGAGGCGTTCGACGACTTCGACCGGCTTCTTGGGTGTGTAGTCGGTCCAGGTACGCAATGCATCCACTCGAACCTGACCGAAGGACGCCGCGAGTACCTGGAACAGGTTGTTGCCCGACGGCTGCAATCGGATCGGTGCCGAAGCGGACTGTGGCGTGATACCGGGCCCGGCAGAAACCCCGATGGGGGCCACGGACTGCGAGGCGACTTGTCCGGTGGCGCGCGGCGCGAAGGCACCGGCAGCCAAGACGCCGACGCCAAGCACGGCCATGAGATTCTTCGAGCGGCGCGGGTTCATCGCCCTCTCCGGTTGCCGGTGCTTTCCACGCCGGAGCCGCTACGCAGTCCACCATCTGTGGCTTGCGACGGCAGTTGGAAGAGGGCACGCCCGTCGAGCAAGAACGGCCGATCGAGTGTGTGAAGGACGAGGCGTCGCTCTGCCCGAGGCGCCGGATCGTGATGCAGCAAGGGCACGACGATGCCGAAGACGATCGCCGCAGCCACCGCCGCCGACGCGATCCACGGCGTCAGGCGCAGCAACTTCGCCGGTCCCGAGTCGTGACGGTGTTGCGCGACGCGTTGGCATGCCTCGCGGACGCGGGCATCGAGTGCCTCCGGCGCCTGCTCGAGCACCAGATGCTGTCGAAGACGAGACTCGAGCGCCGCGAGATGGCCGGAAACGTGCGCATCCATGGCGACGCGCGCGCGATGGCCAGCGAAGAGGGCATCGACATCCGACGGCATTGCACCCGGATCCCCCGGCATCGCACGATCAGACAGCGACTCGATCGCCTCGGAGATCGCGCGATCTCGGGCTTCGAATGCTGCGTGGTCGTGTTCGGAGGAAGAGCTCATGACAGTCGTGGCGATTCGCCAGGTGCGCTGGAGGATTGGGTCGTGTGTCCGTCGTTGCTCGGGATGCTTGCCGCATCGCCCAAGAGCGGTCGCAACTGATCGATCAAAGCAATGTGCGCCCGTGCGAGCCGCGACTTCACCGTCCCGAGACTCAGCTCGAGGGTTTCAGCAACGTCTTCGTAGCTCAGGTTCTGGAGATAGCGCAGCACGGTGACGACTCGGAGTTTGGGAGACAGACTCAATATGGACGCATGGACCTGGTCGCCGAGTTCCTTGGATTCGAGGAGGATTTGCGGTGGAACCTGCCGTTCGTCCGCGATCCCCAGCATCTCGTCACTGTCAGAATCGACATTATGGGTATTGCGCGTTCTGGATTTCTGCCGCCGCAAGAGGTCGATCGACGCGTTGACAACGAGTCGATAGAGCCAACTCGAGAACTTCGACTCGAACTTGAAGCCCGGCAGATTCTGGTAGACGAGCACGAACGCCTCCTGCGACGCGTCGAGAGCATCGTCGGAGTTCCCGGTGACGCGGTAGGCGATCGAATACACCCGGTCCTTGTAACGTTTGTAGAGAGCAGCGAACGCGGCTTCGAAATCCTCACTGCCGGAGATACGGCAGCCAGAAATGAGTTCGCGATCAGGATCCATGGATATGACCCTGTGACTCGACGGCGGGCAGTCGTTCGTAGGTTCCACCAAAAACGAGAAAAATAGCCCGTGCCCGAAGTGTCGATCGAGATCTGTCCCACTTCGCTACAGCGAGGCTTCGCAGTGTCACGAAAGTGTGCAAGATCGGCACACCAATGCCTCGGTGACTGGCGTCAGCCGCCGATCACGAACGGCAGCCCGTCCGGGACGATGAAGGTCCCACCGATGAGGCTGGGGCAGGCTGGCGTGCAACGCGCTGCCTTGTGAGAGGGCTCACAGTCCGCCTTGCTCACTTCGCACCACAAGCCGTGTCGACCGGCCCCGATCACTGCCAGGCTCACCTTGCAGCGCTTCTGGGTGCTCCAGAACGGGGATGCCGTCGACTGGGAGTTGGTCGTCTGTGCGACGAGCGCCTTGGATCCGACGGGTGCCAACGTCAGGTATTCGACGTTGTTGTGGAGCAGCATCGAACCTGCCATGAAGATCTTGCCGTAGATCTTTGCGAACCCCCCGATCGTGATCGGCGTGACGGCCGTGTAGCCGCGCAGGCTGGCGGGCGTCGGAACCTTGAGAGAGACCCGCACGAGGAGGCCCTCGACCGGGTCCATGCGATCACGAATCTCGGCGACCGAAGACGTCAAGAGCGCATCGAGCGGAAAGCGCTGGTCGCCGCCCGATTCGAGGAAGAGCGACAGCGCCTGCAAGTCCTGCCACAATCCGGATCGCATCCGGAACATCAAGTGGATCCAGAGGGTCTCTTCGTTGTTCGGTAGCGACGTCGTGTGCAAGAGGATGCGAAACCCGTCGTTCTGCAGATTGCTCGCGTCCTTCAGCATCGGATCGCTGTATTCGAGCTGCTCGATGAAGTCGTCGCGACCGTCGCCGTCCGAGTCCTTGCTGTCGCCGACGCTCTGCACGACGTGTTCGAGCATGTCGGGGAGCAGATCGCCGTCACTGTCTTGGAGCGGTGTCAGCTTGGTAGCTTCGAGAACCACGCCATCGAGACCGAACGGTCCGGCATTCGACGAAGCTTCCGTGCGCGACCAGACCGCGAGCGCAGTCATGGTCACGACCAGCCCGAGTGTCGTTCGGGTCAGTGATCGTCGTCGATCCATGGACGTCTTCTTGTTTCGCGTTCGAGGCGACGGGCCTGCGGGGGCGCTGAGCGGTCTCGTGCCTGCTTGCATGATCATCACGGGGATCGGCGGGGAGGTAAACCCCCGACCCCACTCCTTCTCTCCAGGGTTTTCCGAACCGCGCCCCGCGGCGTTCGCGAGACGATCCGTCCAGTAACACGCTTCCATGGACCGAAGCGCATTCCGGCAACCCTGAATCGCTTCGACGGCCCGTAGGTGTCGGAGGTTCCGGGACTTTTTGGAGATCGCCCGTCGGTTCGTTCGGGCCGCACGTTCGCACACGCTGTCAACGGTCGCGAGCCGCGCGTTCGTGTTTCCGGATCTCTTCGTCGGTCAGCGGCGGCGTTCGTGGATCGACGATCGCGTGACCACCCTCGATCCGGACGTTGGGTCGGAAGCCCTCGATATACCCGGGTGGAGGCACACGCTCGTGCCCCATGCGGCGGATGTTCAGAGGCTGGTTCGGGAACAATTCCTCGAAAGTCAACGTTCCGCTCTGGTCCAGGTCCTGACCATCCAAGAACTGCCGCGTTCCCGCCGCCACGGTCTCGGCACGATCCGCGAGCGTCGGCCACATCGCGGCGAACGCCGGCCGAAGTTCGTCGAACTCGAGGACCGCATCGTGATTCGTGTCGACGGCATCGAACATCTGTCGCCTCGCCTCGAGCAGCGAGCGTCGTCGTTCCTCGTCACTCGGTGCCGCGTTGCGTGCGATGACCGCATCGTTGAGTCCGTAGACATCGAGGACCGCAACGTTCGGCAGGCACCAAGACACGACACCTGCTGCCGTGCCGACGTAGATAGGTCGATCGTCCCACGAGATCGTGGCACCTTCGCTCCGTGGTGGTGTCGTGAGCTTGAGGTGTTCGACGAACGCCATGTGCTTGTCATGCCGCACACCGACCATGCGCTCGTGGAGCCAGGCCTGCCACGATCGATACTCGGAGAGAACCGGATGTACAGCACGAGGCAGCCATTGTTCGAGCTTCCCCGAGTCGACGTAGTGCAACCACGCGAATCCATGCGTCGCCAAGACGAGAAGCCCGAACGCTACGAGCGTCACCGCGCCTCGGCCGAAGACTCGTTGGGCCATGAAGGCACCGCTCGCGAGGACGAAGAACGCGAGATGGGCATAGACGCGGTACTCGAAGATGTCGCCACCGATCGCGAACGTGTAGTAGCCGAAGTGCGCGATCACGACGCCAGTCGCTGCAATGGTCCCGAGATGTCTGTCGACGAGTTCGCGCGTCGCGTTGCGCCGCACGATTTCGACCACGACCCAAATCACGACCAAGGCTGACCACAGCCAAACGCCGTTCTCGATGCAGTAACTCGCGGCATAGCGGAGTCCGCTCTCGGGCCACCACGCAGTGTGCTTGGCGTAGTACGTGTTGGGCAGCCACATCCCGTACAGCGACTTGCGCCACAACATGTGAACCGCGATTCCGAGCATCGGCAGCATGCCGAACGTTGCGGTTGCGACACGGACATTGCCTGTCCAAACACGTGCGATCAACAGTCCGCCACTCGCGAGGACGCACAGTAGGCCGTCCGGGCGCGTGAGCGCGACGAGCGTCGCGGTCGTGCCGAGCGCGAACGCCCAGAGCCAGGTGCGCTTCCAGGTTGCGCTCACGACGAACACCCATGCCGTCAGCAAGAAGACGAACATCGACGTCTCGAGGCCGGACGTTAGCCACGTCAAGAACACGCGGTTCGTTGCCGTCGCCAAGATCACGAGCACCGCTAGCACGCGCGTCAGGCCGATCCTCAGTAGCAGTCGCCATCCGAGCGCCAGCGTCGCGAAGCCGAATGCGAGTGTGATCCAATGGGCGGCGATGGGTGGTTCGACACCCGTGCTCCACCAGACGAACCGCAACACGACGAGCCACAAGAACGCCGTGTAGCCCTCGACCGGCACGAACGGCTCAGGGTTGAAAACGAACCCACGCCCGAGCATCGCATTGCTGACGTACCGAAAGTTGATGTAGGCGTCGTCACACTCGAAGTACATCGTCCGCCAGCCGACGAACACGATCGCGGCGATGGCCAAGAGGAAAGCGACAGTCGTCAGTCGATGGTTCGGCACGATCAGGTGAGGAAGCGGGCGCAGCACCGTAGCCGACCCGTACCCCCGCGGACAGGTCGCGGCGAGTTCCGGAAGCGCGCAGTCATTTTCGAGTTCTTCCGTACGGTTCTCCTGCGTCCGTCGACCTTGGGATCGAGTGCGCCGATGTGGGCGCAGAGTGAACGCGAGGAAGTACGACGATGAAGAAGATCAAATCCAACCAGCCGGCTGCGTGCCCGACCTGCGCCGCGGCCGAAACCGACGAGGAGCGCGACGCGCGGATCGACCGCGTCCTCGAGTTCGTCGAGAACGAAGCGTCGGAGGATCGTGAAGAGAAACGCACGCCACGGAAGCTCCGCAAGTTCCTGATCGGCTTGGCGGCGATGGCATTGACCGCGATCGCCGAAGCCGTGTTCGGGCTCGGTCTACGTGGCGTGTTGGCCGGGGCCGAATCGCCCGCCGCGCCGACCACGAGCCAGTCGGTCACGTCCGAGTCGCCCACGCCGCCGATCTCGGAGAAGACGCCCGCGCCGAAGACCGATCCCGACCACTGGCAGGTGAGCCACGACGCGTCCGCGTCGCGAAACGCAGGGCCCCGCGCTGGAGATGCCGGAATCCAGAGTCCGCCCGATGGCAGCACGTCGGGCGCCGCACGCTGACTTCGCCGAAGAAATCGAAGAAACTTCGTACGCTCAGGCCCCGACGATCGACCTACCCATCAGGACAGAGATCCGATCGCGAGGCCAGACCACCGATGACGAACCGAGACGACGACGGGATCGCAGGAAATCGCCGCGGTTCCGAGGCTCCCAACGCCGAGGTCGCAGCGTCGCCGCAGTGCGATGGACCCATGGATGGGCCGAGCGCACACGTGCGTCACGAGCACGGCATCGGTGCGCGAATCGGCAACAGAGTACTCGCGCCGTTCGGGATCCCGGGGATCGTGGCCGAGCGCATTGGTGGCGAGGCCGAACGATCCGTGCGCGAATACCCGGTGGATCGCTGGTTCTGGGGAGAGGAGACGCTGATCGCGCGCCGCTGCATCGCGGAGGCACGACAGAGCCACTGTCTTCACGACAGCCCGTGGCCGATCGACGCCGATCGACTGAAGACGATCCTCGACCGCGTCTTCGCCCTGACGGAACCGGAACCGACGGACAGCTTGGACGCGCCTTGCTACGACCCACTGCAGCTTGCGCTCGACGCTGAGTTCACGACGCTGCCGAACGACGAGCAGCGCGTTGCCCTCGAAGCACTCGCCGGTCGCCTCGACGATCAAGAAGCACTCCTTCGCGAGGTCGCCGGTGATGCGTGACGAACACGGACATCTCGATCCGGGGACGCGTGCCGGCGACCTCTACGTCCGCATGCGTGCGGACCTGCTCCGTTACGCGACGCGCGTCCTGAAGAACGTCGAGGACGCCGAAGACGTCGTCCAGGACGTCGGGATCGCGCTGACGCGATACGACGGCGAAGCTCGGGAAGGCCTCGTGTGGACGATCCTGACGTATCGCGTCATCGAGGTGCTGCGCCAGAGGTCGCGGGCACGCATGCGCACGAGTCTCGATGCTGCCTCGGACGTCGCGGACGGGCGCGAGGACTCGGATCCGCGACACGTCGTCGAGAAGAACGAAGAGTTCGAGTTGGTTGCCGACGCGATCGACGCCGTGACTCCCGACCTCGAGACCGTGGACAAGCAGATCTTCGCCATGCGTTTCCGCGGCAACGTGTCGTTCAAGGACATCGGTCTCGCCGTGGGCAGGACTCCCGAGGCGGTGCGTCTGCGCTACTTCCGGATCTTCAAGCGGATCGAGGCCGCCGGGCGTCGCCGACTCGAAGTGCATCCGGGCACGACGTTCTGAGACGCCCCACCAGTGTCATGAGTCAGGAGTTCGTACGTTCGCGCAGCCGCATGAGAATGCGCGCCCTGTCGATCGAACTGGCGGTCGGCCACCGCGCGATCTCGTGGCTCGTCCGCCCGCAGCCGCGGCACGTATCGGTCGTTTCGTCCAACGTGCACGTACCCGTGCACGGGGATCGAACGCCTTCGGTCGCGCAGACTCGACACAGGCACGTGTCGTCGATCCCACGTCCTTGCAACCACTGCGTCAGTGCTGGATCGACGCGTTCGAGAGAACACCAGCACGTGTCGTTGCCTTCGGCTCGCTCGCACCGATTGTGATGGCCACAGACCGGGCAGTGGATCGGTTGGCCTGCTCGCTCCGCGTTCGGACGCATGAGTCCAGTATCGCCAAGTTCGTGGGCTACTTCGTGCGAGTTTTCCGGATTGCGACATCGACAGCGCAAGCCCGCCAGCGCGCCTTGGCCCTTGGAACACTCCGGGTCGACCGCGTGCGCGGTACTCGGACGAGTTCGTCGAGGATCCCGGGCAGCTTTGTCGCGTCTCCACTGCGTAAGCCAGAGGAGAAACTCCCGTGCACGTCGAAGTCGCGGTCGATCGCCAGGATCAAGTATCGCTCTACGACCGGGCGCTCGAGGTCCCACGTCTCGCTGAGGCCGAGTTCGACCGGCACGCGTCGGTGATCCTCGATCCACTTGTCACCCGGCGTATCGGGATGCGGGTGAATCACGTCGATTCCCATCATCCCGGCGTCTTCGAATCGGCGTGCTTCGGAGAGCGATAGGACAGCGACGGCGACGCGTTCGCCGACGACGACATCGAGGATCGTGAGGGGCGGTTTGGACCCAGGAGCCGTGTTCTCGGTATACGTCTTCGCGAGCTCACACGAGTAGTGACCTCGTGCAGCGCTTGGAGTCGGAACGATTCGCGCGTCGACATGGTGAGCTTCGTCGAGTTCGTCCGAGTCGGGTCGAACGAACGCCGCATCGATCGTCAGGTCACCATCCTGACCCGGAGTCGCGAGTTCCCAGAGTCGCCGGAAACGGAGCTCACTCAACGCGCACTGCTCGAGATCTTTCGTCCAATCTGGGACGCTATCTGTCCGACGCACGAACAACACATGGCCTTCGCGGGTGCGCAGCACGACTGTGTCGGCGATCCGTTCGAGAACGTAGTCGTACGTGCCTGCGGCCCTGTCCGTGATCGTGTCCAACCACTCGATCGACCCTACTCGTTCGACGAGCTCCGGAATGACGAACGTCATGAGTCGAGGCGTCTCGACCTGGTAGGCGTCGATGCGACTCACGAGTGGTACTCGAGGGTCGAGCTTCGGATCCGAATCCCATGTCGCGCGCGCTCGAACGGCATCAGCGTTCTGTACCGTCGCGGTTCCGATCTTTTCCCCGCTGGCGCGATCGTGCACGGTGAGTTTCGTACCGGTGGAGACGAGACAGAGATCGCCCGCGTCGATAGCGAGAAGAGTCCCGGCCTTCGACCGATATTGCCGCGTCGGAAAGCCCGACTCACCTGCGTCCCCTCTACTGCCGAAGACGGTTCTCTCTGCGTTCCCTTCGATCGACACTGTTTGTCGCGTGCCGATCATGAGACGCGCACGCGCGGCGAGATCCCCGTACGTCTCCCCCTGTCGTACAAGGCGCAGCGCGTTCGTGAGGCTCCATGTCAGGAGACCGAACGTGTTCGCATCCGGCAGGATCGCGAGAGGTTTCTTCAGCGGAAGTTCGAATGCAGTCTCGTGGTCGAGCGCTGCTGCGATGTGCACCCAGTTGGGACGCGCGTCGGCGCGACTCGATGCATCGTCCTCGGTCACCGGGATGTTCGCTGGCCAGAATTCAGGCAGCTTGCGAACTGCCGTCGTGCCTGCGACGACGAATCGACTCGGTAGGCGATCCGCTCCGCGCAGCGCCGAACCCGAATGGCATGCGTCGGTGATGACGGTGACGAACTCCGATGGACAGGCTGCGACGAGCGCCTGTAGCTCGTCGTCGATCAAGTCGTACTCGCCTTGCCGGCCGTCGATACGGCTGTCGTAGGCCAGGAGGCTTTCGTCCATTTGGTCGGACTCGCCCCGTCCGGACTCCGAAGCATCCGGAACCTGAGAGCCATGCCCGCAGAACCAAAAGACGACCTGCGTATCGCGATTCGCTGGCTCGATCAGCCACTGCTGGAACGAGTCGACGATGGCCTGCAGTGTCGCTCGTTCGTCGAGGAGCGTCCGGATGTCGGCAGGGTCGAATCCGCAGGAGTTCACGAGCGTGTGATGCGCGAGCAGGATGTCGTGCACGGGGCCTTCGAGTGGGGCGAATTCCTCGTGAGGCGGGTAGTTCGCGATGCCGACGAGCAAGGCGATCTTGTCACGTCCGCGAGGTTTCGCGCGGTCGTTCTTCAGCTTGGAGAGATCCAGAGTGTCGGTTTCGGGCGCGCGTTCGACAGGATCGGTAGTGATCTCCGTGTGCTGTTCGGTTGCGACGGTAGGCGACTCGACTGGCTTGGAATCGCCACACGCCGTCATCGCGATCGCCGCAACGGCGAGACTCATGGCAAGCGGGTTTCGTCTCATGTGGGCACAGGGCATGACGTCTCAGCGTGTTTCGCGTCCCGAGCCGAACATCGCGAACGGTGCCCAGTGACGTGTCTGCGGGTAGGTCTTGGCTGCCCACTGTTTCGTGCGGTGCAGCGCTCCGGACCGGTCCAGCCCACCATCGCGCGCGAGCTCTTCGTAGAACCTCGCCATGAACGCGGCGGTCGTATCGTCCTGGACCTTCCACATCGTTCCCACGACACAGCGGCAACCGGCGAAGAGGAAACCGAGTGGAAGTGTGGCCGAGTTCTCGGGTCGATACGCGCGGTTCGTGGCGGTTTCGCACGCCGAGAGCACGACCATTTCGGTACCGCGCAACTTGCCGCGCCAACGATTCGTGAACAGCTCGCGAATACTGACGAACCCGTCATCCTCGGGATCGGTGCCCGTCGACATCGAGAACACGATACCGCCGAACGCACGCTTGCCGACGTTCGTCGTCAAGCCGTGCGATGCGACGTGGACGAAGCGAGCGTCCTCGAGTGCATCGAAGAACCGCTGCTCGGTCGCGTCCGCTCCTTCGAGCCGCACGCATGCGCTCGGCACGAGGCTGAAGTCGCGAAACGCGTCGAGCGTACGCCTCACTCGCTCGAGTTCCTCGTGTGTCTTCGGCAGTTCGTCGAGCTTCCGCCAGTGGAGCGTTCGTGAACTTTCGGGCTCGGCTGCACCGATGCGCGGGCAACCAGCCAGCACCGCACGACTGCGCGGTTCGAGATCTTCGCGATCGCGAAGTCGCGTGAGGAGGCTGGCAGACGACAGGTGTACGACTGCGGGGCCGTGGTCGATCCAACGGCCTTGTTCGCCCCACGGCAAGATCTCGTACGGAAAGCCCGCGGTCTCCGCGGTGCCCACGATGTAGACCGAACGGATTCCGGAGAGCGCGTTGCGAACCTCTGCCGGCATCAGCGTCGCTGCGATGTCGGCGAGAGCATCCGGTACCTTGCGTGCTGGTCGTCCCGTCGCGCGTCGTGCCGGTTTGCCACGTTCGTTCGGTCCAGTGCCGACGGACGGGTCGCGAGGCGCGATTGCGGCAATCACGTCACGAGCACGTGCCTCGAACGACTTCGCGTTTGCCTCGAGCCGCAGCAGCTTGCACGTGTCCTGAGTCACGACCATGGCGAACGGTCGCTCGACATCGAGGACGAACTGCAACATCGCCTCGCCGCCCGACAACGTCGCCATGCATTGACTGAGGTGCACCCGCATCGGTGGAGACGTTGGCGCTCCAAGCTCGTCCTCGACGAGACGGAGGTCATCGAAGGCTCGTTCGAGTTCTTCCGCTGTCTTCTCGGTTTCGTCGTCGCGCTCGTGATCAGCCGCGAAGAGTCGCCGGGTCGCACGCAGCATTCTCGTGTTGGCTTCTGCCCATCGGTCGCGCACCGACGTATTCGGATGTCGTTGTTCGAACTTTTGCGCCGACTCTCGCACGCGATCGAAGCGCGCGAGGTCGAGGGACTGGAGGTCGAGGCTCGAAGTCGCCGACTCGACGAACTCGAAGACCTTCGCCTCGTCGACAGAACCGGGAAGGTCGAGCAGCAACGATGCGTGTGCGTGGAAGACGCGCGATGTGCGAAGCGCGCGCTGGTGCTGGCCATGCAGCTCTGGAAGCTTTCGCTCGGCCCTCGAGAGCCGCAGGAGTACGACGGACGCCTTCTGGATGTGCTTCTCGGCTTCACGAAGCTCGCCGAGTTGCCGGAGGCACATGGCGAGGCGGTAGTGCGACCAGGCGGTTTCGAAGTCGCCCTTGGACGAGCTGGCTTCGGCGAGATCGATCGCTTCCCGAAAATACTGCGCAGCTTCGATGAGCAGTTTCTGGTCAGGCGCGTCGTCGCCTTCCTCCTTGGACTGGGCGTCGACCTGTCGACTTGCGAGTTCCTGCAGACTGCGGCCTAGATTGACCGCCGTCTGGATGCGCTGCGTCGTTGGTGCCGATGGACTCTGAGTCGCATACGCGTGTCGCAGGAGAGTCACCGCGTTGCTCGGTTGTCCGCACCCGAGCATGATCGTCGCGTATCGCTGGGACGCGAGATTCGCGAGACCGGCGTCCTGAAGATTGACGGCCAGTTGGAAGGCACGCGATGCTCGTGCGGCAGCGGCTTCTTGCTCTTCGGACTCGAGATGTGCGAGCGCGAGTGCGAAGAAGAGATAGACGCGCGCCGGGACCGAGTAGGAATCTTCTCGCGGGACGAACTCCGCCTCGAGGAGGCGGATCACTTCGGCGTCGCGTCCGAGGTCGGTCAAGCAGGAAGCGACGGCGAGCAAGCTCTGCGCGCAGACATCGGTCCCTCGCTTGGTCGCTTTCCAGGCTCGTCGGGCGTAGGTGAGTGCGCGCGCCGCGCGCTCGCGCGAGCGGAGGAAGACGGCATAGGACTTGTCGATGTCGAACTTGAGGTCGTCGTTCACTTGGTCGTAGTGGCGCAGGGCAGCGCGATACGATCGTTCGGCGATCGCGTCGTGGCCAGGGATCCGTTCGGAGCACGCGGCGTGGATCCGGTATGCCATCGCGAAGTCGGTCGGTGTCGGTCGATCGGCGGCGGCAGCGCCCTCGTTCGGCTCACCAGCCGTAGTACCAGCAACGACGAGCGCCGCTTCGATCGTCTTCGCTGCCGTAGCCGCGTCGCCCTTCTGTGCTTGCTCACGTGCGACCTCGATCGCCCGCGCGAGTTCGTTCGGGGCCGTCGCGACGGTCTGCGGAGGGATTGCGAGAACCGCGATCCACGTGAGCAACGAGCCACTCACGCCCCACGCCTCCGACTCATCGCTCGCCGACCTGCAGATCGAGTGCACCCGACATCGCGTCGATCAGGCTGCCTCCAGGGATCGCTGCCTGCACGACCCAACGGGCTCCGAGGAGCGAAGCGGAGTTGGGTACGGGAGCGCTCCACGTCGCGACGCCTCGAGTGTCGGCGAGTCTCGGTTCGATCAACACGGGGATCGTGCGCAGGAAGCACGCCGCCATGTTCTGCCTCGGGATCGGGATTTCGACAGCGCTGGCGCCGAGGAGGAACGCCACTGGCGCGTTCGCGCGAATCGAGTCGACGCGCAGCACCTGGGACGAGCCGATCCATGGACCGAACACCCGCGAAAGGTCGGGCGAGCCGGACATGCCGGGGCACGGAGTCCCGATCCGCTTGGCGACGGATGGCTTCGTGGCGCCGTAGGACCAGGTGTCACTCATGATCTTGAACGGAGTCGATCGCGTCTCGACGCCGCCGAACAGGACCGTCTCTTCGTTGTTGCCATCGTAGGCGAGCGCGTAGGCCTCGCGCGGAGTCGGGCTCGCCGCTGCGTTGATCGCGTGCCACGTGACCCCGTCCCACTCCCACGTGTCGTTCATGATCACGCTCTTGTTCGACGAGTCACAGTTGCGACCGCCGTAGATCACGACTCGCTGGCGTGCTTCGTCGTAGACCATGACGCCCTCGGCGCGTGGCGACGGGGATTGGGTCGGCGACATCTTGGTCCAGGTCTGCCCATCCCACTCCCAGGTGTCATTCAAGAACGTGCAGAGACTCGTCTCGCCACCGAACAGCACGACGCGCCCGCGCGCCTCGTCCGTCGTCATGAATGCCTTGATG
>JAGQQW010000126.1 GCA_020426005.1 Planctomycetota bacterium | reverse complement strand
TACCGCGAAACGACCCTGGCACGTTTCGTGCGCAAAAGTACGGGGAAACGACCCTGGCACGTTTCGTGCGGTTTGTCAGCGGGTCGTGCGTGCTGCCAAGACGACTTGGTTCGTGTCCTCGTTGCGTTTGCTGTCGATCGCACGGATGCACGCGTAGTACGTCTTGTTCTCGTCGAGGTCGTGGATCGTCGCTTCGTACGGATAGACCGTTGGGCTTGTTCCGTTCGCGTAGCCGGCGCCGACTGAGGGCTGGAGGCGGATTGGCTTGACGCCGATGACTTTGCCGTCTTTCTGGAAGCGAAGTGGATCCTGGTCGAGGTAGAGGACGTACCGGACTGGGTGGAGATCGAGTGCGACATCCCAGCGGACCGTGAGTTCTCGACTGCCGCCGACGGCTTGCCGGATCCCGACACGGGGTGTCGCTGCAAGCGGGAGGGCTGGGTAAGGCGGGATGTTGGCGTTGAACGTGCTGGTCCAACGCGGCGCTCGCTCGTCTTCGTAGGACGCGTGCTTGCGCACGAAGTCGTTCACGAGAGTGCCGGTCACGTCGGTCAAGAAGTGGCGGAAGCCAGCGAGTTCTTGCGCTTCGACGATGTCCTCGAGAAGCGTCGCCTCGCCGGCCGTCGATGCGCCGATCAGCGTTGCTGCGTCGATGCCCGGACCCGCTGCGTATCCGAGGGACAGCACTTGGAATCCGTCGCTTCGATACGCCTCTGCTTGGAGCTTCGGTGCGAGGACGTATTTGTTGTCGGCGAAGAAGTACGGATCGAACGCGTGGGACGTGTCGAGGTCGAGTCGGTAGCTCTCGAGCAATAGAAAGTCGATCGAAGGGCGCGTCGAATACGAATAGTGGTGGTGTTCCGGGTTCATGAAGAACAGACCACGATTTTGCGCGACTACCTGGCGACGAAACTCCTTGCGAAGTCGCGCGAAGAACGCGCTCATTCCGGGGGCCGTCCATTCGAACGTTGCGTGATCGTCGTCCTTCGGCGACGTGAACGAATTGGGAGCACACGTATCCACGTTGTCCAAGAACACGCCGTCGCATCCGAGCCCGGCACCGACGTCGAGAGTCATGATCTCCGACAGTCCGGCGATTCCATCGATGCTGTCTCGGGTCATCGCACGCAGCGTATCGAACCACGCAGGGCTTCCAGCATTGACGTAGCATGCGCCAGTGACTCGATTGCGGTCCGGCTTGCCGTCGCTCTTGCCGAGCGCTTCGATGCTGTTGTCATCGAGGTAGAACGACGCGTATCCGCCCGATGCCGCGGGTGAGCCGAGCGGGTCGATGCCGTCGAGGGGGCGTCCATCTGGACCGGGTCCCCGCGGATCGACCCGCGGGCCACTCGCGTCGCCGACGAAGCGTCTGTCGAGCAGGAGTGCGTCGTCGTGAATCCCGATCGTGCGAGCGTCTTCGCCGACGTTGACGTAGCCGAGCACGATGACGTCGTCACGAGGGTCGTTCGCGTCGACACCGCGTTGGATCGTTGCGACGATCTCTCGCGTCGTCGTGGCTTCCGTAGCCGAGAGAATGACGAGGTCGTGTTGCTGCGCGAACGCGATCGTGGATGCGTCCCAAGGACCGAAATGAACGAGGTACGACTCGACGCGATCTGCCGCGAAGCCGAGGTTTTCGAGCGAGCCCAGCGATCGGATTCTCCGCGAACCGGAGCCAGATGTCCGAAGCGAGAGCAGGATCTCGCCTTTCGTGCGAAACCCGACGTCCTCGAGCGAATCCCACACGAACTCGTACAACCGCCCGAGCGCGGCTCCGCGAAGGCCCTTCAACGTGTCCTTGCCGACGAGCGTTCCGGGTTGCCACGTCGTGCCGCCGTCGAGCGAGACCTCGAACGCGACATCGGTCGAACCCCCGATCGGATCGGTGAGCTGGAACGCGATACTCACTTCGCCCGAAGGAACCGCCGGCAGGGTGATGTCGCCGATCGACGCGGTCTTGCTGCCGTTTTGCCCGCACGAAACGAACGAAGCGAAGGCCAAGACGAGAGATAGGGAACTCCAAGCACTCCTCGCGAAAGTGCGCGAAGACATGTGAGGGCTGGTCGGCCCTTCGCTGTGCGATCTTGAGTCGGAATGTCGTGCGATGCGACTACTGCGAATCGATGCGGATCGCCAAACCGTTCGTCACGCGGAGATCCAGCGGAAACTGCGTGCCGAAGCTCAATACCTGAGCCGACAGGCGGACACCGGCGAGCGATGGCGTTGTCGGCGAGGTCCAGCCGAGTTGCCAGTTGGAGTTCTGGATGAAGAACGGTTGCGCCATCACGAGCGTCGGAAGATCGACGAGGAGTCGACAATCTCGTACGAGCGGGAGCGTCGCGCTCGGTGGTCCGCTGAGGCAGAGCAGCGCGAGGGTGCCAGGACTCGGTTCGTTTCCTCGCAGAACATAGGGTTTGCCGAGGACCGGGTCGTTCGCGCGGAGGGTCGGCAGGCCGTTCGCCAACGTGCAGCCGCTTCCGAACGGCACCGAACTCGCGCCGGGGACGAGGCGCCAGACTTCGGCCCCGCGCCGACCGTCATCGCCCGCAAAGACGAGCGCGCCGCGGGAGATCGTGAGCCAACTCGTGTCAGCTCCCAGTCCACCCGCGTTCAGCGTCGCGACCCGCATCGTGCCACTCGTCGTGCCGTCACTGGTCCATAGCGTGGGGCCAGCTTGCACTTCGATTGCCGAGAAGTAGAGCGCACGATCGCCGAATGCGATCATCGAATAGAGCCCCTCGCCATACACACCGGGGATCGTCGCGACGTGTTGCGTGCCGAGTGCGGTTCCATCGGTCACGTGGATCGCGAATCCGCTGCTCGTCGACGCCGAGAAATAGAGGCGATCGCGAAACTGCGTCATGAGCCTCGGTGTACTCGAGACCGTGCCGGCGTAGAGATCCTGAAGGAGTCCCGTTCCCGCCGCGGTTCCGTCGCTCGCATAGAGCTCGCGCCCGGTCGTAGTGTCGTATGCAGCGAACACCACGCGGCCCGCGATGACGGCGAGGGAGTTGGCGGACGAGCTACCCGTCCCGGCGACGAGATCCTTGACGAGCGTCGTTCCCGCCGGTGTTCCATCACTCCGCCAGAGTTCGACACCGGTCGTCGGTTCGTAGGCTGCGAAGTAGGCGACTCCGTCGAGGTCGACGATCTCCCTGATGGCCGATCCGCCGGTCGGATTGATGTCCTTGGTGAGATGCGTGCCCTGAGCCGTGCCGTCCGTCACGTAGAGCTCTTCGCCGATCCCGGCGCCGTCGTACGTGAAGAACAGTCGAGAACCGACCTGCGTCAGTCGTTTGGGCCCCGATCCCCCTAGTCCGGGACTGATTTCCTTGACGAGCGTCGCGCCGGCCTGGCCATCGGTACGGAACAGTTCGCGCCCCAACGTCGGCGTTTCGATGCCGAAATACACGTGGCCGCCGAATGCCGTCATCCCCGTCGGAAATCCATTCGTGATGCCTGGGTAGCCTTCGAAGAGGAGATACGTACCAGCACTCGTGCCATCACTGCGCCAGAGTTCCTTGCCGTGAACACCGTCGTTCGCGGTGAAGACGACGATTTCGCCGAGTGCGGCGATGTCGGCGATTTCGCTCGACTCCGTGCCGGGCCGCAAGTCCTTGACGAGTCTCGTGCCGGCAGCGGTCTGGTCGGTGACCCAGAGCTCACGCCCGTGGATTCCGTCATCTGCCGTGAAGAACGTCTTGCCGAGTGCATCCACGAAGTCGTCGGGATCCGACCCCTGGTTGTGACTCGTTCCATCATCGATGTCGGCGAGCAGACCGGTGCCGGCAGAAGTGCCGTCGCTGACGAAGAGCTCCCTGCCGCGCGTCGCGTCGAGCGCAGAGAAGACGATTCCTCCCGCTGCCGACGTGAACGAGGCGGGGCTACTGCTGCCGGATCCAGGTATCAGGTCCTTCACGAGTCGCGTGCCGAGCGCAGTGCCGTCGGTGATCCACGGCTCGAGGTCGCTGGGTAGATTCGAGGCCGTTGCTTGCAACCACAGGTCGCTACCGATGCGCCGAATCGACTGCGCGCTTCCGATGGGCGCGAATGGCTGCGTGCCCGCCGCCGTGCCGTCGCACGCGTAGAGCTTTCCGAGAGCCAAGAAGAAGAGGCGATTCCCGAGTACCGTCAACGATCGCGGACTGCTTCCGAAGTTGATGTCGAGGTCGACGAACTCGTTCGTCCCCGCAGCCGTGCCGTCACTGACCCACAGTTCGACGTCGGTCAATCGCGCGGCGAATCCTTCAGCAGCGACGAAGAACAACCGGTTGTTGAACACGAGAAACGAAGTCGGCGAACCGCTCGATGCGCCGGGCCAGAGGTCCTTGACGATCGCTGTGCCCGCTGCGGTCCCGTCGGTGCTCCAGAGTTCGCTTCCACGCGTGCCGTCGTCGGCTGCGAAGTACAACTTGCCGGCGTACGCGGCTCCCGATGTCCCGAACGGCATCGAGCCGGTACTGCCGGGAACGATGTCCTTGACGAGTGTCGTGCCCGAGGCCGTTCCGTCGGTGCGCCACAATTCACGACCTGTTGCTGCCGTGTTCGCGAACCCGTAGAGGTAGCCGCCAAGCGACGACAGCGGTCGGAAATCACCGTCCAGCGTGCCACTCGCGATGTCCTTGACGAGCATCGTGCCGGCCGCAGTTCCGTCGGTTGTCCACAGCTCGCGGCCGTGCGCGGAGTCTTCGATCGACAACAGGATCGTCGAGCCGATCGTGCCGATGTACGTGGGGTTGGAGGACGCGGGTCCAGGCTCGATGTCGATGAGTCGATTGGTTCCTGCCGTGGAACCGTCGGTGATCCAAAGCTCGCGTCCATGGGTGTCGTCGGTGGCTGCGAACAACAGTCGACTCCCGATCGCCACGAGTGGTTGAGGTAAGGAGCTGTTCGTCCCGGGCCGAATGTCCAGAACGAGCTGTGTCGATGCCGGCAGTCCGAGCGTTCGGTAGAGCTCCTTCCCCGTGAGTCGGTGCGATGCCACGAAGTACGTGAAGGCGCCCGCGCGGAAGAACGACTCGGGATTCGAACTCGGATTGACTCCGTCGACCCGAAGGTCTCGCACGAGCTGCGGCTGTTGGGCCGTCGCGACGGGAAGCAGCCCGAGGACTGCCACGAGGGTTCGAAGGGTGGGGGCAGAGCGGAACGAATTCCGCAAACCGCGTACTGGCGTGCAACACATTCGCATCATGTCGTCAGCAAGGCGTGTCTGGCGGTGGGTGGCTGGTGGGTCAGGCTACCAGGATGTCCGCGTGACTGGTATCCCGCCGGAGTTCCCGATGCGTGCGAAGAACCGTGTCCCATCGGCGTGTAGGATGCATGCCGTCGCTCTCAGCCAAGTGCGCTCGATGGCATGCAGCGTCGTTCGTCACGAACGGCTCCGTGCAGATCGGGTGCACGCGTTTCCTGTTTCGTTCTCTTTCTCCCTCGAGGTCACCGATGCGACTCCCACTTTCTCTCGTTCTTCTCTCGGCAACGGCGATCGCGCAGATCCCGCTACCGAACTATTCGGGGCCTTTCAAGGCCAGTGCCACACGCGGCTACTTCTTCACGGCACCGACCACGGTCGTCGTCACGGGCCTCCAGGTCCCCGACGAAGCGAAGGTCGGCAAGCAGGTCGTCGCGCTGTACAAGCTCTCGGCACCGCCTCCGGCCTACAGTCAGAGCGTCGCGGTGACCCCCGTGTTCTACGCTGCGGCGACGAACAACGACGTCATTCCGATCGTTCCTCCGCAGATCTTCCAGAAAGGCGATGTCGTCGCGGTGCTCGGCGCTGCCGGCGATGCGAGCGGTACGATCGTCAACTCGTACGGTTCGGGCAACTACTCGAGCCGTGTCAGCGGACAACCGATCACGCTGTTGCGTTGCCTGATGCAGACGAACATCGCCACCTCGAACGGCGTCGGCCAGATGTCGTCCGAAGGCAATGGAAGCATCGCCCGCGTGCGCATGTTCGTCATCGGGCAAGGACAACAGGTCCCGTATGGGGCGACCGCTGCAGGCGGTGAACTCACGGTCTCCGATCCGAACCCGCCGAGCATCAACTACACGGCGCAGTTCCAGGTCGTACCGGCTGGCACCAACCAGGGAGCACTGCTCCTGATCGGCGCCTCGCGGCTCAACATCAACACGCCCTACGGTGTCTTGCTCGTCAGCCTCCCGTTCTTGGCGACCGGAGTCTTGCCGTCGCTTCCATCGACCGGTTCGCCCGTTTCGATCGCATTGCCCAACGACACCAACCTGCTTGGCGCGATCGTCAACTGGCAGGCCGGCGTCATCAATGCACCCAACATCGCGCTCACGAACGCGATGGAGTGGAAGATCGGGAACTGACCGCAGCGCCGGCGGCTGCGCTCAGCAGCCGCCTGCTGGTGCGAGGATGCGCCCGGCGCCGCCTTGCACCGTCACGGTGATGATGCCGGTCCGGCGATCTGCCGTGAATTCCTCGTTGGTGTCGACGTCGACCAGCGTGCGCGTGCGCAAGCCGATGCGGCGCAGGTCGAGTTCGACATTCGCTGCACTCGTGCCGCCGTTGATCGAAATCACGCGGATCGAACCGTCCTTCGCGCGCCATGCCTGCGTCGGCACGGCGAACTTCTCGAACGTCTGGTCATAGAAGATGTTGTCGAACGGTCGCTTCACGATCACGTCGACCATGTCTCCACCGACAGCGGGGCTGTTGAGCAGTTCTCCGAACACGAGCCACGGACGTGCACGTTGGCGAAGCGCGATGCAATTGCGCGTCAGGTTGCCGTGGTGCACGAAGGCCGCGAGGATCGGCGGCGGCAACGGCAACTCGTTGTAGATCAGGCCCGTGTAGAGCACGAACTCACTGTGGTTCGGGATGCCGCCCCACGTGACGCCTTCGGCCATCAGGCGTGAGATCGCGTTCTTCGTGAGGTCCCCGAACGGGTCGGGCGTGAACAGGATCGTCTGCCAACCCAGGCCTTCTTCGGCCGGCCAGAAGAGCGTGTAGCCGCTGTAGACGGTTTGGAAGAACGGCACACCGCGCGTTCGCGCTTCGTCCTTGTAGGCGCGACCGATCACGCCGACCGCGCCTTGGCCGAAGTTGGCCACCGGAATCAGCCACTCGAACGCCGCTTCGTGCGAGTTGACGAAGTCCTTGTTCGCACTCCGTGCTCCCGCCTGCATGCGAGCCAGGAGGTCCTTGTAGCCGAGGTAGGCCTCTTCGGTGACGCCGACGTTCTGGCCCGTCGGTCGCTTCCAGTCCGGGATCCCTGCCTGAGCCGGCGCATCGCAGAAGAACCCGGACATCGAACTCGACGTCGCATGGTAGGCGGCAATGTCCTGCCAATGATCCGCGAGCTTGGTCGACGTCAGATCCATGCTGACTTCGGGGCCGAGAAAGAGCGGCGCGCCGGTGCGGGTTTCGGAGATCTCAGTGTCGAGACTCTTCGCGAGGAAGAACGGGTTGTTGGTGTCGAAGACACCCGGGTTGGTGTACCCGATCGTGTGGATGCCCAACGTCTTGAGAAGCGAGACTTGGTTGACCGTTCCGGGGAGTGGGTAATACGAACCCGCGAGGCCGAGTGGCGACGCGCGATCCCACCAGAAGAACAGTGCCGTCACGACGTTGGTCGCTTGCAGGTCGGCTTTGAGGCGAACCAAGTTCAGGAGCTGGTCCTGGGCGATGGCTGGATACCAGCCGTACTGCTCGTTGATGAGCAGGTCGATGTTGCGCATCCAGTCGGGGGTGTCGGTGCGTGTCTCGAGTCGGCCTTGTTCGAGAATCTGACCGCAGCCCGTCGCATTGCAGCGCAGCCAATGGCGATAGATCTTGGCGGCCTCGTACCACCCCGGAGCCACGTCGGGGCACGAGTAGTAGTAGACGATACGCGTCTTCGACAGCGTCTCTGCCGTCTGCCCACCGACGTTGGCGTTGGGAAGCACGTAGTCCATCGTCGCGCGGATGGTCTTGATCTCCGGATTGCCCTCTCGGCCACTCGCATACGTGAACCGCTTGGGGATCGTTCCGCGTGGGTCGAGCGCATACATGAGGAGGCCGGAGCCATCGGCGCTGTAGTACGCCGTGCACTGCATGCTGTTGCCGATCCCCGTGTCGACGGGATCGCCGACAGGAATCGAGTCGAATGGCTCGACGAACTCACCGCCGCTGAATACCGGGACGAGCCAAGCTTGTTCGCCCGGTTCGTCCTTGTGGGTGACTTCGAACCCGATGCGACTCACGGCGAGGTCTTGCCGCGAGAGCGTGACGCGTCCGTCCAAGTCCCAACTCAGCGGAGCGGTCTGGAGGCAGCAGACATCGACTTCGCCGGTCGCGTCGAACGAGCCGAGCCCCGGAGACGACAAGGTCGCTTCGAACGTGAATCGCAAGCCCCCCCGCGAAAAGCGTATTCGCGTTCGCACGCCGGGTGTGTCTTGGTCGAGCACGAACCGCGCCTCGCTCGTACCGTCCGCGGCAACGAGCGCGGTGAACGAGAGCGAAGGACCGCGCAACGAACGCCACGCATCCCCGAACGGAAGTCGTGGCAGGCACTGTGCTCCGGCCGGCGCAAGGGAGACCGCGGTCGCGGTCAAGAGGGCCGCCAACGTGCCGCGCAGGCGACGCGTAGGACGAATCGAGGAAAGGGGTGTCGAGAGAGACCCTCGCGCGAGACGCGAAGAAACGAGAGACATGAAGTACTCCTCCGATGCAGGAACGACTGCAGGGAAGGCCCGATGCTATGGGCCCACGCGGCCGATAATAGCGGCTCTCGCCGATTCGGATCGCCCGGATCGCGGATCGACGCGCGGATCCGCGTTGCGGCTCGTCATGTTCCTGAGGAATCGATCCGGCACGCTGCTAAGCTCGGCGCCCCGTCCAAAGGTCGCCTGACAAATACCGCCCGATGAATACTCTGCTCAGCAAGTACTGCGAAGACTTCGCCAAGGGCATCCGCCCGATCCTCGAACCGCTCCGCGAGGCGGCCAAGGCCATCCAGAGCGCACCGGATTCGGTTCCGGCGGCGTCGATCCGACCCGAGATCCTCGAACTCGTCGGCCAGGTCGAGATGCTCTCGCAGAAGGTGGGTGAGCAGCAGGCCTATGTGTTGATCTTCGGACCGCTGAAGAGCGGGAAGTCGACGCTGATGAACGCGATCTGCGCGACCTACGTCAGCGAAGTCACGAGCTTGCCCGCGTATCCGTGCATGGTCTACGTCTCGCACGCGCCCGAGATGCACTACGTGCTGACGCAGTACGATGGCGAGAAGCACGAGTTCCGCGACGACGCGAAACTGCATGCCGCGATCGGCCATGCACACGCGATGCTCGCGGATCGCATTCGCGAGGTCGCGTCGAGCGGTGAGGAGTTCGATCCTCAGGTCCACATGCCGACCGCGATTCGGCGCATCGACGTCAAGGTGCCGGCGGGTGATCTCGAGGAGTCGGGAGCCGTGCTCGTCGACACGCCGGGTCTCTACAGCCGAATGAAGTTCGGGTACGACCGGATGACGCGCGAGTTCCGCAATGCGGCTGCCTGCGCGGTCTTCGTCGTCAAGAGCGATAACCTCTTCCTCGAGCAGGCCTTCGACGAGTTCCACCAGCTCCTCGAGCTGTTCAGCAAGGTCTTCCTCATCGTCAACCTCGACCTCAACAAGCGCGACCTTCTGCCGGACGGCACGCTCGCGCCGAGCCTCGAGTCGGAGAATCCTCAGTCGATCCTCGAAGCGTTCGAAACCCTCTCGATGAGTAGTCCGCTACGCAAGGCGGCGGAAGACGGTCGTTTGCAGATCTTCCCGGTCGGATTGCTCGATGCCGCGAGTCAGCGGTTGCGTGTGCAGCAGGGCCATCGCTTGCCGCCCGATGCGAAAGAGCCCGGGTTCGATGCGTTCTTCTCCTCGTTGACCGACTACCTCAACAGCCCGGACTACATGGTCTCCTTCTTGGGGGACAGCTTGCGACATGCCAACACGTTGCTCGACGAGTGCAGGGCATTGCTGTCGCGCGACGCCGTTCGCGAACTCGAGCGCAGCGTCAAGGCGCTCGAGTTGGAAGCGACGGCCGTCAAGTCCAAGCTCACGGCCAACGAAGAACTCCGCGCATACGATTGGCGCGCCAAGTACCAGGCGGTCGCGCAAGAGCTGTCCGATGAGTTCAAGCAGCGCGTGCGTGCCGTCGAGAGCAAGGCGGCCGCAGCGACCGATGGTGCACTCGAAGCATGGTTCCAGGACGCATCGAGTTTGCGCGACCTCAACGAGAAGCGCTTCGCGCCGGTGTTCCGCGCTTATCAGGAAGAACTCGCGATGACGCTCGAGGAGTCGTTGCGCGATCGCATCCGTGCGGGTGACGCAGGGCTCGACGACGCATCGGAGACCGAAGAGCGTCGCAAGCTCGTCGGTCTCGACCTCGACGCGATCGGCAAACGCGCCATCGACTCGCTCGATCGCAGCCGCATCGTGCTCGACCCCGAGGATGTCGTCGCGGGCGAACGCGTGCCGATTCGACGTGGCTTGCTCGATTGGCTCATGTTCCGCAGCGCCGCGAAGCTCCAGACCAAAGTGTTCGGCAACGACCGCTCGGCCAATCAGAAGCTGACGCCGGATCTCAAGCGCAAGCGCCTCGGAACGAAGGCGCATGCCGCGATGCGCACCGCGCTCGCCGACTACCGCAAGAAGTTCCTCACCGAGACGTTCCAGCGTCAGCGCATGGAGATCCTCGCGGCGTACGCGCGCAAGAATCTCGAAGGCATCGCTCGCGGCCTCGCGGTCCAACACGAAGAACTCGACGTGGCCCATCGGGGTGTCGACACCAACTTGCGTGCGCGGCGCTCGGTCTTCGATCCGCTCCGTGTGCTCCAGACTCAAGCCGCGAACGCCGGAACGGTCATCGAGCACCTGTCGCAAGAGTACGGCAAGCGCACGCCACAGGACTTACTCGGTCCGATCCTCGAGCCGATGCCACGCATCAAGTCGCCGAATGCGGAGACTGTGCAGGATCCGTCCGGGACGGGAGAACCGGTCGAAGCGAAGGGGCCGGACGAACCCAGTAGTCGCGGTGACGAAGCGCTCAACTAGTGATCTGGCGAGGGAGTGCAACGCAGCGAGGGCGTCGATCCGCTGCGACAAATGCAACGAACTCCTGACGGGGGACACTAGCGGCGTCGGAGCGCCACTGCGTGGAACGTGCCGTACGAGACATCGTCGAAGGCGTAACGCTCTCGGAGATGCTCGCCGAGCACATTGCCCGAGCGTAGAACCGTGTCCGTCGGTTGCGAGAGAAGCTGCCGTGCGCCTTCGGTGAGGAGCACGAGTTCGTTGTGCGACAGCCTTTCGTCGAGCTTGCTGTCGAAGAACGGGAGCGCTGCCCGCACGGTTTCCGGCGGCTGCACGAGGAACTCGTCGAGAGGCATCGGCTCGAACTGAGGTGCCGCGAGCAGGAACGCCGTGAGTTCGGATGGTGTGCCCAAGAACACCGCTCCGCCGCCGGATTCGAATCGCTCCCCGAGGTCGCGTCGATACTGCGCGTCCGCCGGCTTCGGGTCGAAGAAGTGAAGCGTTCGAATCCCGAGCGACGCGCCGACGACGATCGCCGCGGCGAGGACGTAGCGCGGCCACGCGCGTACGGCGATGGCGGCGTACGGCAGCACGAGCGGGATCAAGTAGGCGCCGAACTCCGGTTCGTTCACGAGCAGTTGCAGTGCCGCCGCGCAATACGGAACCGCACTCACGAGCGCTGCGGCGCCGAGCACGCGTGTGCGTTCGCGAAGCGAAGCGAGGCACGCGAGGACGGAGAGCGGCAGGAGGGCCATCAAGAACTCGTCGAAGACGACGCGCGGAAGGTATTCGATCCCCTGGGGGCGTCCGAATCCTGTGTCGACGAACGTGCGTGCAGAGAGTGGATCCGTGAGCACGAAGACGAGTGCGGTGTGGACGAGGCCGAAGACGAGGACGATGGGCAAGGTCGCGGCGAATACGTGTTTCCACCCTCGCGGCGCGCTTCGAGCACGATCGTCGTCCCACTCCGTGGCGATCAGGAGCGGGGCGAACGCGGCGGGCAGTAGCAACCCCGATGCATGAATGCCCGTCGCGACGGCAGTGATGCCGCCCGTGACGGTTGCAGCCGCAAGCGACACGGCGCGTGAACGCGCGCAAAGCGCGAAGCACAGGGCCGCGAACGCGATTCCGGCAGGTGCGAAGAAGACTCCGTGGATCTCGACGACGCTTCCGAAGAGGAGGACGACCGGCGACGTCGCGACGAGTAGGGTCGCCAGGATCGATGCGGACGTGGCGCCGTTGCGTCTTCTGGAAAAGAAGAAGCGCATGCCGACGAACGCACTCGCGACACCGATCGCCGTTCCGATCGCAGATGCGAAGCGACACACGTCGAAGGTCGCGATCGGCAGCCCGAGTGCTTCGACAAGCTGCCGGAACGCGATCAGGATCGGCAGATAGAACGGGTGCTGAGGCCACGCCGGATTCTCACGCATCACGTGCAGGACGAGACGCGGACCGTCGGCCTTGTAGAACTCCTGCGGTCCGAGCGCCACGAAGCACGCGCACGTGACGACGAAGACCACGAGCGCTCCGAAGATCGTGCGCATCATCGGGGGGCCGTCTCCTTCAGCTCGTATCGGAGTTCCACGAGCGGCGACCGTGCATACGCCGTGTCGTTCGTCTGCGGGCGTTCCCAATAGACCCAGATTCGGCGTCCGAGGTCCGAGCGGTAGAAGCGTCGGATCCCGTCGACGATTCGTTGCTCGAGGACCCATGGACCGGTCGTCGCTTCGCACGCGTAACCGACACCGCTCGTCAGCACGATCGTCCTGAGTCCGGCGACACTCGGTCCGTGTGCAGGGGCGCCGCCGATGGAGACGGCACCATTCGGTTCGATCGCGATCGTGATGTCGTCGCGGACGTTCGAATCGTCGAGGACGGCGCGCTCGAAATCAGTGTTGCTCAAATCGATCCCGCGCGCGTCGCGCTCGAGACGTGCGGCTGGTGCTCGGCCGTCTCTTGGCGTGAGTCCTTCGATTTCGACACCGACGACACCACCCGAGAACGACAAGGATGCGACGTCGATCGACGAACCCACATCGAAGCGCATCACGCCATCCGTGGTGATCGGCGCGAACCCGGTGTCCACGCGGCCGCTCGCGCCGATGACGAACAGTCGTGTCGCGTCGCCCTTGGGTGCGTCGACGACGACGGCCGCGAACGCGAACGGCGACACGGGTTTCTCGAAGTCGTAGCGGATCCGTTCGTCCGTGCTCGATGGGCTGGGTGTGAGTGCAGGCAGCGGCTCGTTTCCAGGAGGCGGGAACGTCACGAGTCGATCGTCGATCCACGCGAGGAGCTTCGCGCCGCTTCGAAGCACGGCACGCAGAGGGCCTGCGTCGTGGTACAGCTCGGGCTGATCGGGCAGGCGTTGAAGCACGCAGTTGAGTCCGATCATCCTCGCGGCCCGGTCCGTCATCGGTGGTGTGACGATCGGGAAGATCGCATTGGCGTTGATGAACGGAACGCCACCGACTTGCGATGGCGCGGCGATCATCGCCGACAGTCCAGTCGTCGCACTTCTCAGTTCGCGCACGAAGTTCTGCATCGTCGCGCCCGCGTGCAGGAGTCGCGCGCGCATCGTCTGGGTCGTCGCGATGCTGAGCAGCACGAGTGGGACGATTCCGACGACGAGCCACGGCGATGCGGTGCCCGCTCTGCCGACGAGGACCAGCGTCAGCAACGAGGCCAGCGGCACGAGTACGAGGAGGATGCGCGTTCCGGTGCCCGTACTCGCGTCGATGCGGACGTCCGCAGCGACGTAGAGGCACGCGAGAAGTCCGGCGGCGATCACGAGCATCGCGGTCGGTGCACGCTGGGCATCCTTGGCGATGCGCCTCAGGAGCGCGAGGGCGAGCAAAAAGGCCGCGATCCAGGCCAGGTAGTCCGCGTCCAAGCCGAGCTGTGCATGGGGGACGAAGACGTAACCGAGCCGGTCCCCGAGGCCGTCCAGCCACGCGTCGAGTGAGGGCTTCGAACTCAGGCCGCCACCCGTGATGCTGCCGAACAACAGGATGCGGAAACCCAAATAGCCCGCGAACAGTACGGCCCAGCGCAAATAGCGGAAGGCGAAGGCTCGCCAGGAGAACGGTCCTGCGCTTCCGAGCAGGCGTTGGACGGCTTCCGTGACGAAGAACCAGACAGGCAGGAGTACCGCGGTTTCTTTCGTGAGCAACGCGAGGATCGCGAACACGAGCGCCAACCGTCCCGGGACTTTGCCACCCGTCCTGGTTTGCAGCGCGAACAGGGTCGTCGATGCCAACATGAAGAGGACGACGAGCCCCGAGTTGCGCGCGACGATCCAACCCGCTGGTTCGGCCGTGACGGGGTGCAGCGCGAAGAAGCAACCCGCCACGAGACCGCAGAGCCATGGCAAGCGCGGCGCCGCGACGAACGCGAGGAGCGAGACCAGAGCCGTGCTCAGGACGTGGAGTGCGAGGTTGGTCGCATGCAGGATCCGCGGGTCGTCGAGTCCGCCGCGCGCGACATCGAGGGCGAGCGAAACGCTGACGAGCGGGCGGTACAGGGCGGTTCCTTCGGTGCCGAACCACGGACCGGCAAAGTCACGCAGCACGAATGCCCAATCGACGTCGCTGCGCGCTGCATCGCCACTCCGCGACGGACTGTCACGCAGCAGTTGCGGCAAGAGCCAGTCGTCGGACAGGAGTCCGAGGTCGAGTAGTCCGGACCAGACGAAGTAGCCGACGGTCGCGCAGCAGGTTGCGACGAGAAGCGAGACGAGGATGCTGCGACGAGCCGGCATCGCGGTATCGTAGTCGCCCGTTCTGCGGATCGGCACTCGGTGTGCCGCGGATTCCGTGCTGCGCTGCCAGGTCGCGCTCGAGCAAGGGCCTGGGCGGGAAACCACCATCGAGACGACCAAGGACATGACTTCGAAGCCTGCTGACTGGAAGCGCACGCATACCTGCGGCGCCTTGCGCAAAGAGCACGTAGGGCAGACCGTTCGCCTCTGCGGCTGGGTCGCGAATCGCCGTGATCATGGGCGGATCTTCTTCGTCGATTTGCGCGATCGCTACGGCATCACACAGCTCACGATCGACACCGAGCGCACGGGCGAGGGGAGCGCGCTGTTCGAGATTTGCACGGGGCTCGGCGCCGAGGACGTGATCTCGGTCGCGGGCGTCGTGCAGCCGCGCATGGCGGGTCAAGAAAACAAGGAGCGCGCGACCGGCGACATCGAGATCCACGTGACGGAGATCGAGAAGCTCTCGCCAGCGGAGCCGTCCCCGATCGATCTGCACGACGACAGCGAGACCGCGATCGAGAGGCGTCTCGAGTATCGCTATCTCGACTTGCGTCGTGCGCCGTTGCAGAAGGCGCTCGTCTTCCGGTCGCGCTTCGTGCTCGCGATCCGACGTTGTCTCGAGTCGCTGAACTTCGTCGAAGTCGAGACGCCGATCCTCACCAAAGCCACCCCCGAGGGTGCACGCGACTACCTTGTGC
>JAGQQW010000125.1 GCA_020426005.1 Planctomycetota bacterium | reverse complement strand
TCTCGATGCCGCCGCTCCCTATGCGTGGCGTTCCTCCGTGCGGGCGCGAGTCGAAGACGTGGAGCCACGAGGCGTCGGATCTCCGACCGTCAAGTTGACCTACGATTGGAAGTCGAAGGAGCAGCTCGAAGACTGGGTTCCCATGCAAGCGAAGGACGGGTTTTTACCCACGGCCGCGTACAAGGCACAACTCGCGACGATCGATACGGCAAAAGGCTGCATCCGGGCGTCCGAGCCGTGCGCGATGCGTCATCGGATTCCGTTCGGAGGAAATGTGGCGGTGACGTTTCGATATGTCGTGATCAAGAAGGCGAAGGAGACTCAGCAGGGCCTCGTCGAGATGCAGAGCTATGAGCCGTACGGGACCTTGCTCGTCGGCGCGCGACGACCGGCCTGGTATGCCGCGCTCGAGATGGACGCGGTCGAAGTCGCTACGTTCGGGCAGGTGCGACGCCAGCCGTTTTCTGTGGAGATCGGTCGGCTCTTCGATGAAGGAATCGAAGACGGTGCAATGACGCTGCGCCGCGTCGGCGATGAGGTCGAAGCGCTCTTTCCGAGCGGCAAGCGCCTGCTCGCCATGCCGTGCAAAGGTCTCGCGCGAGAGGGCTCGGTGGTCTGGGTCAACCCGTACGCCGGCAAGGTCGCGAGCGGTGAGATCACGATCACGGGAACGGTGAGCTTGGAAATCGCACGGCAGATGGGGCACGCGCGACTTGCTGCGATGAGAGAACGTCTACGCGCGATGCGTTGATCGATGACGATCGACACGGTTGCTGCCGACCACGAGCTGCACTTCCCGATTGTGCAATTCCGGTCGCGAGACATGCAACCGGCTCGCTAGCCGGCACGCGAGCATACGGACCGTCAAGAGCGTGTGCGGGCGCGAGGCCAAGCACGGCGCGGGCTGCAGCCATGCGAGCTTTCGTTGATCGTGACGTCGGTATGGAAGTTGCCTCCGCCCTTCGCAGTTCGTTCCTGACCTCTTATCTGAAGTCGATGGAACGAACGCGATCGTCTCCGCGATGTGCGGGGCGTACCCGATCAAACTCGCGTTATCGAACTCCAATGGTACTTCGTTCTTCCAAGATGATTCTCGCCGCCGCCGCGGCTCCGATGTGTTTGACGTCTTGTTTCGTCACAAAGACCGCGCATGACTCCGGTTTGACTTCGACGCGACCCGTTGAGGTCATTGCGCTGGCAACCGCAGATCCAACGCGAGAAAGCGTGCACTCGCGCGGCGCCCTAATGTTCGAGGCGAACCATGCGAACGTGTCCTCGCGCGGCTTGAACATGGAATCCACGGAGTTGCGTCGCCGTAAGACTTCGGACGCAACCTTGGTTTCTCCTTCGAAAGCAGGCGACTCCGTACTCGTGGTCGGTCATGACAAGATGCCATGGGAAGTCACGGTTGCAGCAGCCGGGATCACGGGAGATGATTGGGATGCGGGCGGCGCGAATGCTGCGATCGATCTCGGGTACTACTTCAGTGACACGTTCTCGCTCGCATTGCGGCAGAACGGCTCGTTCGCGGATGCCGGCACGGGGCAGCCCGACATTTGGAACGGTACGTCGCGCCTTGCCGCTGATTTGCACATACCGCTCGGGCCGATCGTGCCGTTCGTCGGGATCAACGGCGGAGTCGTTTATGGCGACTCGGTGAAGGAGTCGATCATTCTCGGACCCGAAGCCGGTGCGCGCTTCTACGTCAAGGACGACGTTTTCCTGCGAGCACTCGTCGAGTATCAGTTCTTTCTCGACAAGTCCGATCGCGTCGGCAACGCCTTCGACGATGGTCAGTTCGTCATGGGCGTCGGATTCGGGATCCGATTCTGAGTGAGTCGGTCAGACGTTATCGCCCCACGATGATCTCCGCGCCTTCGGTGGTTGCGCCGCCGCCGAGCGGAGACAGGTTCGTGGACGCGGCGTCGAAGTTGAACCATTGGGCAAAGAGTCGCGCGCCCGCGAGACTCGGATCCTGCGGTATCGGCATCGGAGTTCTGACGATACCGAGCGAATCGCTGACGAGTGGAACGAGGAACCACGTGGAAGCGAGGTCGACCAAAATCGTGCAACCTGCGAAGGGCAGGTTGGCAGGACCGGCACTCGTGACCATGACCGTGGCCGTACCGGGTTTCGTTCCCGTGGCACCGACAGCGAACGACGCGTTTCCTATCGCCGGCAATCCCGTGTGGGTGAACGTCAGCAGGCCGACGCTGCCACGGCACGCCGCACCGTAGAGCACCACGTCGGCTGTCCGGGCAACGACAGCAACGCTCTGTCCGAACTCGGAGGTGTTTCCACTCGGTTCTTCGGTCGCGGTTCCACACACGAACCAGCCGATGGATGCCGCTTGGTTGACGGTCGTATCGAAGGTGGCGTTGCCATTCACATCGGTCGTGACCGTCGTCGTGCCGAGTGCGATCTTCCCTTCGCCGTATCCGCTCGAGTGACGCGTCGCGGACGCGAAGAACTCGAGTGTGAACTTGGTGAGCGGACTGCTGTGGAGCGTGCCGCTGACTCGTGTCGATGTCCGGTCGAGTTGTGCGCCGGCAATGACCGGGAAGTTCTGGAGACCATTGCCGCCGGTGTCTACATCGAGGTTGTCGTTGGGCGTCGGTCCAAGATCGAAGCGTGGCGTGACGAGATCGATACCGAGATGGGTGTTCTGATACAGAGTGTTGCCGGCCAAGCGAACACCATGCACGTTCTGACCTACCGTGATCCCGTTGTAACGATGACCCGCGATCACATTGTCACGAATGGTGACGTCTTTCGTCGTGGAGCGTCCGTTGTAACCGACATCGATGCCCCAGACGCTGCCGAGGGTTGCGGCGCCGTTGGCGTCGAGGCCGACGGTATTGTTCGCGATCTCGATGTTCGACCCGCTGCCCTGGAAGTAGACGGCCCATCCGAACACGTATCCCGAATACTTGTAGATCCCGCGCCCTAGAAAGCCGGCGATCAGGTTGTTGCGAATGATCGTGCCGACATTGTCACCCTCGAATCCAATTCCGATGGTGGCAGCCGTGTTGCCTTGCGACAGGCCGTCCGTAGTCGTTCCGATCCAGTTGTTTTCGACGAGCGTGTTCTCGGTCGAGAAGAGCTGAATGGTCGTGCCCGCTGGTATGCCTTCACTGTTGTAGACCCCGTATCCGGTGAAGTAGTTGCGCTCGGCGAGCGACGGACCACCGACTCGATTGTTCTTGGCGACCGTGCCCCAGATCCGGATGCGGCTCGCGGTGTTGCCGATCACGATGTTGTCGCTCGAGCGGTCGATCTTGATCGTTCCACAGTCGTTATCACGGATCAGGTTCGATCCCCCTTGGAAGACCGAGATGTTCATGCCCCCCGTGTTGTCGCGGAGGACGCAGTTGCTGCCGGAGATCGAGACACTGCTGCCGTCGATTCCGAGCATCTGCGACCCAGAGGCATTGAGATAGACCTCCTTGCCGTAGAACACGACTTCGGCCCCTCCGTCGGGGTTGGTCTCTCCGGTGAACTTCGTCTGGGTCGTCCCGTCGATCGTGACGCTGTCATTGGCGCGCCAGTAGAAGCCGACGCTACTCATCAGCACGGCGCGTCCGGGCAGGATGTTCTGGAAGATCCATTCGCTCTTCGGGATCGCGAACCCGACGGTTTGATGACCCGCCGTGTTGTTGGTCGCGATCATCGCTTCGGAAAAGGAGACCTTGCCATCCGGTCCGGGCAGGCTCGCGACCGTGCCCGACGTCGGGATGTCGACGACGTCGGCTGCGGTCGTCACGGTGACGGTCTGTGCGTTCGCGGTGGTTGCCAACGCTGCGACCAGCAGCGCCATGAGGGGGATTGGTTGCATCGCAGTCCTGCTTCTGAACCCTGAGTCCGTGAATACGACTCGCATGTGCTCGTGCGCGCCGCGTTGGAGCGCTCGTTCGAGGAGCAATTCCTGGGGCGCAACAACCATGCCTGGTGTCGCTCCGCGAGCTGTTGGGCCGATTCGATCGTGGGAACCCGTCGGGGCTCTCAGCCTTGATAGTTCCGCCAACGCTCGGGCTCGCAAGCTCGCGGTGCTCGCAGCGTCCAGAAGTCGGACCGAAACGGCTCGTCACATCGCGTGCTTGACTACGATGAGCTTTCGGAACCAGTCATGACCGACTTCGACGAATCCTCATCCGACGTGCTCGGGAGCTGCATCGAAGAGATCCTCGACCAAGGGCTTACGGCTCTCGAGCGTCTCGTGCGCGAGCATCCCGACCTCGAGGCCGTGCTTCGTAAGCGGGTTTCGGCGCTCGTGCGCCTCGGACTCCTGGAAGGAACTGAATCCGAGTCCGTGCCGACGATCCTCGGTGACTACGTGCTGCTCGAGCGGATCGGTCACGGTGGAATGGGAACGGTCTATCTTGCCGAGAGTCGAAAACTCGGGCGGCGTGTCGCTCTCAAAGCAATCCGACCGGAGCAGCTCTACTTCGCCGGGGCGCGCGAGCGCTTTCGCCGCGAGATCGCGGCAATCGCCCGCCTGCAGGTCCCTGGTGTCGTGCCGATCCTCGACGTGGGCGAAGCCGATGGCGTGCCGTACTACGTGATGGAGTTGCTGGACGGTGTCGATCTTGCCGTCTTGATTCGCCGTCTTGCCGCGCGTGGAGTTTCGATCGGTGAGTCGGGTTCGAATGCATTCCACGAAGCCGCGGATTGGAGCGCCAATGGCGAGGCGCCCGTCGAGCTGTTCGAGGGTGGACATCTTAGGGTCTGCGCGCGAATCGTCTCGAATCTCGCGCGGACCCTCGGGCACGTCCATGCACACGGCATCGTGCATCGAGACGTGAAACCATCGAACGTGATCGTCGATCGCTTTGGTCGCGTCACACTCGTCGATTTCGGTCTCGCGCATCTCGCACAGTTCGACGAACTCACGAGGAGCGGGGCGCTGCTCGGATCGTTGCCTTACATGGCACCCGAGCAGATCCGCGGCGAACGCGCCGCGATCGACGAGCGAACGGATGTCTACGGAGCAGGGATTACGCTGCACGAGTTGGTGTTCACGAGACCTGCATTCGACGTTTCGGATCCGGTCGAACTTCGGCATCGCATTTGTGCCGGGCTCGAGCGTCGAAAAAGCTCGTCGCGTGATCTCGATACGATTCTCGAGCGAGCGACGGACCCTGATCCGGCACGCCGCTACGCGAGTGCCGATGCCTTCGCCGATGATCTCGCGCGCTATCTCGACCGTCGTCCAGTTCTTGCGCGGCCGAGCGGTTTGCTGGTGCGAGGTCATCGATACGCACAACGACATCCAGGACGAGCCTCTGCCATCGCGCTGATCGCACTCTTCAGTACCGTGACACCTAGTGTGATCGCTGTCGAGCGAGCGAGTGCGGCGCGAGCCCTCTCGGCATCCCTCGTCGAAGCCGAGCGTCAGAAGGACAACTACGAGAACGCGCTGACCGGAGCACTCGACGTGTTGCGATCGACGACCATCCGTTTGGTCACGGATGAAGACATCGCCGAGGACGGCACTCTCGACCCGGCACGGCGCGAAGCGATCGAGAAGGCTGTCGCGTTCTACGAAGGCTTGCGCGTGCGCGATCCCGATAACGAGGACATCCGACGGGCGATGGTCATCGGCAAGTTTCGACAAGCCGAGCTGCTGATGACGCTAGGCGAGTACGAGCGAGCACTGACCGTCTCGGACACGGTGTTGCTGCTGACCGACGGCGATATGGATGCCGCGCGGCTGCGTTTCGACACCAGGATGTTTCGAGGTGGGATCCAGAATCACTTGGGAAACCTCGAAGGCTGTGAGCAGGAGTGGATTGCTGCCCGGGAGGACCTCGGCAAGATCGAACTTCGAAGCATCGACGATCGAATCAAGTGGGGGCGCGCCCTTCATGCTCGGAGCATCGCGCTCGCAACGCGCCGGGAACCCGCGGCCGTCGATGCGGCGCGCGAGAGTCTCACGTGGTTCGAAAGCGTGTTGGCGGACAGCGACGCAGACCACGAAATCGAAGCCGCTGGCTATGTCGCGATGGCGCGTCGCGTGCTCGCTTCGGTCGTCGACCTCCGTCGTGAATCGACCGAACCCTACGAGATTCTCCAGACGGCGATTCGCGATCTAGAAGCGCTCCTGGAGAAGGACCCGGACGATAGATCCTGTCTTTCCGAGTTGGCGACGACTCGTCACGAGCTCGGAAATGCCTACCGCTACGCACTGCGTGACGACCAAGCGCTGCCGCACCTCGAGCAGGCGGCTGATGCAAGGCGAGTCCTGGCTCGTCGTTTGCCCGATCGTGCCCGAAACACGCGAGAACTCGCTTCGACGCTGTCGGCGCTGGGGTCGGTTTTGCATCGGCTCGGCAAGCACGATCGCGCCGAGCCCGTGCTGCGTGAGGGAATCGCGCTCATCGAACGGCGCATGCAAGGTGCGCGTGCGTCGGCGACACTTCGATTGGATTTGGCGACCTTGAAGACGTGGCTCGCGATGAGCCTCCAAGCACTCGGCCGTCCATTCGAGGAGTGGGACGACCTCCACGCAGAGGCGATCCGTCTTCACGAAGAACTGCTCGAGAACGATGCTGCTCGTGAGATCGAGCACCGATCCGGTCTTGGTGCGGCGCGCATCAATGCGGCTTCGAGTCGTTTCCAAGCGGGAAGGCACGACGCGGCACTCGAACTCCTTGCGATCGGGATCCGCGACTTCGAACGCGTCTTGGAACTCCGACCGGAAGACGGCCTGATCCGCAAACAGATCGGGCGTGCGTGTCAAGGCGGTGCCGCCATGGCTCGAGTCGCTGCCAAGAGCGCCGATGTCGTGCTCGGTTATCTCGACATCGCCGTGCGGCACGAGTCGCTGACGATCGACGACATTGACGCCATGCGGGACGCTCTCGGAGGTGAGGTCATCGATGAATTCCACGCGCGCATGAAGAAGCGGACCAAGCGCTGAACGACGGGCTTCTAGGCAACGAATGTGTCGTCATCGACCGCTTCTGCCAATCGGAGTAGTGCTCGTGAGAGCGACTTGCGTGTCGCCGTCTCGGTCTTGCCGATACGCATGGCAATCTCACGGTGTGAAAGTCGCAAGAAACGCGACCACCAGACGATGTTCTGCTGCTCTTCGTCGAGGTTCGCGAATGCGGCGTCGAGGCGTGCTTGTGCTTCACGGCCGATGGCCACGTTGCTCGGCGTTTGGAATACGTCACAGGCCTCGGACCAGGCGCTTGGTGTGTTGTCGAGCGCGACTTCGCGGCGCACGTCACGCTTGGCAGCAAACAGGCCGCGATGGCGGTCGTGAAGCTTGCGGATCGCGATCGTGTGCAGCCAACCACGGAAATCGTCGGCACCGCCTTCTCGGAACGACCCAAGACTCTCGAGGATTTCGCGGCAAATCGATTGGGCAACGTCGGCAGCCGATTCGCGTTGCAGAATTCCCGGACCTGCTTTGAGCCGTACGAGAGCACGGATCGCCGGTAGGTGATGCTGGATCAACGCGTCGACGGCGTCTGGCGAGCCATCACGAGCTTCGTGGATCCAGGAGTCAATCTCGTCGTCGGGGGTCATCGTGACTCGAGATCATATCCCGTGACCTGGGGCGGCACTGCCCGGTCGAGTCGGTGCTCCACTCCCTTCTTTGGAAATGTCAGTCACATGGCGGGTGGGTCCGCGATGGAGATCTCGGAACCGGGTTTCCGGTGGATCCATTGAACTCAGGAGAACTCATGAAGACGACATATCGCCTCGCATGGCTGACCACGACTCTGACTTCGCTCGCCGCATCGCTATCGACTTCAACCATTGCCGCGCAATCGGTCGATGTCTACGGGCTGTCCGTGGAGACGCGCACCAAGGATGTTTCGATGACGACGGCGACCGGGTGCTCGACGCCGTCGCCCATGTGCAGCACCGGACTGAAGATAATGAACGCCTATGAGGGCGGAATCAGCTATTCGGCGCGGCGTGATGCCTGGTGGATCAGTGATGGCGTCTTGCTTCAAGAGCGCGGCGCTCGTTGCACCTTGACGTGCAACACGAGAGCGAGCCTCGCTCTCGGAACGTCGAGTCGTGTTGGTGGCTTGTCGTCGAGTGCCCGCCTCTTGCATCTGTACCACGTCGAGTCGATCGCAGGCAGTGGAGCCATCGTGACGTACTCGCTGACGACGACATGCCCGACACCTCTGCAGACATGCACGTTCTCGTTGCCATCCAGGTCGCACCGTACGAGTGCGCTCGCCTATGATGATCGGCGCCGTTCGTTCTATGTTGCGAGCACCGATGGCGTGAGCACGACGATCCAGCACTTCCAGGCATCGACGTGCAACTTGCTCTGTTCGTGGCAGGTGCCTGCGACGTGCGGTTCGTTCACGATCCGGGGAATCCGGGCAATGGAGTATGACGAGTGCCGGGACACGCTCGTCATGTCCGATGGAGCGATCGTCCTCGAATCGAGATTGACGCACACGCCGTCGGGTTGTCCACAAGTGTCGAGTCGCGTGTGTTGCCAGATCGCGAGTTCGACACTCGCGTATCACGGTCTCGACATCCAGGACGGCAAGGCGACGGCGGTCGGAACCAGCTGCACGTCGAGGCCTTGCGCGACATGCCCGACCATGGCACTGCAAGCTCGCGGACGCCCCGTCGTCGGCAATGCGGACTTCGCCCTCGCGCTCGAGAATGCACCGGCACAGAGTATCGCCGTGATGATTCTGTCGGCTGGAGCCTGTAACCGCGTCGCGTTCGGGTGTGGTGGTCTCTTCCCGCAGCTCGCGAATCCGACGCTGACGATTCCTGTCCTGACCAACGGGCGCTCGGGCTGCGAGGGAAGCGCAAGGGTTCCCCTGCCGGTCCCCGCTGCCTACTCCTGGTGTGGTCAGAAACTCTGTACGCAGTTCGCGATCTTTTGCCCGAGTGTCGGGATCGCTCTGACCAACGGCCTATTGCTCGAAATCGAGTAAGAAGGGGCGGCTCGCGCAGGCAAGGACGAGAGCGCGTAGAATCGCGGCGCCACGTTTCGAAGGATCTTCACATGCGACGCGCTCTCTATCCCGTTCTCGTCTATGCCGTGTTCGCCGCTGCCGTGAGCGCACAGAACATCGTGACCAATGGCGATTTCGCGGGCACCACGATCGCTCCGTGGACGGTCAGTGGATACGCAGTCAATCCCGGACTGACGCGCGACGACGTAGACGGAACCGGTGTTAGCCAGTGCTACGCGGCGCGTCCCGGTTATCAGACTGCGCCACCTGCGGCGCCGTTCGTGTTGCAGCAGCCGGTGACAGTGGTGCCACTCGAGTACGAGTTGACGCTCGATGTCGGGCATGTAGGGTCGCTCCTGTCTCCGTCTCTCGCGATGGGGCGGATTCAGGTCTTCCTCGGAAGCCAGCAGGTTGCGAGCTTCCAATTCACGGCAACGCGCCAGCCGCGAGTCCTGCAACGGCGAAGGCTGTGTGCGAGATTCAAGCCGACGACGGCGGGTAGCGCTGCGCTTCGCGTCGAACTCTTCTACACGTCCAAGGCGACGACGACGTCTCCTCAACTGCTCGTCGACAACGTCGATGTTCGCCTTGCTCGGAATCCGATGTTCTGTGTTACGGGTGAGCGAGCTCTCGGGCAGACCGTCAGTCTCGACTTGTTTGGTTCACCGTCGGCCGCGTTCGTCGTGCTGTTGTCGAACAGTGAGCTGCCGCAGCCGATTTCGATCCCTGGGTTCAAGGGGCAGCTCGGTCTCGGGCTGCAGGTCTTGCTGCCCGTGATGAGCGGCGCACTCGATGTGGGAGGCGCGTTCCAGCAGAGCTTGTTGGTGCCGAACGTCGTCGGTATCGCCGGCGTGCCGTTCTACTGGCAGGCGCTCGAAGTCACGACGAGTGCCAAGTCGCTCGGTTGGCACGGCCAACAGGCGTTCTATCAGTAGTTCAGTCAGCGCGAAATCGTCGTGAGGAAGGCGTTCGTGATTCCTCCTGCGGGAAGCGACAAGTCATGGATGATCAACGTCTGAATGCCGATCCGCACACCGGCGAGGTTCGGGTCATCGGGGACGGCGATCTCGAACGGCGTGCGCGCCGGGTGTGCGAACAGAATCGTACTCGTCGCGAGCGTGCCCGTGATGAGCACACCGAAAGGGGGCAAGAACATGCCGCCGACGCCCGGGCCGATGAACACGACTTGAAAGCCTCGCGACGATCCAGGACCGACGATCTTGAACTTCGTCGTCTTGCCGAGTCGTAGCTCGCTGTCCCATTCCATCCTGTGCCGGAAGACTTCGTAGGCGCCGATATCGGGCAGCGCGAGACCGTTCTCGGTGTGGTCGAGGATGCGGCTGTTGCCGTCGAAGTCGATGCCCCAGAGGGTCGCTTGGGGGAGGTCGCCGCGGCCGACGCAGAGGGAGGTCGGGTCGATGTGGAGATCACCGTTCTGCACGTCGACGAAGAGAGGATCCGCGTGGATGTTTCCGTCGAGCTTGCTCCCATTGCACTTCGTGTGTCGGATGGTGACGAAGTTGTCTTGCGTGACGCCGCGCGCGTTGTTCCAGCTGATCGACGAATACACCGTACCAGTGTAGGCACCTGCGCCGGCGATGCCGACTCCCGTATTCTCCGTCGAGGTTGCGTGCTGGAGGACGAAGTTTCCTTTCAACAACTGAATTCCGACTCGACCGCACTTGTAGGCGATCCAGTTGGCGGCCGGAGACATCACGTTGTCGATCAAGAAGCCAGCGGTCTTCGAATAGTCGGCACGTGCAGACGTGATACGGATGCGATCGTTGTTGCAACTGTAGAGAGAACTCGTCGAGAATCCTCCGCCGCCGAAGCGTGCATGCACGTGCGCGATGGATCCTGTCACGGTGCCTCGATTTTCGAAGCGGATCAAGCCCCAGTCGCCGGGTTGAGGCATCGACGACGAGCCATCGAGATTGGTGTCGCCTCCATAGCTATCGTCCTTGACGGAGGTGACGACGATCGGCGCGTCCCCTCGGCCTTCGAGCGCGAGATGACCCGCAGCGTTGATGAACGAACCGCCGCGCATCTTGAACGTGAGGCCGGGACCGGCAACGAAGCGTTGTCCGGTCGACGATGAGACGCCGACACAGCTGATGACGCCGTCTCCGTTGAGCGTATTACGTCGGACCACCGAGACGTCGGTATACGAACGTTCACCGTCGACGAAGAGTTGATCACCGCCTCCGTTGCCCGACGCGGTATTGTCCAAGAGCGCCGGCACTTCACGCCAGTCGAGACCGAGGATCGCGCGTTGGGCATTGTTCTTGAACGCGCAGTTCTCGACGGCGAATTCGCCGTTCCTCGGCCCTATTCCGACGAAGTTGATGCCGTACTGCGAGGACTGTTCGATGATGCAGTTGCGGAATGTAGCGCCCACGTTCGTTTGGACGACGATGTTGGCTCCGTTCGAGAAGCCACGACCACCGAACCGGAAATTCACGAACTCGAAGGTCGATCCAGTGTTGGTCAGATTCACGAAGGACCAATCACCTGGGCTTCCGACGGTAGGACCGTCTCCCAGGGCATCGTTGCCAACCGTGTCGTCGAGAGTCGATGTGATCACGACCGGCTTTGCACTCGTGCCGCGCGCGACGATGGTCGCGTTTTGCGATGTGCTCATACCGTTCACCAATTTGAGGATCGTGCCGGCCTCGAGTGTCAGCGTGACGCCGAGTCCACGAGCATCGACACTGCTCGCGACGAACTCGCCGCCGAGCAGGTTGTCCGGCCCAATCGTCGCCGAGACGGAAAGCGGCGCGGTCCCTGTTTGCCGAAACGTCGTGAACAGCGTGGCTCCACCGGCACAGTTCGAAGCCATGTTGCCCGTAAAGCGCGGAATCGAGTCGAGACGCACACCGTTGATCGCCTGACCTCCACAATCGCGGATCGTACATCGCTCGATGGCAGGATCGCTGCTGATGCAGGAGATGCCACCGGTCAGGCATTGTTCGACGATGCAATCCGACATGCGGAACGACCCACTCAGTGGGCGCACGGCTGCTGGCGTCGCCTGACGGCCAGCAAATCGGAACTGGCAGAAGTCGAGTGTCGAGCCGGGTGAGTTGAACCGCACGTCGATCCAATCTCCGGGAGATCCCGTAGTCACGCCGTCTCCGAGTGTGTCATTGCCCACCGAGTCGTCATTGAGGGATGTGAACAGAATCGGTTGTGCCGAGGATCCGGTCGCGAACATCTTCGCACCTCCGGACACGATGACCGCGCTGATCAGTTTGAGGATCAGCCCGGGGCGCAATGCGAGGGTGCTCGTGACGCCGCGGATCTCGAGAGTGCTGTCGATGTAGATCTCGCCTCGAAGTCCGTTGCGCGGACCGATGTCGAAGGCTCCGCTGATCGTGCCGCCCGTGACGCGCATCGATTTGGGACCGCTTCCGGTTGCGGTATTGTCGAGAATGTTCGGTAGGTTCGCGAAGGTGACACGGTCGATCGCGAATCCGGAGCAATCACGGATCTCGCATCGTTCGATCGTTGGCGTACCTCGTGCTTGGATCCCATCGCCCGCACCGTCGCGGACGAGACAGTCGCGGATCGCGACGCTCGTGTTGGCGAGGACGACCGAAGGATCGTTGCCTCGACCCGCGTAGCGGACTTCGACGAACCGTAGCGAGCCACCGCCACCCGTGTCGAACTCGAGATCGTCCCAATCCGCGGGTAGAGGCGCTCGGGTGGACAGCTTCGCACCAACGCTGTCGTCATGAATCGATGTGAACACGATGGGGTTCGTCTGTGTGCCGACCGCGTTCAACGTCGCACCGTTGCGCACGAAGAACTCGCTCGTCGCAGCCGCGAACTTGATGATCGCGCCTGGTTCGATCGTCAGCGTGCGACCGCTCGTGACCGAGACGTCGTTGTTGACGACGTAAGTGATACCGCTCTTGAGCGGTCCGAAGCTCGTGTCGTCGATGTTCGATGGGAGAGTCGTCTGTGCGAGAAGCGCAGTCGAACAAGTGAGGAGCACGCCGACCGCGCTCGCAATGGTGTGATTTGTCTGAGACATGGTGATCCTGATCCTTTTCGTGGAGTCGATCTGCAAGAGGAGTTCATTGACCGAGCGTGAGCTGCACGGCATTCGTCGTGTCGAAGCCTCGCTTCGCATCCGTCGGGAAGATCCACGTCCACAACGCGACGCGAAGCCCGGCGAGGGATGGTTGGTTCGGCAAGAACAGCGTCGCGCCCCAGCGGCCGCCGTTGGCAGTTCCGAACGCGACCGGTTGATAGGGGACGAGGAGGTCCAGGTACGGCTGACATCCGAGAATGCGGAAGTCGTAGCGGGCCAGAACGCCGAGTTGGACGACACACGTCGCGTTGCCGAATGCACAGCGCCCCTGGATTTCGAGGTTGCGGCCGAGGACCGGGTCACTCGTGAGCATCGTCGGTATGCGATCGTCACGACCACACCCGCGTCCGATCGGTGTCGTCACCGCGCCGAAGTCGTACCGCCACAACTCGGATCCGAGATCGGTCTGCGCGCGGAAGTAGAGAATGCTACCGCTCGTCAGGAATGGTCCTGGAGACGAAGACGCAGGACCCGCGCGCAAGTCTCCGAGTCGTACCGTGTTCTTCGTTAGGCCTTGGGTGATCCATGGCTCGACGCCCGTCGCGCCGTCATTGGCAGCAAAGACGAGTCTTCGAGCGCCGTATGCCGTCATGTTGTGCGGAGCGCCGTCTTCGGGTCCGGGCCGAATGTCCATGACGAGTCCCGTTCCGAGCGGTGTGCCATCGCTGCGCCAGAGTTCGAGCCCCTCCGCGGCCGTGCGCATGGCGAAGAACAGCAGTGGGCCGACGGCGAGTGTTTCGCCGAAGAGCGCTCCGCGACCCGCGGGCGTGAGGTCCGCGACCATCTTCGTGCTTCCGACGACGGGCTCGGTGCGCCAGAGGTCCGGCGCGCCGTGCTTGCCATCGGTCGCGAAGAAGTAGATCGTGTCATCGACGCGCGTCAGCCCGACAGGATTGCTCGAGCCGCCGCCTTCGAAGATGTCCTTGATGACTCCCGTACCGCTCGCGGTGCCATTGCTGATCCAGACTTCGGCGCCCTTGGTCGGATGACGTGCGACGAAGTACACGACGCTGTCGAGCGCGACGAGGTTGCTCACACCCGAGCTCGCGGCGCCAGGAACGATGTCGAGAACGAGATGCGTACCTTGGGGTGTGCCATCGCTGACCCAAAGCTCTCGGCCCTCACCAGGAGTTGAGGCGGTGAAGAACACGCGATTCTTGGCCACGGTCAAGTCGCGGGGCGCGCTGCTCGTGCTCCCTGCGACGATGTCGAGAACCATGCGCGTCGTTGGGTCCGATCCGTTGCTGGCCCAGAGCTCTTCACCCGTCGCTGGCGTCGCTGCGGTGAAGTAGATCGTGTCTGCACCGGCGACGAGATTGCGCGGCTGTCCCGATCCTGTCGTCGAGATGTCCTTGACGAGCACCGTGCCGTTCTTCGTGCCATCGCTAGCCCAGAGTTCGGTGCCTTCGTTGTTGCCGCGTCGTGCGCTGAAGAACGCCCTCCCGCCCAGGAGTACCGGCTCACGAGGGAAGCCGCTCGAGAGTCCGGGATACAGGTCCGTCACGAGGACGGTCCCGTCCGCCGTGCCGTCGGTTACGTGGAGCTCGTGTCCGAGGCCCGGCGCGGATGCGCGGAACATGAGCCTTCCGAAGAAGTCCACGAAGTCGTCGGGGATCGAAGACAGCCCGCCAGGCTGGATGTCCCGTACGATGCGGGGATTCGACTGCGCAACCAGCACGGAGCCCGCGCACAGCGTCGTGAGAGAGAAGAACAACGTCGTTGGGATCGCTCGCATACGGAGCGAATCAGGACGCTGGCGCCGATGTGACGCTTCGAGATCGAATTCTCTGGACGATGCTGCGTCTCAGCAGGCGCTCGTCGTGCCTCGCAGATCGATCGCGAGCTTGGCGCGTGCTCGACTCAGGATCTTGCGCGTGGCGAGCACGCTCTTGCCGACGCTCGTCGCGATATCTTCGTGCGATCGGTTTTGGATGCACGCTCCGATCAACACGTCGCGATACTCCTTGGGAAGGCGATCGATCGCAGCTTCGATCCGCAACACCTCTTCGCGCGCCTCGGCACACCGACTCGGCGTTCTGGAGCCGTCGTAGGTCTCGAGAGCCGGTATGGCATCGTGGCCGTTGCCGTCCTCGGGTGCGAACGCGACCTCACGTGCCGACGCGCGTTTTTGGGCGCGATGGAACTCGATGCGATTGATGATGCGGCGATGCGCGACGGTGTAGAGCCAATTGCGAAAGGACCGTTCGTCGGCGCACTCCGCGTGTTCGAGATTCTCGAGCACACTCCGGCAGATCGTTTGCACGAGGTCGGACTGGGATTCTCGCCTACGTAGCGCGTTTCCACTACGCAATCGTATGAACGCACGCAGGCCGCCGAGCTGGGACTCGAGCAAGGCCTCGATCGCGTTGCGATCGCCGCGTCTCGCATCCTCGAGTAGGGTCCGAAATGCCATCACCGTTCCTACAATACGTCGTCCTTGGACGTACGGATTCACGAGGCTCGCGGGGATCGTGGGCTTTTTCTCGTCACACGTGAACGCGTCCTCGGATTCTGGTCGTATGCGACCGCGTCCAGGTCTTGGTCCCATGT
>JAGQQW010000124.1 GCA_020426005.1 Planctomycetota bacterium | reverse complement strand
TCTTCAGTGCGCTCGCGATGCGCGCGGTCGGCAGTGCGGCCAACGACATGATCGGCGAGGTCCGTCGTCAGTTCCGTGAGATCAAGGGCCTCCTCGAAGGTGCACCGGGTGCCGAACCCGACAGCGCCTCGTGCGTCGCGATCGCGACGAAGGGCTCGATCCGCCAGATGGTCGCGCCGGGCCTGCTGGCCGTCCTCGCTCCGATCGTCGTCGGTTGGTGGCTCGGCGCCGAAGCGCTCGGTGGCCTGCTCGCGGGTTCGCTCGTGTCGGGCGTCATGATGGCGCTCTTCATGGCCAACGCGGGCGGCGCGTGGGACAACGCCAAGAAGTTCATCGAGAGCGGAGAGTACGGAGGCAAGGGTTCGGACACCCACAAGGCCGCTGTCGTCGGCGACACGGTCGGGGACCCGTTCAAGGACACCGCCGGTCCCGCGATCAACATCCTGATCAAGCTGATGAGCATCGTCGCGCTCGTCTTCTTGCCGCTCTTCATCAAGGCCGCGACCTGATCACCCGTTCTTCCGAGAACGGGTGACGCGCGGCGCGACAGACGACTGCTCATGACTACCGACGAACTGCTCCGCCGCGCCATCGAGATCGCAATCGACAAGAAGGGACTCGACATCCGGGTCCTCGATGTCGCGAAGGGACTCTCGATCACCGACTGGTTCGTGCTCGTGACCGCCGAGAGCCGGCGCCAAGCGCAAGCCATCGCGTCGGCGATCGACACGACGATGAAGCACGCCGGTGTTCCCAAGGCGCGCATCGAAGGGCATGCCGACGGCTGGTGGATCCTGCTCGACTTCGACACGGTCGTGATCCACGTCTTCCAGGACGAAGCCCGGTCCTTCTACGCGCTCGACAAGCTCTGGGCGGACGCGAAGGATCGGACGAAGGACTTCGTCCCGGCCGAGGCACAGCGTTCGAATCCGTCGGACTCGGCGCAGAGCGCCGAATCCGACGCGTAGTACGCGTAGTACGCGGCTACGCGTCGCTCACTGCGTCACGACGAGGGCGCCGCCGCCGCCCGTCAGCGTGCAGAGCGGATTGGTCGGCTTGATCCGAATGCGCGCAAGGCTCCCTGTCGTCTCACTCGTGACGATCAAGCGCCCCGGGCCGAACGTGTTGTCGAATGCCTGCTGCACCTGCGGCGCGTGCTCGACCGCGACGGTCTGGTTGGTCATGTTCGCGCATGCCGCCAAGACATTGACCGTCTCGACCATGTGGTCGAAGTGTCCACCGGGCACACTGCCGCCACAGCTCAGGTCGCCATGCGCATCCGTCGTGATCCCTGCACCGACCGGATACAAGCCGCCGTTACCGAACGGATAGGCCGGCACGTCGACGTACAGCGAGTTTGACGACGCTTCGTAGATGAAGTTCGTCGCGACCTGGTTGGCGCTCGCCGTCGGCATGAACGCACCCGGAACCGTCAGGTCGGCACCCGGCAGCGACGTGCCCTGCCACGCCCAAGCGGAGAACGGCGTCGACAAGCATGTGCTCGGGTTGATCGGAGGCGTTGCGCCGGCGCCGCGCATCAGTCCGAGGTCACCGCGCACGGGACTCTTCATGTTGGCGGTCGCGAGTCGAGCGGTGATCACGTCCTCGCCCGTCACGGTGTCCTTGACGATGTTCGTGACCTTCAGCAGCGATAGGTTTCCCGTCGATGCTTCTGCGACGCGCAAGCAGATGTCGTCGGGATTCGACGTGCCGAGGTTCTTCACGCGCAGGGTCACCACCGTTCCGACAGGACCACTCGCGGGACCTCCGAAGACCGGTGCACTGATTGCTGGTGGCACGGGCCCGAGAGTCATCGTTCCACCATTCGAACTCGTGACCTGGATGGTCGGCACGGTCAAGTCGATCCACTGGTTGTGCAGCGAGACACCCGTGAGCGACGCATCGAGAGGAACGGTGAACTGCGCGATCGCGACGCCTGTTGCACCGACGCCGATCGAGACGTTGATGTCGGGCAGCATCCAGAGCTGACAACCGGCGGCGCCGACGAAACCGAGGTCGAGCGGAGTCGCGAACTTCGCGAAGCCGAAGAGCAGCACCGCAACGCTACTCGGCGCAGCTTCGGTCAGCTGGATCTGCATGGTTTGGCCGAGCGCCGGCAGGCCATTGGCATGAAGTGCCGGCGAACTCGAGCCATAGGTACAACGCGTACCGAAGTTCGTATAGGTTTGGGCATGCGCGGACATGCCAACGACGAGAGACGTGAATGTCGCGAGCACGACGCGCGAGGAGCGTTCGAAGAGCATGATGGGAACCAGGTAGAAGAGAGCCGCGAGCGCGATTCACCCGAGCTGGGAGACCGAAGCCCGTTCTGCGGCAGAGATAGATAGGCGCAGCGATCTTACGAGAGTCCTTCGCGCGCAACCTGCGGGGGAAGCGCGTCGCCGGTACCCTGGCGCTATCACACGCAGGGAATCCCCGTTCGATTCGCTGCGGATTTCCGCTTCCCTCCATCAGGTCCCGCAAGCCCCGACACGCTCTCGACGAAATGAGGTAGCACCTATGTGGATGGCACACGTCGCCAAACTCTCGGCCCTCGGCGCGGTTCTCGCGGCAACGGCCGCAACCGCAGACGCACAAAAGACTTGGATCGTGGACGCACAGCGCGGCCCGGGTTACGACCACGCCGAGATCGCGCCTGCGATCGCGGCGGCCAGCGAAGGGGACGCGATCGTCGTGCGGGCCGGGAGCTACGCGTTCCCCCGTTCGGTGATCAAGGCCGTGCGCATTCTCGGCGAGCCGGGCGCGATTCTCGACCTCGGCCCGCTCGCGAACCCGTTCACGGTCTCCGCGATCGGGGCCGGCAAGACGTTCGTGCTCGCGGGCTTCCGCATCCAAGCCTCGTACGCGCAGGCAGGCTACTTCCGAGTCGTGGACTGCAAGGGAACCGTCAGCTTCGAGGACCTCACGTGCTTCGCGATCCTCTTCAACATCCAGTCGATCCAAGTCGAGCGATGCAACGCCGCGTTCTTCACTCGCTGCAACATCCTCGGCGGCTTGCTCGCACGCGACTCGAACATCGCGGTCGATTCGAGCACGCTATCCCCCTACGGCGGCAGCGCGACGATCGCCTGTGAGCGTTCGAACGCGACGTTCACGGCGAGTACCGCCGCCGGGACGGACGGCTTCTTGCGCACACCCGGCGTCGCGCTCGAAGCCACGGCATCGACGATTCGTCTTCTTGCGGGAACGGGCTCGACCTACTCGGCGGGGAGCAGCACCCAGCTCACGGCGATTCGTGGCGATTCCGGCTCGACGCTCGTGCTCGACCCACTCGTCAAGCTGGTGCCAACCGGGAACGCGAAGCCGCACGAGGGATTCGGCAACGTGACGACGCGCAACGTGCCGGTACTCGGTGTCGTCGGTTCGACGATCGGAGGTCTGCATCGCTTCACGCTCCATGCGCAGGCGAACGACATCTTTGCGCTGTTCTTCGGCCTCCCGACGCATCTCAACGCGCCTCCGTTCGGCGACTTGTGGCTCGAACCGACGACGCTCTTCCACGTGACGAGTGGCTCGGTCCTCGGAAGCCTCGTGGTCTTCACCATCCCCGCGACGAAGGACGTGAGCCTACGCGGACTTCCTGCGACCTGGCAGGCGCTCAACCTCCACAGGACGACGATCGACTTGACGAATCCCGTGATTACGACGATGCGGTGACTCGTTTCGTCGCCGAGTGACGCGCGTCCGCGTTCGATTCGCGTCGCTCTTTCGCTTCCTCCTCATCACGTTTCGACACACACGCAACACGATGAGGTAGCTCAGATGTTCACGCTTCGTTTCATTCGACTCACGGTCTTCAGCGCGGCCCTCGCAGCAGCGACCACGACTGCCCACGCCCAGCGCACGTGGATCGTCGATGCCCAACGCGGCACCGGCTACGACTACGACACGATCGCCCCAGCACTCACGGCTGCCGCGGAAGGGGACTCGATCGTCGTCCGCGCCGGCTGGTATTCATTCCCGCAGACGTTGACGAAGGCTGTTCGCTTGCTCGGAGAGGGCGATGCGATCCTCGACCTCGGAACGTACGCGAAGAGCTTCACCGTGTCCGGGATCGGAGCCGGCAAGACGTTCGTGCTCGCGGGCTTCCGCGTCGCGGCCGTGTTCACGCCGACGGGCGTGGCTCACATCACGGACTGCCAAGGCACCGTCAGCTTCGAAGACCTGGCCTTCGATGCCACCTTCCTTGACTTTCATACCGTGCAGATCGAACGCTGCACGTCCGTGTTCGTATCACGGTGCAACATCAAGGGTGGAATCGCCGCCAGGAACTCCACCGTCACGATCGACTCCTGCGCTGTCGCGTCGTACACGAAGAGCAGCACGATTCTCTGCGACCATACGCGCGCGACCATCGTGGCAAGCCAAGCCGAAGGGTTCGTGGGACTCGTCGCCCCGGAGCAACCAGCGATCGGCGCCGTGTCCTCCGACCTTCGCGTCCTCGCGGGATCGGGATCGACGTTCACCGGCGGCCGCTTCGGAAAGATCGCTGCAATCGTCGGCGATGCGAACTCGACTCTCGTGCTGGACCCGCTCGTCAACCTCGTGCCTTCTGGCGGGGCGAACCCGTACGACGGGTTCGCGACGACCACGACACGGCGCATGCCCGTGCTCGCAGTCACGGGATCGACCATCGGCGGCGTGCACAGCATCACGGTGCGCGCGACTGCCAGCAGCGTGTTCGCACTCTTCTGTGGGCTGCCAGGCCTTGCGAAAGCACCGCCATTCGGAGACTCGTGGATCGCTCCGAGCACGCTCTTCCACATCACGACTCGCAACGTCACCGCCGGTTTGGCGATCCTCACGATCCCGGCCACGAAGGACGTGAGCCTGCGCGGCCTGCCCGCGACGTGGCAGGCGCTGGTAGTCGACGGAACGAACTACGAGTTGACCAACGCGGCAATCACTTCGCTGCGTTGAAACAGTGCGCCGGCAGGCCAGAGGCCAGGACGGCTGGACACCCATAACAGAACCGTCGCGAACACCTGCATGCGCAGAGGTCGCGCACCTACCTGACTCAGCCTGATCAGGCGGTTACTCTGTGACTGGTCGCTCGACACCCGCGATCAACCATGCAAGGAGAACTCTCTATGAAGGCACTCTGGATCATCCTGAGCGTCACTTGCCCTCTCGCCCTTTCACCGACTGTCCTCAATGCCCAGAAGACTTGGGTCGTCGATGGAGCACGCGGTGCGGGCTACGACTTCGACGCGATTTCGCCAGCGATCGTTGCAGCTCAGGACGGCGATTCGATCGTCGTACGCCCGGGCACGTATGCGTTCCCATCGTTCATCAACAAAGGGGTTCGCCTGCTCGGACAACCGGGGGCAATACTCGACCTCGGAAAACCGGTGGCAACACCATTCACGATCACAGGGATCAGTGCGGGAAAGACATTCGTCCTCTCGCGTTTCGTGATCGTTGCCAGCTACGCAAAAAACGGTGTCTACCGAGTTGTCGGCAATCAGGGCGTCGTAAGCCTCGAAGATCTCGGCTGTGTCGTCGGAATCCCGTACAACGACGCAGTCATCGTCAACGGCTGCAATGCCGTTTCCTTCGCACGTTGCTACATCCCATCGGGCCTCGACATCCTGAACTCCAACGCATCGTTCGATTCGTGCGTGATCGATGCAGCTGCGACGAAGCCGGCAGTCCTGTGTCAGAAATCAAACGTGACGTTCACGTCGACTTCTGCAAACAGCATCAGCATCTCGTATCCGAAGGCGAATCCCGCACTCCAGTCGATCGGCTCGCATATCCGAATCGCGAACGGACGTGGATCCAAGTGGACCGCTTCCGCGTACTACTGGGCACAGAACTCAGCACTCGAGGGTGATGCTCAATCGAGCTTGTTGCTCGATCCCCTCACGACTCTCGTCTCTACGAACAACGCGAATCCACATAGTGGTTTCGGCACCGTCGGGACGAGGCGCCTGCCGTCCCTGAGGGTCACGGGGACCGCGATCGGATGGCCGCATACAGCGGAGGTGGTTGCGGCAGGAACGAGCAGCTACGCACTCTTCGTCGGCCTTGCAGGACAACCGACCGCAACGATGTTCGGTGATCTGATGATCGACCCAGCGACTCTCTTTCACGTCGCGAGCGGGACCGTGCCTCCGAATGGGTTGATCTCCTTCCCGGTCTCCTTGACCAACGACAGTCGCTTCGTCGGCTACTCGATCGGGTGGCAGGTGCTCGGCATCGATGGCACGAACCAAGACTTGACGAACGTCGCGATCACGACCTTGCGTTGACGCTCGCCTTCGAGTCACGGCAGCTCGAGCAGCACCTGCAGCAGGATGAAGTCGACCGAACGCACGACGACGGCGACCGGGTAGCCCTCGGTGAACGACAGCAGGCGTTTGCCTTTCGAGATCGTGAGCGTCGATCCCTCGACGCGCGGTCGACTGCCGATCGCGCGCGTGGGGATGAACGCGGGCACGTTGTAGGCATGCAGGTGCACGTCGATGCCGAAGCGACTCACGCGGACCACTTTCGCATCGAGACGCTCATCGATGTGCGCCGACATGAGTTGGCAGATCTTGAGCTTCTTCGTGCTTCGCTCGGCCTCCTCGGCGACTTCGGACTTCACCGAACAGTGTGCTGCAGTGTCTGCGAGATCGGCCAAGAACTCGTGGGACGAAAGATCCTCGGACGCTTCGTCCTCACGACTCTCGACCGCCCAGAGCCATCGATGCACGATCAGGTCCGGATACCGCCGGATCGGTGACGTGAAGTGCAAGTAGAACTCACGCGCGAGGCCGAAGTGCTTCGCGATCTGTTCCGGATCTCCGATCTCGTAGGTCGCACGCTCGACGAGCCCCATGATGCGCTGGATCAGAGCTTCGGAATTGGGCTTACGTCTCGCGGTGCGAATGAGATGCCCGATGTCCTGACCGGTGATGCGGTCCTTGTCCGGCACACGAATGCCGTACTTCTCGAGCGTCTCCCGCAGCGCAGCGATCTCTTCGGGGTCCTTCTCGAGATGCACTCGATAGATCGCCGGTAGACCTTTGGCACGAAAGAGATCACCGACGGCTTGATTGGCCGCGATCGCGGTCTCTTCGATCAGGGTCTGACTGAAGTAGCGCGCCGCTTCGACTACGCGCACGACGTTTCCCGCATCGTCGAAAACGAACTTCTGTTCGGACGACTGCATCCGAAGCGAGCCTTTCGCATCGCGAATCTGCTGTTGCTTGCGTGTCCAGTCACTCAGGCGTTTCAGGTCCTCTCGCAGGTACGCGATCTCGCGCGCACGCTCGGTGTCCTTGCCATCGAGAAGCTCTTGGACTTGTGCGTAGGTCGTCCGGTGCTTGCTCTCGATCACCGACTTTGCGACGCGTGAATCGATGCGCTTCCCCTTCGCATCGAAGACCATGAACACCGAATACGCGAGCCGCGGACGTCCAGCGACGAGTGAACACAGCTCGTCCGACAGCTCGTGCGGAAGCATCGGGACGACCTGATCCGGCAGATAGACACTCGTGGCGCGGGCGAGCGCTTCGTCGTCGAGAGCGGTACCGGGCTGCACGTAGTGACCGACATCAGCGATGTGCACGCCGACCTCGACGTTTCCGTCAACCAAAACTTCGATCGAAATCGCATCGTCGAAGTCCTTCGCGTCCTCGCCATCGATCGTGAAGATCGTGCGCTCGCGCAGATCGAGACGTCCCTGCCAATCGGCGGGCGTCGGGTCCTTGCCGAGCTTCTCGACTTCGCGCATCACGTCGTCCGGAAAGCGTGTGCGGATGCGAAACGACGCGAGGAGAGCGATTTCGTCGCTGTCCGGATCGCGATAGCACGCCGGACCGGTCGTCATCGGGCCGTCACCGGTGGGCCGCGCGTCGATGCGCTGCCGCACCGTCTCTCCCGAGTACACGTAGTCCCCGAGTGGCTCGAGATCCGCATCCTCGTCGACTCGCTCGAGCGTCCAGCCGCGATCCTCGGCTTCTTCGGAGCCCTCGTCCTCGCCCTTACCCAAAGCACGAGCGAGATCCTTGAAGCTCCCGAAGCTGCCTCCCGACGTATCCGACATGGAGGCCAGTATGCAGGATCCGTTCAACCCTGCGCGAGGATCCGCGCCGCGGCTTTGCGCACGGCCTCGCTCGCGTCCTTTGCCATGACGGCTCGCAGGAGTTCGTGTGCACGTGTCCCCGCGTTTCGGAGCGAACGCACGGCTGCGAGTCGAATCGAAGCGTCGGAGGCATCGAGGTATCGCGGTGCGATCTCGAGCACCGCATCACTCCGTGTATTGCCCAAACCCTCGAGCCAGTCGGCGGTACGTCCGTTCGCCGCTGCGCTCGACGCGAGCGAGGACAACCTCCGCACTCCCTCGCCCGAGGCAGCGTCGAGGGCCCCGAGAGCCAACATCGCGGTTCCGGCGACCTCGTCATCGCTGTCCATCGCGGCATGGTTCAAGGAGGACCACAATGCAGTCGAACACGACGTCCGCCCAATCGCGCAACGTGCGAGCGCAGCGCGTTGGGTCGCACTGCGATTCTGGTTCGCGAGGCCATTCGCGAGCCACTCCTCGATCCGCGGCTCTCGCGTCATCCCGAGTGCGGCGAGGATCACCGAGAGCGAATCGCCCGACCACGTATCCGCATCGATCGCGGTCAACAGCCACTCGAGCCCATCGCGGTTCTGCTCGAGTGCACGCGTCAAGTCGAGTAGCGCCGCATCCGACAACTCGCCGCCGACGACGTCACGAACGATGCGGGCGACGATGGCTTCGACTTCGCCTCTCGGCGACGAACCCTGCGCGACTTGCTGCACGACTCCCTGACCTGAGGCGCGCTCACCCTTGCTGGACCCGACTGGCTGCCAGGCGATGGCGCTCAAGTCCGGCACGTCGCAGAGACGCGCGGGAACCCGTGAAACGAAGCGTGCACGGACGGCCCAACGGTCTTCGATTTCTACGCCAAAGGACGGTAGTCGGACGATGGACGTACGCTCGGCACGAGCCGCCTCGAACCACGCGAGCTCAGACACGAACATCGCCTCGCCATACCCGCTCACGGACGCCGAGTCGGTGCCGCCCTCGCGGTCATCGCGGACGGACACGGCGTTCCGTTCCGTGCGCCGAATCCGCACGCCATCCTGACTCGGCACTCGCTCGTAACGCGCGAGCACATCGACGGGCAATGCGCGCTCGCTCCGCTCGAGCGGCTCACTTCCGGGAACGACGAAGACCAGCGCGAGCGCGATACTCTCGAGAAGCGCACGGTCATCGTCTGCAACCGAATCATCGTGATGCATTCCATCGATCGCGAGCTCCTCCGAACATCGCAGCATCACTCCGCGACGCATCGCGGCGAGTGCGTTCGTTCGTCGATTCGCATCGGCTCGAGCTGGACATCCGCGCAGCGATTCGAAGCGCATCTCGAGCACATGGACCGGCGCGTGGCTGAGACAGCGCAGGACCATGGTTCCGTCGACGACGCCTTCCGCGACTTGCGTCGGAATGGCTCCTCGAGCCGCAGGTGGCCCGTCCGGTCGCTTGCCGAACGCCACATTCATGGCGCGCTGTTCGACTCGATTCTCGAACCGAAAGTCGTAGCGCAGCTCCGTTCCAGCAACGAGGCGCGCGCGGTCGCTCGCTTCTTGACGGTCACCCGCCAGCCGCTTCGCGACGAACGTCGACGCGTTCGAGTCCCGTGGAGTCGCAGCCAAGTCGAGCCGCGCGGTGACCGCATGCGACTTGCACGTGTAGATCGCGAACAGCGCAATCGCTGTGCCTAGTGCAAAGAGAACGAAGCTGTCCCGTCCCATCACAGCCTCGCGACGACGAGGTACGGGTCGATGATCGTGTAGGGAACCTTCACGTCGTAGATCGTTCGCCAACTCGGCTGTGTCCCGAGGTAGAAAGACTGAGCGAAGCGAAGACGGAACGTCGAGTCGCCGTGACGGAAGCGCAGTCCTCCTCCCGAGAAGATCAACACGTTGTCGACTTTCCCGAAGAAGCCACACCGCCCGAATGCAATGCGCGCATCGATCAGGCCGAACCCCGAGGCGAGATTCATTTCGCCGACGAGCGACGTGTCGAACGACCCATCCGGGACGAACTTCGAGTAGTTCAGCTTGTAGTCGGCATTCATGATTCCGCCAGCGACGAGGTTTGCCGCAACGCGAAACACACCCGCCGTCGTCAGATAGGACCGCTGCAGGTTCTGTGGGTAGAGGCGTCGCGTCACGTAAGGCGCGAGAACGCGACCGGGGGTGCGAATGTCCTTCGTCGCGACCGTGACGCCGCCGAGTTCGAGTGTGTAGCGGACGTGTGGATTGCCCGACGTCGAGAAGTCGTGTAGCTGCAGGTGGTGCGCGTGCTCGAGAAAGCCGTAGAGCCGTGTCTGCGTTTCGATCTCGACGCGAAGACTGCCGCGAGCACTCGCGAACACCTCGGTGTCCGCTTTGACATCTCGGACACTCGTTTGGTTCGTGTAACGGTTGAGTCCGGCCCAAGTCCACTGGGCCTCGAGAGGCGCAGAGAGGAGACAAGCGACTGCAAAACCGAGAACGCCGAGCGAAGATGTGCGTGGCTTCCGCACGACAATCGGGAGTGGGTTGATCGTATTCATGCACGTAGAGCGCGCGAACCCGACCACGCGAACGCGACTTCGAGGTTTTGTGGCGAAATTCGGATTCACCGGAAACCGTCCTATGGTCGTGAAATGAACCAAACGACGATGCAGAACGAGCCCGCGAGCGACGCTCCTTCCGGTGCGCAGCGGACACGGTTGCACGTCGATGGAATGACGTGCGCCTCGTGCGCACGTCGTATCGAACGGCAGCTCGGCAAGCTGGAAGGCGTCACGAGTGCGACCGTCAACTTCGCGAACGCGCGGGTCGACGTTCGACATGCAGCTGATGTCGATGAGACGAACCTCCGCGACACGATCGAGAGGCTCGGCTTCTCCGTCGTCGATGCGACCGCGAAGGATGCCGCCGCCGAGCGCCATTGGCAGGTCACGAAGCGTCACTTCATCGTCGCGGCGGTTCTGACCCTTCCGGCAATGCTGCTGTCGATGGTGCCTGCGCTGCGTTTCGGAGGGTACGAATGGGTCCTACTCGCTCTGACGACCCCGGTCGTCTTCTGGTCGGGCCAGTCTTTCCACACCAAGGCGATGGCCGGACTGCGTCAGGGAGCGACAACCATGGACACACTCGTGTCCCTCGGCTCGACCGTCTCCTGGCTGTGGTCGTTGGTCGTCCTCGTGTTGTCCACGCAGGGCGGGACGAGCTCGCTCGCTTCGGGTCACGTCTACTTCGAAACAGGTGCGACGATCGTCACGCTGATCTTGCTCGGCAAGCTGCTCGAGAGCCGCGCGACCCGCCGTTCGGGTGCGGCACTGCGCAAACTGGCGAGCCTGGGCGCGAGTACCGCGACGCTCGAAGACGGCACGATCCTCCCGCGTGAAGACATCACGGTCGGGATGCGGTTCGTCGTGAAACCAGGCGAGAAGATCGCGACCGACGGACGGGTCGTGTCCGGCCGTGCAGCCGTCGACGCGTCGATGATCACCGGCGAACCGGTGCCCGTCGATGTGAGTGTCGGGGACGAAGTGATCGGGGCCACGATCAATACCGACGGCTCGCTCGTCGTCGAGGCATCCCGCGTCGGCGCCGATACGGCACTCGCGCAAATCCGAGAACTCGTCGAGCGAGCACAGGGCAGCACGGCTCAGATCCAGCGTCTGGCAGACCGGATCTCGTCATGGTTCGTACCGTCATCGATCACGATCGCGGTGATCACGTTCGCCCTGTGGCTCGTGACCGGTCATCCGATCGATCGAGCCATCACGGCTGGAGTCGCGGTGCTGATCATCGCCTGTCCATGCGCACTCGGCCTCGCGACCCCACTCGCGATCATGGTCGGGACCGGTCGCGGTGCGAGTCTCGGCGTGCTGATCAAGGGTGGCGAAATCCTCGAGGACACGCGCGCCATCGATCAGGTCGTGCTCGACAAGACCGGCACGGTCACCGAAGGCAAGATGTCGGTGCGGGAAGTCGTTCGCGACGACCCTCGTGACGAGGAAATCATTCGGCAGGCTGCATCGCTCGAAGCGAAGTCCGAGCACCCGATCGCCGGCGCGATCGCTTCCCTCACAGAGTCGCACGCAGACGTCGACAACTTCGAAAGTCGTGCAGGGATCGGAGTCCGAGGCGAGGTCGATGGACAGGAGATTCGTGTCGGGTCGAAGCGCTTGTTCCGCGAGATCGGACGCGAGCTCGAGGCGAGTGCTCGAGAAGCCGAGGCGACGGGAGCGACGGTCGTGTTCGCTGGTCGAAGCGACGTCGCTTCGGCAGCCTTCGTCGTCTCGGACACGATCAAATCAACGGCCCCCGCGGCAGTCCGAGCGCTCCACGAACTCGGACTCGTCGTCACCCTACTGACTGGCGACAACGAACGCACCGCGGGCTTCGTCGGCCAAGCGATCGGTGTCGACAGCGTGTACGCGAATGTTCTACCGGCGGACAAAGAAGCGAAGATCCGTGAACTCCAAGCCGCGCATCGCCGCGTCGCGATGGTCGGCGACGGAATCAACGATGCTCCCGCACTCGCACGTGCCGATCTCGGCATCGCGATCGGAACCGGCACCGACATTGCGATCGAAGCATCGGATCTCACGATCATGTCGGGGGACCTGCTCGCAGTCGCCGATGCAATCGCGCTGTCGAGGCGAACGTTGTCGACGATCCGCGGCAATCTCTTCTGGGCGTTCGCCTACAACGCGGCAGCGATTCCTCTTGCTGCATTCGGCATCCTCGACCCGATGATCGCCGCGGGCGCGATGGCGATGTCCTCGTTGTTCGTCGTCACGAACAGCCTGAGGCTACGAGGCTTCGAGGGCTATCGTGCGCGTCCTTCCATCGAACACGCTACGAACACCACGCGCGCAGGATCATGACGACCTCACAGCCCCACACGTATCTCGTTACTGACATGTCTTGCAGTCACTGCGAAGCGTCGATTCGCGACGGAGTCTCGAAGCTCGAAGGCGTGCGATCGATCCAAGTCGACCTCGACGCAAAGACCGTCACCGTGGACGGTGGCGACGACGACGCGATCCGAGCCGCGATCGACGATGCGGGATTCACGGTCAGTCGAGATTGAGCCGCTCGGCCGACTCCGGTCGCGTCAAGAACGAGCTCTCGGGCGCGCCCGCGGCGGCAGCTGCAGTTCCCGATCCAGTAGCTCTTCGAGTTCGACACTGTCTCGGCGTCGCGCAGCTTCGAGTCGCTCGACAGCTGCGCGAGAGTCCGCCTGCTCACGGCGAACACGCGCCTCGTCGTCATAGAACTGCTCGCCCGGCACGAGAGGGCACAGCACCTTGTCGCCATGCAAGTTTCGCAACACGTCGCGCGGCGCTTCGATCCACATTCCGGTCGTTACGAGTGTGTTGCGCATCGACCAGCGCTCGGTCTGTCGCGGCTCGACACCTCGATCATCGTCGAGCATGTAGTTTGGCGAGACGTCGAAGAAGCGACACAACTCCAACAAGAGCGGAAGCGTCGGAAGCATGCGCCCACGCTCGATGTTCGACAACGTGGCTTGACGTACCCCGAGCTTGCTCGCGAGATCCTGCTGACTCAACTGCTCGCGTCGAGTGCGCAGGAAGAAGACTTTCAAACCGAGTCGCGCCACGATGCTCGAATACTCCGACTACATTTCAAAACAACACGTTGCTATCGGAACAACAAACGAACGACGGGTGTCCGATGGTAAGAGATTCTGCCCGCAACTGCATCCGACGAGGCCGCTTCGATCCAAGCGGTATCCATGCCGATCGAGGCACCGATCTTCGCGTGCACCGCGTTCGACAGCGTGAGCCCCAAGGTGTTGGATCCCGCCTGCGCGACGATCCACTGGGACACCAAGCTCGCTCCGACGAGTCGACCGTCGACGGGAAACGGGAGTTCGCACTCCGCAAGACCGTGTCCCCCTGCAGTGAATTCCGAGAACGGTGCCGCGATCGCGAAGTCACCGAACACGTATGCCATGCACGATGGCGCACCGATTCCAGCCAGGTCGATCGCGGTCGTTCGCGTCCCGAAGAACGCTGCGGCAATCGTGATGGTCCGCGTCGGTCGCCCGAACACGAACCAACGACTCGTCGCGCCCGGCGCGAGCCCGACGGGATCGACGTCCGCGGGTTGCAGCGAAAACCCGGCGATACAGCTGTTTCCCACGAGCTGGACTGCGGCCCCGTTGTCCGTGGAGCGTCCGTCGATCGGCCACCATTCTTGCGGCGAAGAACTCGACGGCGCGTCCGGAACGACTTTCGTCTCGAGACACAATCCACCGCCGTCATAGCGGAACGGTGTCGTGAACATGATGCGGACCGAAGCGCCGGTTCCCCACGCAGCGGGCTGAGTCGGGGACGCAGGCGAGGCGGGAAACGCGACCTTGCGCGACAGTACCGTGAGCCGATTCGCACCGTGATTGTTCGTGAAGGTCGGCACGAGACCGATCAACGACGAAGGACGTGTCGAGACGATGCAATCGACCTGGGATCGAAACGAAGTCAACCTGCGGTTGTCGCCGGTGTCCCTCCGCACTTCGAACCCGACGAGATCCGTGCCGATCAAACTCACGAGGTTCACGGCATCGAAGACGAGTTGATGGCGCGCGGCGAACGGGCTCGCGACCCAGAATATCGCGGAGTTCTGCTCCGTCAGCTCCGACCCGATCGGGATCGTGACACTGCGTTCGGTTTGGCTCCTCAGGGCCCCTGACAACGACATCGAGACTGTCAGCGCGAGTGCAACAACAGGACTACGTGTTCGCATGACGCCCTTATCCCAGATGTTGGATCTGTCGATGAACGTAGCCGTCGAGACCGTCCCGATCCGAGAGCATGAACTCGTCCCCGGAACCGACACTGGAGATCGTGATGCGCCCCTGCTCGTCGGGCTTCAGGCGCTGCTCCGGGCGATCGTCGATCTGCATCATGATGACACGGGCGCGACCGACGTACGTGATCTCGAGCGGCTTGCCGGCAATCGGTGGATCCGGATCGAGCTTGAAGCGCTTCCCCGTCATCGCGACCTCCGCTTCGCTGCGCCGCCTGGACCGCCGTCGACGATCGACTCTGCCAAAGCGCGTGCCTCGGGATGGTTGCGTCCCGAACGCAGCCAAGCTCGGATCACGTCGTAGCGCTCGAGCTTGCCCAAGGTGCGAATCGCACAACAACTCGCGGCATCACGAACCCCACGCTCGGCACGCGTCGCCGCGTCGAGCAGACGCTCGAACCCCGCCGCGAGGTCATGATCCAGGTAGCGACGCGACATGCGCTCGTAGTCGCCAGCACGCTGGACGAGAACCGCCTCATCGATCGTCAGCATCTCCTGCACGAACGGTGGTGCCGGGAGCAAACCGGACGGTGCGTGCACATCGCCTTCGCCCTCGGCTGTGCCCCCTGCCTCCGATCGCGCCGTGGTTGCTGCCACGACGCCGAACCGCCCGGATGCATATCCGATTCCCACGCCAGCGCACGCCGCGCCGAGCCCCCACAGAAGGATGGCTCGTCGCCCAACGGGCCTCGTGTCGGGATCGAGATCGGATGCGGACCAAGAGCCG
>JAGQQW010000123.1 GCA_020426005.1 Planctomycetota bacterium | reverse complement strand
ATGCCTGCAGCGAAGACGACTGGGACACCTGGAAGCAACTGACCGACGCCATTGGCGATCGCTGTCAACTCGTTGGCGACGACTTGTTCGTTACCAATGCCACCCGACTGGCCCAAGGGATCGAACAAGGTGTTGGCAATAGCATTCTGGTCAAAGTGAACCAGATCGGCTCGCTGACCGAAACGATCGACGCCGTGCAACTGGCGCAGCGCAACGGCTACACCGCCGTCATGAGCCACCGTTCGGGCGAAACTGAAGACACGACGATCGCCGACCTCGCCGTTGCGACGGGCGTCGGCCAGATCAAGACCGGCGCGCCGAGCCGATCGGAACGCGTCGCCAAGTACAATCGCCTCCTCCGGATCGAAGAAGAACTCGCGGACGCAGGCCTCTACGGTTACCAGAGCTACGCGGAAGAGCCGACCGAGGCTCCCGCCGACGTTTGATCCACACCCCACATCGATGAAGCCGCACCAACACAGAGCACCGGGAAGCGTGGTTCGCAGACTGCCGCAATATGCGACGGTCGTGTTTTGCGCGGCGACTCTGTGGGTGCTCTTTCACGATTTCGTGGATGCGCATACCGAACTTCGGAAAGCGGAACGCCTCTACGCATCGCAGCTCGATCGCTATCAGCAACTCGTCGACGACGTTCAAATCAAGCGCGACGAATGCTGGATGCTCGAAAACGATCCTCAAGCTCGCGAACGCCTCCTCGATCAACGTGGGTACACGACCTACAGCAACCGAAAACGCGATGCCGAAGCTTCCGAACTCGGCAACGCGGATCGAGACGAGGAGCATCGGGACGACGCAGCGCGCTCCACGCCGGCTCGATGAAGCTCGCGATCGCAGCGATCTCCCTCTTCGGCATCTGCTGCCAGAGCGTCGCGCAAACAGGACCGGAATCCGAGCGCGCACGGATGCGCGAGAACGGCAGTCGCGTCCCGTGTGCAGATCCGATCCAACAGCGAAAACTCGAAGAAGGCTTGAGGGTCCTCACGGAGGGTCATGGAGCCGATGCGCTGCGGATCCTACTCCCCGCGCTGAGTCCGACGGGCGAGCGCCCACAGCTCGAATGGGGTGAGCGCGAGACACGGGACTTCTTCGCGCTGCTCGAGACGATGCTCGCCGAGGCGAGCGAAACGACTAGGGTCGAGTTTGCAGCATCGCTCGAAGAGGATGCGCGCACGCATTTCGAAGACGTGCGGTCCATGGGGAACGGGCGCTCCGCACGCTTGCGCGCGATTCTCCGAGCCTATCCCGGCACGCGAGCGTCGCTCGAGGCGCGACGCATGCTCGTCGACCTCGCGATCGAGCGAGGCGATGTCCTCAGTGCCAGTCTCGAACTCGATGCGCTTCCCGCAGACGAGCGCGCGGCACGTGCGAAAGCGATCGAAGAGCTGGTAGCCCCGTCGCGCAGCAGTGCGCCATGGCCTCATGTGCACGGGCTTCCGAGTGGACGCGCGGGCCAGGGTGCCGCGGTGAACGAAGCACCGAAGCCCTCGGTGATGCGATCCGTACCGCGCCTACTCGGTTCTTGGTCCGTGGCCGCCACGACCTGGGACCCCACCCGAGCCACTGGAGTCACGGGCCGGCTCGAACGAGGGCAAGCATGCGCGCTGTTCCAGGACCCTCGACACCTGCTGGTGATGGTCGACACACCGGGCGCGCCGCGCTACGAGACGGTCGATCTGCGGAGCGCTACCGGCCTCGCGAGCGACCCCACGCGGCGGCCGGCACCCTCGATCGCGGGAGCTCGCGCGTTCGTCGTGCACGGAGGTCTCGCGGGCAGCTCGATACTTCCAGGACCGGGCGGAAAGGCACCTGCGGCCGAACTGTTCGCGTTCGACATCGGAACCGACGGGACGAAGCTCATATGGCGTCGATCTCCCGGTGTGTTGGCCGACATCGGCGATGATGCCAGCTTCTTGCCCGTGACTTGCTCGGCGTTCGATCACGTCTTCGCACTCGTCGAGGCCAAGGACGATCGTCTGACGCGCACCGTACACGCGTGCGCATTCGACCTGGACGGCAACGTGTTGTGGACACGCGAACTCGCACGCGGCGTGACGCTGACAGCCGACCTCCTGATGCATCGTCAAGAAGCGGTCCGAGCGGGTCGCATCGAAGCCGCAGCACCGGTCATCGACAAGGGTCGCCTCTTCGTCGAGACGGGCCTCGGCATCGCAGCATGTCTCGACGCCACCTCCGGGACGATGCTCTGGAGCTTCCGCACCGCACGCATCGGTAAGCTCCGCGGACGGGAGTCCGCTTGGGACGAAGGCAACCTCGTGGTTCGATCCACGTCCCGCGAAGCCGCGAGCGAACTCTGGCTCACGCCTTCGGACGGGATGCACGCCTACAGACTCGCCGTGTCGCCAGGATCGCGCGGAGTCCTCGTCTCGATGCCCGAACCGCGCGGCACGCGCTCGAGATTCCTCGGCATCGCCGAAGGGCGCCATGCGGCGTATTGGTGGACTCGAACGCTTCTCGAGAGTGGCCCTCAGCGCGAAGCGCTGGACTTGCTCGAAGGGCGCGACCGGCTCTACGACGCACCTCCGCTCGATCGCGGCGACGCACTGGCTGCCCCCCCGTTGTTGACCGAGCAAGCACTCGTGTTCGCGACGGGACGCATGCTCGCGTGGCTCGACCTCGAGAAGGACCTCTATTACGAACGCGTGTTCGAGCTGAGCGCGATCGGGCGCGCCGGATTCGGCCCCGTCCTCCCATGGCGAGACGGAGTCGTCTTCGCCTGTGATCTCGGACCTCTTTATTGGGCACCGTGATCACGACGGCGACGAGCTTCACGAGCGGCGTCGCCGATGGCATTGCGTACGAACTCGCGTCCGTCGGCGGAATCTACTGCGGCCCGACGGCAATCGCATGGATCGCCGCAGTCTGGAACGGACATCGCGGACGTCCCTATGACCACCTCGCGCGCGTGAAGGACAAGCGACTCTTCGCGGACGGCCCCCGGCTCTATCGAGGCAGGTTGCCGTTCTTCGCTCCCTCGATCGGGTCGGCACTCGCGAGGGAAACCGAAGGCGAACTCGGCCTTTCCAAAGAGACGTATCGCAGCGTTCGCAGCATGCACGCGGCCATCGAGCGCACGGGAATGCCGATCATCGTCAGACTCGCCTGCCCGCGACTCTTGGACGGTTTGCACTACACGACGCTCTTCAGCGTCGAGCGAATCACGGAAGACGCAGTCACTCGCATGAAACTGACGTGGATGGACAACGGCCTCTACGGCATGCGAGACCCTGGACATCCTGCGTTCTTCACGACGCCCGCGTTGAAAGAGAACGCGAAGTATCGATGGGGTTGCAAACAAGTCGTCGTGAACGAAGCGCGTCTTTGAAGCCTTCGTGAGATTGCGATGTGCAGTTCTACGTGCTGCACACGAAGCACACACCGAAGCTTCGTTCGGCACACACGGAGCGTTCGTCGCCCACTCCTAGGTTGCTCGCGAAACGCGGTCGGCACTTCGCCCGTCGCGATCATCTTCGAGAACCTGCATGGAGACTCCAATGCAACGCTTCAGAGCACTCACCGGCTCGATCGTCCTGCCCGGTCTGCTCGCGACCGTCGCGGCTGCCCAAACGCCTACGTTCCCTCTGCCCGGCACGACCGGCGACACGACGTCCACCGAAGACACCGCCCCGTTCCTCGTGCCCAAGGGAGTGACGCAGACCAAGGTCACGAGCCGCAAGGATCTGACCGGCCTGCCCAGCACCTTCGGGAACTGGGACATGGTCGCGTACGACCCGACCGGTCGATACATCTTCGTCCCGGCAGAAGTCGGCCAGGGTGCCGGCGCCTTCCGCTACGACACGGTGTCGAAGACCTATCTGACGCTCATGCTCGGCAACAACACCGGCGTGCGCGAAAGCGATCCGACGACGTGGAGCGCGACGAACGATGACTTCGCTCGTCTCGACCCTGCAACGTGGACGCCGTGGGGCACGGTCGTCATCGGTGAAGAAACCACCGGCGGTCGCCTCTTCGAAATCCTCGATCCGCTGTCGACCGGAACACCTCAGGTCGTCTGGCGCTCGAACGTTCCCGCAGTCGGACACGAAGGTATCCGCTTCGACAAGAACGGCGCGAGGTACGTCGTCGACGAGAACAACTCCGGAAGCGTCTACAAGTTCGTTCCTGCCAAGAAGGGTGACCTTTCTGTCGGCCAGACCTTCGTGTTGAGCGTCGACGCCTACGCCGCCGACAACAGCACGGACGCCTCCGCGAACTGGAATGACAGCACGAATCGCTATGCGACGCGCGTCGGCCCCGCAACGTGGATCCCGATGACGGATGCAAACGGCAAGGCACTCACGAAGGCCGATCCATTCGCCTTCGTCTCGACGACCGGTGGCCGCAACGCCGCGGACGAACTCAAGGGCACGCCGTTCGGCCGTCCGGAAGATTGCGACTTCAACGTCCTCGCGAGCGGCAACGAGTGCCTCTATTTCACCGCAACCAGCGAGAACACGATCTACTCGATCGAACTGCTCGGCGACACGAAGGCGATGGTCCGCGTGTTCGTGAACTTCGACACGGTCAACCTCTACACCGGTCGCGACGTCAATCCGAAGCAGAACGACCCCTGGACGAACGCGGGCCCGTCGACCGAGACCAACCTCAAGTCGCCCGACAACCTCGCCGTCGACCACTTCGGCTCGATCTACATCATCGAAGATCAGAACCCCGGCGACATCTGGAAGTGCTTCGACAACGACAAGAACGGCGTCGCCGAATCGATCGGCCTCTTCGTCAGCCTCGGCGTTGCGGGTTGCGAACCGACCGGCCTCATCGCGCACCCCACCGATCCGTACAAGTTCCTCGTCTCGATCCAGCACCCCTCGAGCGGCAACGACGCGCTCTGGACCTTCGACACGAACCCATACATGGGCTCGACGACCGACCTCACGCTCGCGACCGGCGTCAACATGGCACCGAGCTACGGCCCGGCGGAATTCGTGCGCAGTGTGATGGCGAACGACATCCTCGCCTACTCGCTCACGTCGCCGAAGGGCAGCCTCGTCGGCAAGCAGTATGCGGTTCTCGCGCAGGCGGTCGACACGAAGACGGGTCTCAAGAACCTGCTCGGCGGAATCTGGCTGAACCCGAACGCCCCGATCGTCTTGCTCGCCGGCGGCACGCTCGCGCGCGAAGGCACGCGCCTCTGGCTCGAAGTTCCGGCCGGCCTCTCGGGCGTCAGCATCGTCGCGCAGGCACTCGCCGTCGACTCGAGTGCACTCGTGTTCTCACCGGCGACCGAAACGGTCGTCCGCTGAACTGAGCGTCGGAGGTCACTCCTTCGAGGGCTTCTTGCGAACGATCGACTTGCGCTGAGCCCACTTGCCATCCGCAAGGCGGAACCAGTGGTCGGGCTCGGCGCGCTCGAGATTGCGGAGGCCGTTCTGAATGCCGATCTTCGCCGGCGTCGTCTTCAGCTGCTTCGCGAGGACCTCGTAGAGGACCTTGCGATCGGCGTTCTCGGCATCGACGACTTCGCCGAGCGTGCCCTCGGCAGGCTTCTCCTTCTTGTCGTCGTCCTTGTCCCTGTCCTCGCCCTCGCCTTTCTCGTCGGGCTTCTTCGGAATGGGCTTCTTCGCCGAAGCGGGATCGCGGAACGCGATCATGCCTTCGGCCGTCTCGCCGATCGTGCCCTCGTCCCGCAAGTCGCTCAGTAGTTTGTAGCGCTCTTTCATGCGCAGCTTGAGCGCTGCGAGGTCGACTTGGGGACGTTCGGGCTCGGGACGAGGCTTGGGGTCCTGAGCCACCGACGCACTCGCGAACGACGTCGAGAGCACGACGACGACGAGGCTCGCGAAGGCGAGCGACACTCTCCGGTGGATGACATGGTTCATGGCTCTACCTCTTCGCGTTCTCTGCCGAACTACCGGGTTCGGTCGATTTGGATTCGGTCGATTCGTCTCGGACTTCGAGCTCGTCCTCGAAATCGAAGAAGTCGTCGAGCTTGCGCTGCACCTGCACGTTGACGTCGACCGTGACTTTGATCGGCTTGATCTCGATCGGGTCGATCCCGATGCGATGGGACGTACAGGCGATCCCGCACGGGAAGAGAACGAGGGAACACGCCACGACGAGCTTCGAAGCTCGCCGCGGAACGCGACTGGACTGCGCCACCATATCCACCACCTTGAGTCTCCTCCGCCACCGGACGGACGGTTTGCGATCACTTGCCACCGGTTTGCGTATCGGCCCCCTTTCGCGAACCGATCCGCTGCGCGGCATCTTGCTTGGCATTGTCCACAGCTTGTTGCACATCGAAAGCCATGTCGAGCAGATCCTGCACGCCGTGCACGAGCACGGTGACGTCGAGTTCTTGCGGAACCTTGCTTCCCCGGCCCTGAGCCTGCAAACGCAACACCGGCCTCGAACCCGACTCGCCCTGCTCCGTATCGATGTCGGCACGCAACACGTCGTACCGAAAGTCGCGTACGGCACCGAGGATACGGTCGACGGCAAGTTGCTCGTGGCCCGGGATCGCGCTCGCTGCGATCTGACGGACGTACGGCTCGAGGACCTCCGTCGTCTCGGTGTCACGTGCGAACTCGAGACGCCCCGGCTCGGTCGCCGCGAGATGCCCCCCAACGAGCGTGACGTGGGCACTCGGCGCGAACGCGACAACCGCGCGAACCTCACCGGACACGCGCGCGTTGGAACGCACGCGCGACGGGGCCACGCGGTCGAGCCACGGTTGAACCACGACATGATCGAGGCTCGCATCCACGTCGAAACGCTCCGCCCCACGAACGACGGTGAGGTCGCGCACACGGACCCAACCGGTCGTCTCCCGGTCGACGCCGGTCGCCTGATTGAGACTCACGATCTCGAAGCGATCCTTCGAGGGCAGGCGAACGATGACGGTTCCACGTCCGAGTTCGATCGGATCCTTCGTCGAGGCATGCACGCTCTCCCAATGCACTTCGTGAGTCACGGTCGCGGCGGGATCGAACACAGCGAGCGGCCGCAGCGAAGCCCCCAACCCTTGGATTTCGATCCGCTTGGTCTCGGGCGACGACGGCACGACGGTGACATTCGCGTTGCGCACCTGCACGACCGTATCTCGTTGCACTTCGGCTGCGACCTGTCCCGTGAAGGTGCACGTCGTGGGCCGTTCCGGCGACCCGAGTCGAACGACGAGCGCATCGGTCATGTCCAGCGCAGCACGCAAGTGGAACGTGTCGTCTCGTGATGAATCGAACTCTCCTTCGATCCCGACTTCGAGAGCACGAGCGTCGATCGTGATGTCATTCCTCGAGGTCGCCAAGGCACCCTTTCCCTTGGACTCGATCGTGCCACGCAATCCACCGCCTTCGGACCGCTGGGCCCGCACGACCCCATCGAGTGCGAAGTCGTCCTTGGACTCCGTAGCCGTGACACCGTGTAGATGGCCCTCGAAGGCCACTTCGAGGCCCGAAGACGCTGGCGTCGCCGTCGTCTGCAACTCTACGCCGAGGGTAGTGCCTGCCGCCGAAGCCTCACACGTGACGCTCGCATGCAGATCCGTACCGTCCTTCAGGCGCAGCACGTGGACGGCGAGGTCGCCGTCGATCGTCACTTCGCCACGAGCCAGCGGACGTGCGACATGCAGGTTCGAGATGCGAAGGCTCGAGAACGGAAGGTCGGGAAGCAGCGCTCGCGCGAGTTCTCGGTCTGTCTCGTCCGTCTCGGTTCGCGCTCCGGGTCGTGGTTGCGATGCGGGTGCTTGCCACAATCCCTGCAGTGGCGACTCGGCCGAGAGTCGCAGGTCCACATCCTCGACGCCGATCGTGTCGACGCGCGCTTCGATCAACGTCGCGAGCGACATCGTCACGTGGACGCTTCCGATCCGGAGTCGAGCATCCGTACCTGCCGCGATGGACTTCAGAACGATCCGACTCGGTGACAACTCGGTGTCCCCAATCGTCACGTTCGTGAGCCCTGCAGACTCGAGCGCATCGACGACCCGGCTTCGCAACATGCCGGGCAGCACGAAGAACCAGAGGAGCATCACGAGCAGAACGAGAAGTCCGAGCCCCCACAGCACCAGCCCCCACACCCTGGGGCCGCGTCGCTTCGACAGCGCAGCTCCCGTGGACGTCTCGTTCGCGTGTTCCCGTACCCCCATGACTCCGATCTCTGCGTTGCCAGGTTCCGTTGCCAGCCTCCACGGACGAGCACGAAGCCCGTCACTTGCGGCGGGCAGCCACGATCCGAGGAATCCCGGCCTCGTCCTCGAGGACGTCGACCTGATCGTAACTCGCGCTCCGTTCGAGGATGCGCGCGAGATCCTGCGTCGTGTCGATGCCGGCTTCGAACAGCACGTGTCCTCCCGACCGAAGCCCGGCGACACCACCTCGCAGGAGCGCCTCGTAGCTCGAAAGCGGGCGACCCGGCTCGCTGAAGAGCGCGAGACCCGGTTCGAACCGTGCGACCGATGCGTCGAGTAGCTCTGGCGCGTCGGGGCGCACATAGGGCGGATTGGCTACCAACGCGTCGAACGTGCGTCCTGCAGCCGGTTCCCACCACGAGCCTTCGGCGAACCCGACGCGTGCACCGAGCGACTTGGCATTGTGACGCGCGAGCGCGAGCGCATCTTTGGACACATCGCTCGCGGACACGACGAGGTCCGCTCGTTCGAGCACGAGCGAGATCGCGATACACCCGGACCCGGTGCACGGCTCGAAGACGGTCGCGTTCTGCGGCAGGCGCCGCAACGCCTCGGTCACGAGCAACTCGGTCTCGGGACGCGGGATCAGCGCTCGGTTGTCGATCGAGAACTGCCGGCCGTAGAACTCACAAGTCCCGAGCACGTAGGCGAGCGGCTCGCCGGTGAGCAGACGTTCGAAGCGCGCACGAAACTCGGTTCGTTCGGCATCGAGCAGCGGGCGATCCGAATCCATCAAGAGACGGAGTCGGTCGGTTCCGAGCACGTGCGCGAGCGTGCGCGTCACATCCGTGCGTGTCGGACAGAGGTCGGGAGCAACGCCGCCGCGAGCGACGAGCACGCGCTCGCTCGCTTCGAGTACGGAGCGGACGGTCCAGCGCGCTTCCATTCCGGCGGCTGCCCCCGTGGTCGCTCGATCAGCGACGGCGCGGAGCGGCCTTCTGCTCCTTGAGCTTCTTGGCGCCGCCGAAGACCCCGGCAAAGAAGCCGAACAGAGCGAGCAGCCCCCCGACGAAGACGAAGATCTTGCCCGGGCCGAACATCTGCATCGCGTGGCCGAACGCGTGGAAGCGATTGTCGTTGTCCGTGTCGCCGATCACGCCGAAGACCTCGCCCCAGCTATTGAGGGCGGCAGGGTCGGCCTCTTCGGTCGGGAACCCGGGGAAGATCACGTGCAGCAAACCCCAGACGAACGGCAGGAACGCGAGCAACGCCCACTTCATGCGGAACACGCCCGAGTGGATCGCGCCCCAGCTCGTCCAGACGAGGCCGATCCCGATGACCATGAAGATGCCACCCGAGAAGCTCTTGTACCCCGTGTGGCTCCAATCGCCGTCGAACGGCATCAGGCACCCGAGCACGAGCAGGACCCCAGCGAACAGGAAGCGGTAGTACTCCTTCGATGCCGTCGGGTTGTGTGCCGGCGCGGGCATGCCCGCGAAGGTGCGTTGATAGAGGGCCGCGCTGTAGTCGTAGGTCTGCGTCGGCTCCTCGGCCTCAAGCACGGGGTAGTCGCTATCGCTCATCGGGTTTCGTCCTGCGAAGGAAGGGGCAACACGGCGCTCCTCGGATCCGCCCCAGGGGGCTACGAAGGGGGTCAGAGCCAACGAACGCGAGAAAGGCCGAGCAGTTTAGCGATGAGAGGTCCGACTTCGCGAAAAAACTGGGCGACTCGTGGTTCCCGCCCGAGCGGCGGCATCCGGGCATCGCTCGCTCAGAGTTCCGCGAGGCGATCGTCGCGTTCTTTGCGGAGGAGCGCGTCGAAGATCGGCATCAGGTCGCCTTCGACGACTTTCTCGAGGCTGTAGTTTTCCCCGAGGCGATGGTCGGTGACGCGATTCTGAGGCCAGTTGTACGTGCGGATACGCTGGCTTCGATCGCCGGAGCCGACCTGCGTCTTGCGTGTTTGGGCCCGCTCCGCAGCGAGCTTCGACTGCTCGAGGTCGTAGAGCCGAGCGCGCAGCAGTTGCATCGCGCGTGCCTTGTTCTTGTGCTGACTGCGCTCTTCTTGGCAGAACACGACGAGACCGGTCGGCACGTGGGTGATCCGCACCGCGGATTGTGTCTTGTTGACGTGTTGCCCGCCGGGACCGGACGATGTCGTCGCTTGGATCTCCAAGTCCTTCTCGTCGATGTCGAGGTCGACCTCTTCGGCCTCCGGGAGCACGGCGACCGTCGCCGCGGACGTGTGCACGCGCCCCTGACTCTCGGTCACGGGCACGCGCTGAACCCGGTGCCCCCCCATCTCGAAACGCAGCAACCGGAACACGCCATCACCGACGACCTCGAAGATCGCTTCTTTGAATCCGCCGTGCTCGCTCTCTTGGAGATGCATCGCCTGCATCTTCCAACTCTGGCGCTCGCAGAACCGCTCGTACATCCGCGCGAGGTCGCGAGCGAAGAGCGCCGCCTCGTCACCGCCGGTGCCGGCACGGATTTCGAGGATCGCGTTGCGCTCGCCATGTTCGTCGCCGACCAGCAGACGGGTCTCGACGTCGGTCAGCGTCTCTTCGTACTCGCGCACGAGGGCAGGCAACTCTTCGCTCGCGAGCGCCGCGAGTTCTTCGTCGCCGTCGGCGACGAGCTCCTCGTGTTCGTGAGTCTGCTTCGCGAGATCATCGAGCCGGTGCTTCGACGCGACGAGTTTTCTCACGTTGCCGAGCTCTTGGAAGAGCTTGCGACTCCGCTGGGGATCGCTCGACACTTTCGGATCGAGTGCTTGCTCTTCGAGTTCGTTCTTGCGGGTCTCGAGCGCCACGAGCTTCTTCGAGAGCGCCGGGTGGATCGGCCGTATCATCCCCATGATCGAAGGCGATCCCCGCCGTCCGGGCAAGACGTCCATTCGCGGAACACGCGATCGACCACGGAAACATCGAGCCCGACGACCGTATCGAAGCGACCATCGATCAACCGTGCGAACCCGGCAGCCTCGCTCTGGATGCCGTACCCTCCCGCCTTGTCGATCCAGTCACGACTCGCGAGATAGCGTTCGACGTCCTCGGCAGGTCGTGATTCGAGCAGGACCCGGGATCGAGAAACCTCGACTCGCGGGCCCTCCGAGGCCGGAGGCCGCCCCGCATCCACGGGAAGCACACGGCAGAACGCGTGCACGGTCACGACCTCGTGGGGGCGCCCGGTCAGCGCGGTCAACGTCGCCCGGGCGTCATCCTCGTCCTTCGGTTTCCCGAACACGCGACCGTCCAACGTGACGATCGTGTCGACGGCCAGAAGGATGCCGGTGTGGCCACGCGTTTCGGCACCGATCGCCTTGGCCTTCGCTCGCAGGGTCGCCACCTGCTCGGGCCCGCCGTCGCGGTTCGGGGGCATGTCCGCCGCATGCTCGTCCCCGGGCTCGACGACGACGAACGGAAGGCCCGCTGCCTCGAGCAAGTCTCGACGACGCGGCGATTGCGAGGCGAGCAGGAGCTGCGTCAGACCTTGCGGCTCTTGCAATGGAGCACGAGGTAGCAGTTCTTGCAGTTGGGAGCCTTCGGCAAACAGATTTCTTCGCCGAGGTCGATCAAGTCGACCTGCAGCGTCACCGTATCGAGACCACCGAAGCTCTTTTCGGTCGAGGCACACAGCTTCTTCGGCGATCCCGAGCGATCGATGATCCCCACGCGTTGGATCGGCCGTGCCCACGAATAGTGGAACAAGACTCCCTCGAAGTTCTGCAGCGCAAGTGCCAGATACTGCGACAACGCTGGACCGAGCGAGCGGTATCGGTTGAGCGCGACGAGGCGATCGTCGGGCGTCATGTCCCGCAAGAACTCGAGGTCGACATCGTTCTGGTCCTTGTAGACCTCATTCACGAACTCGAGCACCTGCTCGCAGTGGTCATATGCCTCGCTCAGCGAGATCCCCTCGAGTTCCTCGAGGAACTCGTAGGCTTCGCTCACGCGGAACTCGTTCCAGACCGGAAAGCGACTCGTCAAGCGATTCGTCGCGTCGAGACTCGCTTTCGCGCTGTTCCCGCCGAGCGCGAAGATGCAGAAGATCCCGAGCTCGATGACCGTCGCAGGCATCTGTTTTTCCGGAAGCGACGGAGCCTTGCCCATGTGCTTGCCGAGCAGGTCGACGATCTCGGATGGCTTGGGCTTCTTGGGCGTCTTGCCGTAGCTACGCGGCGTGAACGGAACGAGCCTCGACTTGCGCTCGCGATCGATCCGCTGATCGATCTCTTGCACTTCGACGGGCTGCGAACGAAGTCGCGCCGGACGACGTCCGTCCCCGTCGTTGTCGTTGTCGTCGTCATCGTCGGCGTCGTTGTTCGCGGCGACCTTGGTGTCGGCTTCGACCTTCGAACGACCGGACTTCTTCTTGGACGGCTTCGAACCGCTCTTCTGCGGCGTGACGACCTCGAGTTCGATGACTTCGACGGCCGGCTTCTCCTGCCCTTTCTTCGTCTTGGCCTTGGCCTTACGGCTGACCGTCGCGGACGACGTCTTCACGGACTTACCCTTCTTGGTCGCAGTCTTCTTCGAGGTTGAGGACGTCGTCGAGCCCGACTTCGCCGGCGATTTCGATGCGGAGGTCTTTGCCTTCACGCCTTTGGCTTTCGCCGTCTTCTTGGCGGAAGCACCGGCGGTCTTCGCCTTCGACACGGAACGCCCAGAAGCCTTGGATGCCGGTTTCTTCGCTGCGCTCTTCGTCTTTGCGGCAGGCTTGCCGGCTTTCGTCTTCTTCTTCGTGGCCACCGAGACTGCTCCGCGGCGAGCTACGCCGCCTGAAGTCGATGTTCGAAGGGGTATGCCACCCCCATCGCGGAATCAACGATGCGCCTTGCGGCCACGCTCACGAGTTGTCTCGCGACCGCACCGCGCGACGCGCCTGGATCAGGATTCGGTCGACGCAGCGGCCTCGGCAGCGGCCTTGGCCTTCGCGATCCGCGCAAGTCGGCGCTCCTTCTTGGCCTTGAAGATGCCGCGATCGCGTGATTCCTTGGCCGCGATCTTCGTGGTGCTGCGCTTGCGCTTCCGAGGCTTGCGTCCCGCCGGCACCGGCAGCTCGATCCCCGACCGCTTGCAGAGAGCGCGTGCGGTTTCGGACAGTTGCGCACCACGCTTGACCCATTCGAGCACACTGTCGGCATGCAGCCTCAGCTGCTCTTCCTGCCGCGGTGCGAGCGGATCGTACAATCCCAAATTTTCGAGCACACGGCCGTCACGCGGGTTGCGGCCCTCGATAGCACTGAGACGGAAGCAGGCACGGTTGCGTCGTCCCGTGCGCTTGAGTCGGATCATGACGACCATGTCGGTTCTCCGTAGACGTTCGCGTCGCCGAACGAGGGCACGAGCATGTCCTCGAGAGCAGACGCATTCCAATCGAAAGCCGGCCGCGCCGGCGTGAACATTGCGGGCGTGACGACGGACAGCGCCCACGCAGGCAGCCCCGTCACGAAGGAAACGGATACGGGCACGCAGCGTCGCCACTGCGGTGGAAGCCCACCGGGGCCGCCGGGAAACGCACCCTTTGGTGGACGGCGGAAACCGCCCTTCATCGGCGTTCCGCCGAAGCCCGGCGGCAGTCCACCACCCTTGCCGAGCTTGCCGAACATCTTCTGCATCTGCTTGAACTGCTTGATCAAGCCATGGACCTCGTCGAGCTGATTGCCGCTGCCGTTGGCGATCCGGCGCCGCCGCTGGACGTCGATCAGGGCCGGCGAACGGCGCTCTTGCGGAGTCATCGACTGGATCATCGCCTCGACGCGTTTGAAGCGACGGTCGTCGAGGTCGATGTTCTTCAGCGCGGCCCCCATCCCGGGCATCATCCCGAGCACCTTCTTGAGCGGACCGAGCTTGCGGAGCATGCCCATCTGCTTGAGGAACATGTCGAAGTCGAACTGCCCCTTGAGCATTCGCTTCGCGTCCTTCTCCGCCTGCTTCTTGTCGATGACCTCTTCGGCACGCTCGACGAGCCCGACGACGTCCCCCATGCCGAGGATCCGCCCGGCCATCCGCGGCGGATCGAACTCCTCGAGCTCGTCGGGCTTCTCGCCGGTGCCGACGTAGAGGATCGAACGCCCGGTCAGATGACGGACGCTCAGCGCGGCCCCGCCGCGGGCGTCGCCGTCGGTCTTCGTCAGGATGACGCCCCAGATCGGCAGTCGCTTGTGGAACTCCTCGGTCGAGCGGACGACGTCCTGCCCGGTCATCGCGTCGCACACGAGCAACACGCCGTGGGGTGCGCAGCGCGCGTGCACGGTCTCGAGCTCCTGCATGAGCTCGTCGTCGATATGCAGTCGACCCGCCGTGTCGAGGATCACGACGTCGTGCATGTGCTTCTTCGCGTGCTCGATGCCGTGAGCACACACGTCCGGCGGGCTCGCGCCCGGCTCGGCGTAGACGTCGATCCCGAGCTGGGCACCGAGGGTCTGGAGCTGCTGGACGGCGGCAGGGCGCTGCAGGTCGGCGGCGACCAGCAACGGCTTCTTCTTCTTCCGCTTGTGCAGGAAGTGCGCGAGCTTGGCGCAGGTCGTGGTCTTACCCGTGCCCTGCAGACCCGCCATCATGAGGATCAGCGGGCCTCGATCCGCGACCGGCAGGCCCGGCGACTCACCGCCGAGCAGCTCGGTCAGCGCGTCGTGGACGCACTTGATGAATTGATCGCCGGGATCGACCGACTTGATGACCTCGGCACCCAGAGCGCGCCGCTCGACGTCCTTGACGAACTCCTTGGCGACCTTGAAGTTGACGTCCGCCTCGAGCAGCGCCTGTCGGACCGCGCGGATGCCCTCCTCGATGTTGGCCTCGGTGAGGACCTTCTTGCCCACGATCGAACGGTAGGCATTGGAGAGCGCGCCAGTCAGGGAGTCGAACATCGTCCGCGGGAGCGTAGCGACCTCGCGCGGTCCAGGCGAGGATCAGTCACGCGACCACCCCACGCGCGCCTAGGTGTCGCGGATCCGCTCGATGTCCGCGCCGATCGCCTGCAGCTTCTGCTCGATGCGTTCGTAGCCGCGATCGATGTGGTAGACGCGCCGCACGTCGGTGTGACCGTCGGCGACGAGTCCGGCGAGGATCAGCCCGGCGGAAGCCCGCAGATCGGATGCCATCACCGGAGCGCCACTCAGCGAATCGGTCCCCTCGATGATCGCGGATGGCCCCTCCCGCCGGATGCGTGCGCCGAGCCGAGCCAGCTCGTTCGCATGCATGAAGCGCTCGGGGTAGACCTTCTCGGTGATGACCGAGACCCCCGACGCCCGAACCATCATCGCCATGAACTGGGCTTGGATGTCGGTCGGGAACCCCGGGTACGGCAACGTCGTCACGTCGGTCGCGACGAGCTTGCCGCTGGCGGTCGGCACGTTGCGGATCGAATCGGTGCCGACATCGAGATCGAGCCCGGCGGCCTGCAGTCGATCGAGCACCGCGATCATGTGGCGGGGTTCGACGTTCTCGACGACGACCGGAGCGTTGAGCATGCCCGCGCAGGACAGGTACGTGGCCGCCTCGATGCG
>JAGQQW010000122.1 GCA_020426005.1 Planctomycetota bacterium | reverse complement strand
TCGACCGCGCGAATCGCGTTCTCGAGTCTCCGTGGCCACCACTTCGCGTTCTCGAGAGCGGTTCTCCACGTCAGGACACGATCGTGGATCGGCACTGCGACGGCGGCGACGAGATCCGCGGCGAGGAGTTCACGACCTGCGTTCGCGAGCGAGTCGACGTCGACCTCGATGCTGTTGGCGCACTCTTTCGGGAGCTCGCCATTCTTGGTGTAGCCGATGAGGATGCGATGATCGTCTCCCGAGCGAACTTCATAAGTGCCGAGTCGAAGGCCACGGAGTGCGACGATGCCGTCCGTGTCCGTCCTCCTTTCGAACGTCATCGGTTGCGCCGGTGCCGCGTCCGCGGATGGCTCGTCGATGTCGAAGTCGTCCGGCAAGAACTCCAGCTTCAGTCGCATACCCGCAATCGGTGCGACCGCATCCGAGCCCGCCACTCGCCCGACAACGCGCAATCGATCAGGCTCGACCGCGGTCTGCACGGCAACCGCGGCGACTTCGATGCGATCTCCCTCGGCAGGTCCACGGCTCGACTGCGTGTTCTCACGCGTGATCGTCGAGTCGAGTGCGAGCCGAGGAGCTTCCTCGCTACCGGTGAGAGCGAACACGGATACGAGCCAGCTCACCGTCGAGACGAGAGCTAGTCCGAGCAGGATCAAACCGAGGACGAAGGCTCGCCTCACGTGTCGTGTCGTCATCGAGCGCCGGTTGTCGCTTGATTGCCGGCGGGGGCGGACGTCGTCATCGAGCGCGCGTGCGTGCTCGAACTCTCAACGCGCCGCCAATCGTAGCATGCCCGGTCGTCTACACGCGGCCGAAGGCGCGATGGACGAGGTGTTCTTGCTCGGCCTTGTGGCGACTGTAGGAGCCGGTCGCGGGGCTCGGGGACTCAGGCCGACCCGCGTATTGCAGACGCACGTCGCGATCGAGGAAGCGCTGCAACATGAATGTCCACGCACCCATGTTGCGAGGTTCTTCCTGCACCCAGACCAGGGTGGCCTTCGGGTTACGCCGCGCGATGGCAAGGAGGTGGTCCAACGGAATCGGGTAGAGCTGCTCGACGCGGACGATTTCGACGTCGTCGATATCGTTCGCGCTGCGGAACTCCAGCAGGTCGTAGTAGACCTTGCCCGTGCAGTAGAGGATGCGACTCGCCTTCTTCGGTGGCGTGGTGTCTTCGAGGACTTCCTCGAATCGACCATCCGTGAATTCCTTGGCGTCACTCGCGGCGCGCTTGTCGCGCAGGAGACTCTTGGGGGTCATCACGACGAGAGGGCGCGGCTCGCCCGAGAGACCTTGGCGCCGGATCAGGTGGAAGTACTGCACGGTGGTCGTGCAGTTGGCGACGGTGATGTTGCCGCCCGAGCACAGCTGCAAGAAGCGCTCGGGACGTGCACTCGAGTGCTCCGGTCCTTGGCCGTCGTATCCGTGCGGCAACAACAACGTCAGGCCGCTGGATCGCTTCCACTTGGCGTGGCTCGAGACGATGAACTGATCGATCGGGATCTGTGCGCCGTTGACGAAATCGCCGAATTGCGCTTCCCAGATCACGAGGTGTTGACGGTTCTTGGGCAAGAACGAGAAGCCGAACTCGAACGCAAGGGCTGCTTCTTCGGATAGCAGGGAGTCCCACGCTTCGAAGCGCGCGCCGCCTCGTGCGAGTTTCGTCATCGGCACGTGTTCGGCACCCGTGATCTGATCGTGGATGACCGCGTGTCGATGGCTGAACGTGCCTCGGCCCGAGTCCTGTCCGGCAATGCGGATCGACACGGAATCGCGGAGTAGCGACCCGAATGCGAGTGCTTCTGCACAACCCCAGTCGACGCCGCTCTCTCCGCGCACCATTTGTTCGCGTCGGCGCAACTGTCGCAACAAGTTCGGATGCGTGACGTGCCCCGCAGGCATTTTGTTGGACTCGTCGATGATCTCGACGAGATCGTCGTAGTCGACTCCCGTGTCCGGCGAGCGGCTCGTGACGTAGTCCACCGGTTCATCGTCGTCGAGGTCGAGGATTTCTTCGCGCGGCAGGTCCGTCGGCTTCTCGGCGTCTTCCGTCGCGCGCTTGCGCGCTTCGCGCAGCTCGTTCTCACATCGCTCGACGATTTCGTCGAGCACGCTTTCTTCGATCCCGCCGCGTCGCATCAGCAGATTGCGATAGGTTTCAGCGACCGTCGGGTGATTGCGAATCTTCTGATAGAGCACGGGCTGCGTGTAAGCCGGCTCGTCACCTTCGTTGTGGCCCCATCGTCGATAGCAGACCATGTCGACGACGGCGTCTTCTCCGAACTCGTGTCGGAAGTCGATGGCGACCCGCATCGCACGAAGCACCGATTCGGGATAGTCGCCGTTGGCATGCATGATCGGGGCAGTGACGCCCTTGGCGATATCTGTGCAGAAGTGAGTCGACCTCAGATCCTTGGGGCTCGCCGTGAATCCGATCTGATTGTTGACGACGAAGTGGATGGTTCCGCCGTTCGCATACGCACGAAGGCGAGACATGTTGAGCGTCTCGGCGACGACGCCTTGGCCACTGAATGCGGCATCCCCGTGAATCAAGATCGCGAGCACCTTCTTGCGCTCGACATCCCCCATTTGATCTTGGGCTGCGCGCGTGATGCCACATACGACGGGGTCGACTGCTTCGAGGTGGCTCGGGTTGGGCGACAAGAAGACATCGATGCGCTTGCCATCACGAGTCTCGTAGATGCCTTGTGCGCCGAGGTGATATTTGACGTCCCCCGATCCCTCGGTCGACAGTGGCAACAGCACCCCCTCGAACTCACGGAAGATCTGCGCGTAGCTCTTGCCGAGGATGTTCGCGAGCACGTTGAGGCGTCCACGGTGCGCCATCCCGATGATGACTTTCTCGACGCCGTGCCCTGCTGCGCGCTCGATGGCATCCGCAAGCGCGGGGATCAATGAGTCGGCGCCTTCGAGCGAGAACCGCTTGTTGCCGACGTACTTCGTGTGGAGGAACTGTTCGAAGTGCTCGGCGAGGATGAGACGTTCGTAGATCTCGAGGCGTTCGTCGCGTTCGAAGGTCTCGTGACGGTCCTCGCTTTCGACGTAATCGCGTACCCAGTGCTTCCGCTGGCGTTCCACGACGTGCATGTACTCGACGGACCAGCGGCGACAGTACGTGCGCCGAAGCACCGTCAGGATCTCGCGCAACGTCATGCGGTCGCGACCGGTCATACCGCCACACAAGAAGCTGCGGTCGAGGTCCCAGATCGTGAATCCGTAGTTCGAAGGATCCAGTGAGCCGTATTCGGCCGGTGCGTACTCGAGCGGGTCGAGATCCGCGAGACGGCAGCCGCGTACTCGATAGGCATTGATCATCGACCACACCGCAGCTTGCTTGTGGGCATCGTCGCGCCGTGGGTCGTGCTGATCCTTCGCCATCGCGTATGGCTTCCACGGCACGCGAAACGCACGGAACACCGAGTCGTAGAAGCCGTCCGCACCGTTCAAGAGCGCTTCGACACGCTTCAGCAAAAGACCCGATTCCGCGCCTTGAATGACGCGGTGGTCATACGTGCTCGTCATCGTCATGACGGGACCGACGGCGATCTCGGCGAGGCTTTCGGGCGATGCACCCGAAACGTGGGGAGGCACGCCGATCGTGCCGGTCGCAATGATGAGCCCTTGACCCTTCATGAGTCTCGGCACACTCATCTCCGTACCAAAGCCGCCAGGGTTGGTCAGCGTGACATTGGTGTTCTGATAGTCGGCGGTCGTGAGAGCTCCATCACGTCCGCGGCGGACGAGGTCCTCGTACGCGGTGTGGAACTCCGCGAAGTTCATGGTCTCCGCGCACTTGATGCTGGGGACGACGAGCATGCGTCCCTTGGGGCCAGGAACGTCGATTGCGAGGCCGAGGTTGACGTGCTCGGGCACTTTGCGCTGCCCCTTGCCGTCGTCTTCGGTGTAACTCGCCACGAGGCGCGTGTTCTCACCGATCGCTTGCACGAGAGCGAATGCGATGAGGTGCGTGTAGGACGCCTTGCCGAGTGCCCGGATTTGGAGGTGTTCGTTGAGGATCTGACGATTCTCGGTCAACACCTTGGCGGAGATCGTGCGAACCGAAGTGGCGACGGGAAGCGATAGGCTCGCTTCCATGTTGGTGACGATGCGCCCTGCGACGCCAGTCAATGGCTCGAGGGTTGCAGCCGCAGGATCCGCGGCGGTTGTGTCCGTGGGTTCGGGCGACTCCGCTGCAGCGGGGGCCGCGGGTACGGGGTCCTTGGATTTCGTTCCTTTCGCCTTGGAGGCAGACTTCTTGCTCTTCTTCTTGGTCGTCGTGCCTTCGACTGTCGTCTTGGAAGCGCTTTCGACGACTCCCGCAGGGGGTGCGCTCGGCGCGCCGTCGTGCGCTGCCGTACCGGCCGTCGTCGCGCCGGCTTTGCGCTCGAGTCGTTCGAAGATCGACTGCCACGAGGAGTCGACGCTCGCCGCGTCGTGCTTCCAATCGTCGAACAAGGCTTGGACGTAGCCTGCGTTGACGCCGTACTCGGCCTCGAAATCGATAGGGGTCGCTGTCTGCTTCGCACTCATGCTCTTGCCTTGCGTTCTCGGCCGAGACGATAGCGAAGCAGAGGCGCGCGCGCGCGGGCGCGTCGTCAGAATGCCGAAGCGCGCACGAGTGCTGCGACGGCAGCCTTGTCCTCGGTCGGCCTGCACTCGCAGCCGACGAAGTCTCGATAGCCGAGGTCGTACGCCTGCTTCAGCACGCGCGGATAGTGGATTTCGCCGGTGCCCGGTTCGCGGCGACCCGGGTGATCCGCGAGCTGGAGGTAGCCGATCTGGTCGAATCCCTCGCGCATGTGCCCGCAAAGATCGCCTTCGGAGATCTGCATGTGGTAGAGATCCCAGTTGATCTTGCACATCGGAGACGCGACTTCACGACAGATGCGGAGTGCGCCTTCGCTCCCGTACAAGCAGTGACCCTTGTGGTCGACTCGGATGTTCATCGACTCGAGGATCATCATCACGCCGTGATCTTCGCAGATGGGAGCCGCGCGCTTGCACGCAGCGATCACGTGATCGTGCATTTCGCGCTGGGTCATGCCTGGTTGGTCGTTGCCGGCGACGATGGTCATTTTGCGACAACGCAGCTTCTTGGCAGCTTCGCACGAGGCTTCGATCTCGTCGACGAAGCGATCGTGGTTCTTGGGGTCGTTCATGCCGGGGGCGAATCCCCACGCCGTGAACTGCGCGACTTCGATACCGAGTTCGCCCGTGAGATCCGCGATGTCGTCCAAGGGCTTCTTACGCCAAGGCCAGAACTCGACCGCGGGGAAGCCTGCTTCGTGCGCGGCGCGGATGCGATCCAGGAAGCCGAGCTTCCCGTACCACATTTCGATATTGCAAGCGAAGCGCGTCTTGAGGCCCGCGAGTGGTCGTTCGTCGTCACTCTCCGCCGGCGGTGCTGGGGAATCTTGCCCGCGTGTCGAGGAAGCGGAAGTCGCAGCTGCAGAACCGAGAACGGTGCCGGCTGCCGCGGATGCGAGCAAGGAACGACGCGTGAGTTCGGACATCGTGATCTCTTGACGGGTTGTTCAAACGGGGTTCGAAAGCGCGAGAACTGTATCAGGTCGGTCGCAATCGCAACACGTTGCCAGAGCGCGCGCCCCCTTGCTTCGACGAGCCAGAGTCGCGATCCTGCGGGCATCCAACTGTTTGTTCGAACAACGCGAACTACGCGTTCGATCCGGAGGTCCACATGGTTCGATTCGATACGTCTCTGCGCTTGGCTGCCGCGTTCAGCGTGCTGTCGCTCTTCATCAATCCACTGGCTGCGCAAATGGGGGCGCCGCCTTCGCCAGAACTCGCCAAGTTCGATCGCATCCTCGGGAGCTGGAAGGGCGAGGGTTCGGTCTTCATGGCTGCCGGACAAGACGCCGGTATGCCGTGGACCGGCACCTCGCGGTTCACGAAGGTGCTCAATGGCTATTTCATTCGCGAAGACACGACCATCGATCTCGGCGGAGGTCAGCAGATCGCGATGCTCGCGTTCTACGGATGGGATGATCGCGCGAAGAACTTCGTCCAGTATTCGACATCGTCGATGGGTGGCACATACGCGGCGCCACTCGATTGGGTGAGCGCCAACAAGTTCGCTGCAATGAACTCGATGCGCGTGATGAGCCCGATGTCCGGAAAGGTCGAGCGCGCGGTCGAGCGCTGGTCGACGACGTTCGGTGAAGGAGACAAGTCTTACGAAATCCTCGGCGAGAAGGCCGTCGACGGAGACGCTTGGTTCCATCACGTCACCGGGAAGTTCACCAAGAGCGCAGAAGACGTCTCCGCCGTCGATGCCAATGCGAAGGCAATGATGCCGCCGGCCGAGGAGATGCAACGCCTCGAGAAGATGCGCGGCCTTTATGACGTGAAGGGCACGATGCGTTGGGGACCCGGCGAAGACGAAGCCATGCCGATCAAGGGAACCGAACGGATGGACATGATCTTCGGTGGTCAGGTGCTCTCGATGCGCACGATCGGGGAGCCAGCAGGCGACATGCCCGCCGATGCACAGTACGAAGGTCTCTCGTACATCGGTTGGGACGCAGTCGACAAGAGCTACTCGCTGATCATGGTGTCCAATATGGGCGAGATGGCTCACCTCAAGATGTACGCATCGGGCAACGACTACGTGATGATCCATACGTCGGTCGAGGGCGGTATCCCGATGGTCAAGCGCAGCGTGCTCCACTGTGACGACAAGGGGAAAGCCACCAAGGTCGTGACCGACCAAATGAACGGTTCGTCGCCTGCCTTCGTCTCGTTCGAGGCGACCTACAAGATCCGCGACTGATCGAAAGGCGAGCGCGAACGATGCACTTCGAGATCGACGGGAATCCGGATTACGGCGAAGTCGTCGTCGCGCTCTCGCCCGGCGAGGATCTCCTCGTCGACAGCGGTTCGATGAGCCGTATGAGTGTCGACCTCGACGTGCGTGCGACGACGATGGGTGGCTTGCTCAAGGCGCTCGGGCGAAAGCTCTTCGCTGGCGAGTCCCTGCTACTCGGTCGTTACCACAGCGAGCGTGGCGGCATCATCGCGTTGTCGCCCGCGGTGCCGGGAACCGTGATGCATCGTGAGTTGCGCGGCGACTCGATCTTCTTGACGCGCGGTTCGTTCCTCGCGTGTTCTGCCGGTATCGAAATCAAGACGAAGTTCGGCGGACTCAAGTCGTTGTTTTCGCGCGAGGGGGCGTTCTTGATCGAGTGCTCCGGCAGTGGGCAGCTCTTCTACAACTCGTTCGGCGCGGTCGAAGAGCACCAGCTCGACGGAGAGTTGATCGTCGATACGGGCCATGTCGTCGCGTGGGAGCCGTCGCTCGATTACACGATCCGAGGCATGGGAGGTCTCAAGCAGACCATGTTCTCGGGTGAAGGGTTGACGATGCACTTCCGAGGTCGCGGACGACTGTGGCTCCAGACGAGAACGTTGCCAGAACTCGCGGGCTGGCTCGGCGCCTACTGCTGAGCGTGACACGATGAAGATCGAAATCGAGAACCGTGGCGCATTCGCGTCGGCGATCGTCAGCTTGCAGGCAGGTGAGCATTTCGTGTCCGAGGCCGGCGCGATGTACCGTGCGAGTTCGAACATCGATATCGACGTGACAACGCGCACGAAAGGCGGCGGAGGCGTGCTCTCCGGGCTCAAACGCTTGCTCGCGAGCGAGAGCTTCTTCTTCTCGAAATACACCGTCGAGGGCGCGGGAGAAGGGCATGTCGGTCTCGCGCCGGTCCATCAGGGCGAACTCCGTGTGATCGAAGTCGATCCCAAGTCCACGTGGTTCTGCACGGGAGGCAGCTTCATCGGAGCATCCGAAGGCATCGATCTCGATACGCAGTTTCAAGGACTCAAAGGTTTTCTCGGGGGAGAGAGTCTGTCGTTCTTGCGCGCGTCGGGAGAGGGTTCGTTGCTCGTGAGTGCCTTCGGAAGGCTCGCCGAGATCGACGTCGAATCCGAGTTGATCGTCGATACGGGCCATGTCGTCGCCTTCGATGACAACCTCGAATACTCGATCTCGAAGGCGGGGACTTCGTGGATGCACTCGTTCTTCGGAGGGGAGGGATTGGTGTTCCGTTTCCGGCGCAAGCCCGAAGCGATCCAGAAAGGGCGACTGATCGTGCAATCCCACAACCCGAAAGACCTCGGTCCGCGACTCGGCGCGATGTTGCCACCAAAGCCGAGATGACCATGAAGTACGAGATTCTGAGTCGACCTGTCTACGCCTCGCTCCAGGTCGAGCTGACGCCTGGCGACACGATCGTCGCAGAGAGCGGCTCGATGGCGTGGATGGATCCGACGATTCAGGCCACGACGACGACGCGTGGCGGCATCTTGAAAGGTCTCAAGCGCAAACTCTTGGCAGGCGAGAGCTTCTTTCAGAACACGTATTCGCTGCGAGACGGAGCGAGTTCGGGCCGCGTACTCCTGACGCCTGGTTGCGCGGGAGACATCGTGGCTCTGCCGCTGCAGGACGGCGAACTCGTTCTCGAAAAGGGGGCTTACCTCGCCTCGCATCCAGGTGTCACCTGCGACGCGAAGTGGGACGGCTTTCGAGGGTTCTTCAACGAAGGCATGTTCTTGCTGCGATGCACGGGGACAGGTCTGCTTTTCTTCACGAGCTATGGCGCGATCCAGTGCATCGATGTCGATGGTGAGTATGTCGTCGACAACGGCTTTGCCGTCGCGTGGGATCCATCACTCACATACCGGTTGTCGCGCGCGAGGCGCGTCCGGAGCTTTCTGTTCGGAGATCAACTGATACTCCGCTTCCAAGGTCGCGGTCGGGTATGGGTGCAGTCGCGGAGTCCGCATGCGCTCGCCAACTGGGTCTATCCTTGGCGGCCCGATCCGCCGCGTAGCAACAACGATTGATCGTCATGTCCAACATCGACCCGAAGCACTTTCTCGTGATGCGACGCGTTCGAGCTCTTGCCGAAGACGGAAGTGCTGAATCCGAGTTCGACGCGTTGCTCGCGGCATTGAAGCAAGTCGAGGGTGCCTCCGAGGCGGACCTCGAGGACGCGCTTCGGCAACGAGATCGCGACGCACTCAGGACCATGATCTACGAATGGAAGACGAGCCGGCGCAAGATCCCGGAACAGGACGCTGCCGTCTTCCATCGTGCGATGAAGGCCTTTCGCAAGCGTCTCAAACTCATGCGCCTGGACGACGAATCCTCGATCGGAGGCGGGCCGATGAGTGGCGGTCGTGCGTCGGGCATTCTCGGTGTGAGGGCGCCAGACACGTACCCTGACGAGGTCTGGGACGAGCTCGCACAGCAAGGTCGGCTCGTCGACGGTGGAGACGGTCTCTACGAACTCCCACCCGTCTGAGCAAGCGGCGTCACGACGCGCCTGCAACAACGCGAGCGACGCCCCGAAGTCGACATCGACCGCGGGGCGTCGTGCTACGAGTCGTTCGTTTCAGCGAGCCGACTCGTGATCGATCAGTCGCCCTGGACGATCGCCTCGACGCGTTCACGGAAGGCCGGGCTGTAGATCGTCGCGCCGACCTTACCGTCGAGCTCCGGTGCGCTCTTCATCGCTTCCTTGCTGCAGCTCAAGTTGATCTTGCGTGGCTCGGAGGTCGTCAACGTCGCGCTGCGCCACGGCAGCACGCGCATACCGTCGTATGCGACCGCGATGTAGGCAAAGCGATTGGTCTTCGCATCGAAGTAGAAGTCTTCGAGGTCGCCGCATTCTTCGCCATTGCACATCACCATGTAGTCTTCGAGCGTGCTGGCGAGAACCTTGGGCGCCGAGGCGTCGACCTCGACACTCGCAGTGTCCTGCCCGATCCGGAACTGCTTGTCCTTCGCATCCCACTCGAGAGCGCTGATCGGAACGACACCGCCGTTCTCGCAGATGGCGTGCGTGATCTGTCCGTTCTCTGGATTGAGGATCAGATCGGACAGCGAGTCCTCCTTGTCGTTCCCGCGAACGATCTCGGCACCGAGCACCTTGCTCAGCGTCATCAGCGACATCGCGTCCTTGCGTGCCGGCTCGAAGTCGGCGCGGTCGGTTCCGTAGTACGAGTAGAGAGAATCGCGATACTCGGGGTTGTTGAGATTGTCGGGACCTTCACCGTAGGCAGGAGCCTTCTCGAGGCGTTGCGCGGTCAGCGAAGCGACGATCTGCTGATCGCCGTCGACGTTGCGCTTGACCTCGACGGCCGACCACGGGATCACGCGGGATTCCGCGCCGATGCCGAGCACACCACCGACCGATGTCGAGACATACGCGAGCTTTCCGGATCGCGCGTCGATGAACGCGCCACCGATCGAACCGATCTCGGTCTTCTTGCGACCTTCGGTCGTTTGCTCGTAGCCGACGAGCGGGTACTCGACGAGTTTGCTCAACATGTAGCAGGAGTTCGTCGAGCGACGAACAGCGTGCTTGGATTGGCGATCCTGCCGCGGTGACGATGCATCCGCGGGTGCCGCGGTTTCCGACTTGGCATGGTCTGCATCCGTTTCCTCATCTTCGGCCTTTGCACGAGCGGCCTTCGAGGCTTCGACGTATCCGTCGTGCGTGTGCGATTCCACGTGCATGGATCGCTCGAAACACTTCGTTTCGGGATTCCAAGTCAGGCTATGGAACGGATACACCTGGCCATTCTTCGTGACGACGCCTTCGATCGTACCCGTAGAGATATCGACGAGCGCATCACGGACTTCGCTGTGGCGTTCGCCGTCCTCCATCACCTTGCATCCGAACAACACATCGGTCGACAAGAAGACCGGGTGCTGCGCGGTCCGCGTTACATCGACTCTGCTGCTCGCGACTTCGTCGCGGTCTTGGGCAGTGACAGTATTTGAAATCGTAGAAGCGCCGATCATTCCGGCGGCCAACATCATGATGCTTTTGTAATACATCGTATTCCTCGGTCTCTGATTGAGTGTGTGGGCTGCGACTCGTGTGTTCGTGTGCGGAGCGCCTCGCTCAGGCCGACAGCTCGTTGTCCTTGCAGTTCTTGCAGAACGTGTCGACCTCTTGCTGGGCCTTTTCCTTCGTGTAGCCGTATGCCTTCTGCAGTCGGCCTTCGAGTTCGTCACGCTTGCCTGCGATCACATCGAGATCGTCATCGGTGAGCTTGCCCCACTGCTGCTTTGCCTTGCCCTTGAACTGCTTCCAGCTGCCTTGAATGGTGTCCCAATTCATCGTTTCTCCTCGTGTGCACTTCTGTATGCACTTCTGTATGCACTTCTGTGTGCTCGTTTGTTAGCTCGTTCGAAAGGAACGAAGCGAATCGGGAGGACGATGAAGCAGAAGGTGTGCCAATCACCTTCGTGCGGCGTCGGATTCGTCTCGAACCGAGACACGACGCGGATTTGCGGAGGGAAACGTCCGCGGCTGCGTGGAGCTCGCGCGGTCGCCGTATACGTGACAGCAACGCATTCGCGGAGTTGTCCGGACAAACGGCGCCGCAGATTGCAGAATCTGCCGGCGCGCCAGCCTGCTGCTACGACAACTCGCTCAGTCCTTCAGTACGACCGTAACCAGCAAGCCTTTGAAGTCTTGCCCGGTCGGCATCGTTCCGACCGATGTGACGCGTAGGACTTTCTCCCCGGCAGAAATGCGGGAAGCGAGCGAGCTTCCGAATGCACTGAACGTCAGGTGCTGTTCGATAGCACCGTTCTTGATGATGCGGAAGACACCGAGGCCGATGAGCTGGGACAGAGTCGGTGGGGGCGTGTTCGTGAGCGCGTTGTTTCCGAAGCCGTCCCAGACGTGCTTGATCGCAGCGCCGCTGACATCGAACGTGACGATCGGCCCGGCGGACGTAATCCCGGTCGCGCTCGCTGGCGCCCATGCCATGACGAGTAGTTTCGAGTTGTTCGTGCGATCATCGAACGACAGCGCCTTGCAGTCCGCATCGCCGCTGACCGCGACAGGGTTCATCCAGCCTTGCACGCGAATCTTCGACCCGGTCGTGACACCGATCGTCAACAAGCCGGAGACATCGACCTGAAACGTTGCCGGTGTCACTTCGGTCACGCTGTTGACGACGAAGTTGAAGTCGCCGACTGCACGCCCGCCGATGCGAGCGAGATTGATCGACAATCGGTTGCCGCTCGTGGCACCGTTTGCCGTCCCCCAATACGTGGCTCGCAGCATTCGGGCGACGCCGCTCGCACTCGTGGCGTCGAGTGTCGTGCCGCTCAACGAGCCGAACACCATGACCCGCTGCCCGACCTGGATGGCATCCGTGTCGAGCGAGGTGTCTTGTGCTCGCCTGAGGACTTTCGTGGAGCTTCGCGAAAGTTGAATCGTGTGTGATGTGTTGAACGTTCTCGTGTTCGTTCCGGCTTTTCGTGACGTGCCGAGAACCGTGATGTTCGTATCGACGCCTGCACCTGCCGAGCGTGCCGTGACGAGTCCTTCGACCCAGTCTTGCCCGTTGCCTGGCGTACCCGCACCGGCCTCGACCGCGATGGCGTCGAGTACGCGCGAGATGTTCGATACGGTTCCTTGCGCAAAGACGCGGACCGTGCCACTCACCGCCTTCGGCGAGAGATCTGCAAAGCCCGCGTCTCCGATCTTCTCGATGCCGTCGATCTGGAAGATGGTCGTCGAGGTCGTTCGAACCGTGTAGCGACCGATCGGCGTACCGACAGGTGTTCGATTCTCGACTTCGAAGGACTTCGCCGTGGAGTCCGCCGACACGATGTAACCGGTCGCGGCGATCGGTTTGGGGTTCGTCGGATCGAACTCAGCGCTGATCGCTGGGACGAAACTGACGCGGTTGTTCGGAACATCGACCGTAATCGCCTGATCCAAGTCCAGGTCGATCATGAACACATGGTGCTTGGCTGCCAGGATCCGAGGACGTGATGCAGAGCCGAACGTGACCGGTACGGCGAGCGTGCCCGTGATTGGATTCCCGTCTACGTCGACGATCGTGGCTTTCGTCGTCTTGTCCTTCAACACGGCATTCGCGTCCGTGAAGTCGAACGTCAGCGTCATCTCGGTATAGAAGCCGAGAGGTAGGTCCACGCCGGCCACGATCTCGGCCAAGGACTCGAGCGAGACGAAATCGATCCGCTGGCGCTTGGCGAGTACCGAGACCGTGCCGCCGGAGACAGGCTTCAGCTGAATGCCGACGAGGTCCACTTCGAACATCGAGAGGTCGTCGGTCGCGGCGTCGGTGAAGACGAACGAGGCACCGCTCGTCGCCGCTCCGCCGCCGTTCATGTCACTGCCTCCGCAGCCGGTCAGTAGCGCAGTCGCAGCGACTCCTACGACGGCGAGTGAGACGAAGAATGAAAGGACGTTCCGGAATGGAGTTCGTAGCATCGATCCTCGCGAAGGGAGCAAGCGCGCCCGAAGAACGACGGGCTATTTCGTGCAATCGGAATCGGACGCGCTGCAGCTTGATCCGGGAGGTGTTTCCGGGGACGCCGAATCGGGTTTCCCGATCCGCAGCAACTTGTCTCGCCACAAGCCGCGGATCTCGGGCGGATCGCACCCCAAGTCGTCTTGCCAGAACGACTTGTCGGCGAGGAGCTCGTGCGTCGCGCGAAGCTGACCGTCGATCGAAAGGAGCACGCCGCCCGGTACGAGTTTCGGCCAAAGGGCGCGGATCGCGGCGCGGGTCGAAGCGATCAGGTCCAAATCGAGGATCGCGACGTCCACGTGCGCGTCGAGCTTCGGTAGCGTCTCTTCGACGTGACCCTTGATCAGCCTGGTGAGACCGGGTTCGCCCCATTGATCGATTGCTCGCTGCACTCTCGGCAATGTCGCTCGAAACGCCCCTTTGCGAAACACGAGCTGTCGTCCGCCGAGCGGTCCTCCGAGATGGGTATGCACCTCGTCGTTGTCCGGAATTCCTCGAAACGTGTCGAACGCAAAGAGACGACCACCCGCGAGTGCGGTCGCGATCGAGAGTTTGACCGTGCTGCTACCGGGGCCCACGCCGGCTTCGACGACCACCGGTCGTTCGCGTTCGAGGATCTCGGTCGTGATCGCGAGGATTTCGCCCAGCGTGTGATACCCGCGAACCGCATTGGTGACACGCGTCAAGCGACGAACGAGTGCGAGCCGCTGGCGCATCGAAAGCTCGATGCGTTTCGAACGTAGGAACCGCACGATGTCGGTTCGATCGCGAGTCACGAGAAGCTGGATCGACTTTGCGCGACGATAGAAGCTCCCGGGTCCGCGCTTCACGAGGCACTCATGCGCTCGGCGGCAGATACTTGGCTTCGCCCACACCGAGCGAGTTCTCGGGACGTCCTTGCAGCCATGTTGCGTCGGCCAGGTCACCGATCTCGTGTTGCAGCGCAGCCAACAGCTCGGGTGACGGCTCGCTCTGGATCGCGGCCAAGTTCGAATCGACCTCGTCGACTGTCATCATGCCGCACAGTGTCGTGTCCACACCGCTCAGTCCGACGGCGTACGCGAGTGCGACCGTGCTGAGACGTGTTCCGTGCTCCTTGCAGATCGCATCGAGCCTCGGCGCGACCCGGTGGATCGAGGGCGGCGCGGGGTGCCAATCGGGAGCACTTCGACCGCGCAGGATTCCCATGTGCAGCGGCGACGCGTTGATCAAGCCGATCCCGTGTTCACGGCAGTAGGGTGTCAGTATCCGTATCGCGCCGTGGTCCAGGAGGTTGGCACGGCAGTACGTCAGGACGACATCGACGGGTGCGCGTTCGGCAATGGTCCGAAGATGCGTCACGGGCAAGCCCGAGATCCCGATCGCGCGAGTCTTGCCTGATCTCACGAGTTCTCGCAAGGCAGGGATCGTTTCACTGACGACCTGCTCGACATCGCCGAATTCGACATCGTGCGCGAGGAAGACATCGAGATGATCTGTTCGAAGCCTGCGTAACGATTCGTCGATGCTCGCGTTCACTCGCTGGGACGAGAAGTCGAACTCGTGCTCTCGATATCGACCACATTTGGTCATGAGGACGACTTCGTCGCGTCGCCCTTCGAGTGCCTTGCCCAACCGCTCTTCTGCGAGCGTCTCTCCGTAGTAGGGAGAACAGTCGAAGAAGTTGATGCCACGATCGATCGCGAACGCCACCGCGCGAGTCGCATCCTCGATGTCGACGCTGCCGTACGCGCCACCGAGCGGTGCAGCGCCGAACGAGAGCACCGAAACGTCGTAGCCCGTGTTGCCGAGTGGACGCGTCTTCATGGATCAGTCGCTCCGCGAATACGTTCGCTCGTCGATGACGAGTGTGAGCGCTCGGGGCACCGAGCGAATCTCGATTGGGCAAGAGCCGGCAGGGTCACCGTCGCACTGCACCGGACTCGGATCCGACGCTTCGATGCGCACTCTGCTTGCTTGGAAGTGGACGAGGTCCGAACCCTCTTCGAGCTTCTTGAGCGCGCCGCGCACTCCATGGCGTAGCAACCCCATCGCGCCACTCGCTCGGAACCCGTAGACGTCGAACAACCCGTCGTCGTATCGCACGTCGCCGGGCATTCGCCAAAACCCGCCATATCCAGCGATGTTCGCCACGACGACCTGAGCGAATGGTCCGTGGCGCGACCCATCCTCGAGCACGAACCAGTGATCGATCTTGTGATAGGAGACGAGACTGCGTGCGATCGGCCCGATGTAGGCCAGCTTGCCGAACGTGCTTCCACGCCGTTTCGAGTGGGCCCTTTCGACGATCTGGGAGTCGATCCCCGCGCCGACCATCAGCACCATGACTTCG
>JAGQQW010000121.1 GCA_020426005.1 Planctomycetota bacterium | reverse complement strand
TCTCGTAAGGCGCACGGACGCAGGCAGATCGGGTGATCTGGCGAGGGAGTGCAACGCAGCGAGGGGCGTCGATCCGCACCGACAAATGCAACGAACTCCTGACGGGGGACACTAGGTCATGCGCTGCTCGCGGGGCGTGCGTGCGCAGTCCGAGCGCGCGATCTCGTAGCATTTTCGAGATTGTGTGACGCTTGTGTCGCGGACAGGCCTGCGCCATCTACCCGAATGATGCGCATGTCTCCGATGAGTTCTTGGGCCCTTGCCTGCGGCGTTGCGGTGCTTGCGTTCGCCGTCGCACTGCCATCGTGCACGTCGCTGCACGATGGCGTCGCCGATCCGATCGGACGGCGCTTTCCGACCGTCGTCGCCGAGAGCCTGGACGGCCAACAGGTCCGACTTCCGGAGGACTTCGCCGGCAAACCGCTCGTCGCGATCGTCGCGACCGAGCAGGAGGCACAGTTCGACATCGACCGTTGGCTGATCGGACTGCTCGAGCTCGAGACCCCGGCTGCGATTCGCGAAGTGCCGACCGTTGCGGGTTTCGTCCCCGGTCTCCTGCGCGGGACGATCGACGGCGGCATGCGCCGCGGCATCCCCGAAGAGGACTGGGGCAGTGTCATCACGCTCTACGGCGACAACGCTGCGCGCGTCGTCGACTTCTTCGGCAACCGCAATCCGAGGAATGGGCGCATCGTGCTTGTCTCCCCTGACGGCACGATCCGTTGGGTTCACGACCGCGGCTTCTCGGCACGGGTCCTGCGCGACCTGGACAAGATGGTCCGTGCGATGCGGCCATAGAAGGGATGAAACGACAGGTGCGATCGTGGTGTCACCACGATCGCACCTCTGCAACGACTCGCTACGAGTCGTATCGAGCGACCCTGCGTCGCTCCGCTTCTACTGCTTGCCCAGCGTCGCCGCGCCGCCGTTCGAGAACGCGAAGCCGAGGGAGTTGGCTTTCGGGTCCGCGACGATGAACTGGTTGTAGAACTGCGCTTTGTAGAGCGTCGGGTCGTTCGGCACGTTGATCGTGATCACGGCCGCGCCGCTCGTCGACGTGAGCAGAGGCAGCATGAAGTCGGCAGACGCGACCAAACTGCAGCCCTTGGCTCCGGCGGCGGTCAGGTCGAGCGGAAGCGTGATGCTGTTCCACGACGTGTTGGACGCTCCGAGGACGAGGACCGCGGGCACGCTCGTCGCGGCCGCAGCGAGGTCGACGGAGAACGACACACCGACCACCGGCGAACCGCTGTGCGAGAGCGCCGGCACCGCGCCGCCCGTCGTCGCGCAGAGGATTTGATATGCCCAAGGACGGGTCGTGAACTGCACCCACGAGTTCCCCGTGCCGTTGTTGCGCCAGTACGGGACGATCGTTCCAGAGCTGAGCGTGCCCACCGTGATCGTCGGGTTGGCGTTCTGGAAGCCGATGAAGAACTTCTGACCCGAAGCGATCGACACGACCTGATTGAGGCGCGTGTCGTACAGTCCGGATGCGGAGCCGACCGTCATCGAGCCGGTCGCGAGCACTTGATCGGGCTGACCCGACGCGTTGGCACTATAGAGATAGGTCGGCACGGTGACGTTGCCGCTCGTGCGCGACGCTTGCAGAATCGAGAAGCCTTGCACCTGCAATGCCGCGCCAGCAGTTACCTCGAGCATGTAGCGAACCCCAGGATATCCCTGCGATCCGAGCAACGAGCCGTTCGTGTTGAGCGAAGCGCACGTCGTCGGCACCGAGCCCGTTCCGAGGCAGCCCGTCCCATAGGTCGTGTAGCTTCCCGGGTCGGTGTACTTCTTTTGCGGATACGGAAGCGCACGCTTCTTGGCAGCCGCCTCGAGGTCGAGGTAGTTGGGCGTGCCATTGTCGAGGTTGTTGTCGTCGTCATCCGCGAGGAAGACTTCGCGCACAGCGTCCGGTTGATTGCGCGCATTTCCCGCGAGCGTGGACAACACGATCTTCTCGGCAATGGTCACACCTGCACTTCCTTTCCGGTTGCGCAGGTTCTCGCGAACGTCCCATGCAAAGCCCATCCACGTCTGACCTTGTTGGTGCACTTCACCGCCTGCCGGATACGTGAACGTATTGAGCGCCGTACGAATGCTGCCGCCGCTCAGGAAGAAAGCGTCGCCGACGATCGGCTGCCCCGTGCGATACGTGGCGACGAGGTCGCCCCAGCCTTCACTCAGGCCGTCGGTTTGTGAAATGCCGCCGTAAGCGTTGTCGATCGCGTGACCCCATTCGTGATATACGACGGTCGTGTAACACGTCATGTTGCACGAGCCAGCCAAGTTGTAAAAGTTGATCGAGTTGTCGTTGGAGCGGAAGAACGCATTGCACGACTGCGGCAGGCTCGTGTTGACGGTCACGCCGTCGATCAGAGTCGGCAGTGTGCCGATGACACTGGTCAACCAAGTATTGACATCGTCGGCGCACCAATACCCGGTCGACTGTGCACGATCGTCTTCGATCGCACTCGCCGAGTAGATCGTGATCGTCACGGGTGTGCCCGGCGTCGCGGTCACTTGCGTGCTCATGCGCGTGCCGCGCTGCGGATTGACGGCGCGAACGTGCGTACCGACGAATTGCACATCGACTTGCACGGCTGTCGTGCCGGTGTGCGCGATGTTGAAATCTCCGTTGGCATCCGTGTAGCCGGTGTTACCGCCGATGACTTGCACGCGGATGTTCTCCATCGGCACGAGCGTGAGCGGATCGGTCGGGCGCAGCCCTGTGTTGGTCCACGCGACGACTTTGCCGGTGACTGGAGCGAAGCCGAACGGATTCGGCTGTGGGGCCGCACTTGCGACCGAGATGCCGATCGGTGAGTGCGATGCGTGCGAACAGGCGAGTCCGCACTCGTGATAGTCGCTTTCGTAGCGCAACTCGACGCCGGTCTTGGCATCGACGTAACTGCGACCGGTGATCTTCGTGCTGGCCTCGACGTGCACTTCCCACGCGAGGTGTGGTTCGCTCTTGGCAGCGGCGAACACGTCACCCCAAACGACCAGGCGCACTTCGTCGACGGCAACTGGCGCGACCGGTGCTTTGCCGCCATGTGCGTTGTAGGCAGCGATGCGCGCTGTGCTCTTGGTGATCGCAGGCTGCACGTCGAAGTCCGCCGTCAGCGCGAACGCGGTCGAGCCGAACATCGAGATGCCGCCCGTCTCGTGCACGCGCACGTCGGCGCGACCACCGATGACTTCGAGACCGGAGAACTCTTGTCGATAGACGAAGGCCCAGACGTGCCCCATCTTCGCCGCGCTGGCTTCCACGAACGTCGACGCGCCACGGCCGAGCAGCGCAGCGTGGTCCGCGAGCGTGCGGTTGGCGCGACGTCGCGCTTCGGCGAGTGTCGAGGCAGAACCTGCGATCTCGAGACCCGGACCGTAGATCGCCCGGGGTGTTTCGGTGGCTGGGTTCCAGTCGACGGTCCAGTTCGGACCGTGGTCCTTCGTGAACGACTGCCAGGCTTCGCGGGGGGTTTGTGCGTACGCGACGGAAGAGAGGATGGCGATGCCGAGCGAACCGCACACGGCATGCCGGAGGCAGGACGGAGTTCTGAACATGAAGGTCCCGAAGGCGTGCAAAGTGCGCTTCCGGGGGGGCGTCGGAAGCGCGAACGAGAACCCCACACTTACGATGCACTTGTTTCGATTGTCTGATTTGTCGTTACGGAACTCCTGAAGCGAATTCAGAATCGTTCGTCGTCTTGCTGACGAACTCTCGCTGGCACCCGGCCTGCGGAAGCCAGGCCGCATCACTGGGCATGAACCCGGGCTCCTCATGCGAGCCTCGCCGTCGACGTGACTGACGTGACTTCAGTCTTCGAGGTGCTCGTCGAGTGTTCGCCGTGGATTTGGTTCGGCCCGCCGCCAGGGGCCGAGGCTGCGTGAAGACCGTCACCGTCGGAGCCTCCACGGCATGTCTCTGGCAGAATCACGTGCACGGAGACACCCATGACAAGACAGAAACACACTCTCGGCAGCTCGAGGCTCGCCTTCACCCTTCCTTCGGCACTCATGCCTTGTCTGATCCTGACCGCCGCGTCCGGGATCGCTCAATGCCCCCCTTCATCGACGCACATCGGATTCCACAACGAAGGCGTCGGCGTGACGCTGGCGGCGGACGGCGACGTCGCGGTATTCGGGCACGCCTGGGGCTTCAATGCCCCGATCCACGCGCGACGTCCGAGCGACTACTGGGAACGCGTCGGGTTCCTGTCGTCGGCCAGCCCGAACCCTGTTGCCAACGGGCGTTACGTCGCTCTCCGAGGCAACGTCGCGGTCTCGTCGGACCCGTCAGAGCGCTCCCTGGCGGGCACGATCACGATCGCCGAACTCAGCGGCTCGACCTGGACATCGGTCGTCACGCTGCGGAACCCGACACGCTCAGCGATGTCGTCTTTCGGATCCTCGCTCGCGATCTCGAGCGACGGGATGACGATCGCTGTCGGTGCCCCACTCGAGAACGGCAATCGAGGCGTCGTCTACGTCTATCGCCGCGCGAACACCTGGACCCTCGACGGCACGCTCACACCCAGCGTCACGTCCGCGCCCTACGACTACTTTGGGACTGCGGTCACGACCGACGGCAACCGAGTGATCGTCGGTGCACCCGGCGAGAATGGGATTCGCGGCGCGTTGTACGTCTTCGACAAGGTCGGCTCGACGTGGTCGCAAACGCAGCGCTTGACGGCGAAGACGCAGGTCGCTGGGCAAGCGTTCGGCGGCAAGCTCGAAGCGGATGGCAATCGACTCGTGGTCGGCACCCTGGCCGGCATGATCGAAATGGCGCGGTCGGGGACCTCGTGGTCGGAAGTCGGCTTCATCACGAACCGCAGTGCGGTGTCGTTCGATCTCGCGGGTTCACGCCTCGCCGTGGGGCGGGACGGTGATGTCGAGGTCTACGAGAAGGGCGCTTCGGGGTGGTCGCGGATTGCGCAGTTCGGGTACCCGGATCCGTACACATACTCCAAGTTCGGCACGGCCGTTGCCCTCACGACGCACGGCGTGCTGGTCGGCGCGCCTTCGTGGGACGACGACGGCTTCAACTATCCCAACCAGATGGGCGCGGTCTTCTACTACGACCTCAGCGACTATGGCAAAGCGCTCGTCGCGTGTGGTCACGGTATCCACGCACAGTTCGGCGGGTCTCAGCGCCTGCTCCTCGATGCGCCAGCGCGAGCAGGTCAGCCGTATCTCGTGCTCGGTTCGGTTACGGGAACCGGCCCACTCCAGATCGGCAGCGTGAACATCCCGCTGAGCTTCGATTTCTATCTCGAGTTCACCGCAGCGTTCCCCAACTCCCTCTTCATCCCCAAGAGCTCGGGCGTCCTCGATGCGAAAGGACGCGCCGAAACCGACTTCGTGCTGCCGCGCCAACTCTCGAGCGTGCTCCTTGGCGTGCGACTGCACCACGCCTTCGTGACCTTCACCGGCAACACCCTCGTCAGCGCGAGCAACGAGGTCACGATCGAAGTCAATCGCTGACCTGCGCGAAAGGTGCCAGGGACAAAACCCCGTACTTTCCCGCGTGAAACGTGCCAGGGACACTTCGCGCAGATCGGGCGCAAGCCCCGATGGAAGCTGCCGTGCCCAAGTGCGCGAAGTGTCCCTGGCACGTTTCACGCGGGAAAGTACGGGGTTTTGTCCCTGGCACCTTTCACGCAGGTGCGCGCTCAAGTCGTCGGTGAGGGCGCGTCGAAGGGCTCGATATGGATGATCGTCGAGTCGTGCTGCGGAGGGGGTTCGCTTCTCTCCTGGCTTTGGTTGGTGCTGGTGAGGCTACGTGTGCTCAGGATCTGCTCGAGCAGACGGCGCTCGAAGCCTTCGTCGAGACCGTGCACGAGGTGCGCGAAGTGCGCGGCATCGGACCCGGCAAGCAACTCGCGTTTCGCCTCGCCAAGTCGCGGGATCTCGCACCGACCCTCGTCGGGTCTTGGCCGCGGATCGAGTTGGACGCGACGTCGTTCGCCGCGCTCGGTCTCTTGCCTGCGAAACTCGATGCGAAGCGCAAGTTCGGGCAGGTCCAAGCGCAGATGCTCAGCATCGGATACGACTCCAAGACTGCGAGTGTCGCGATCCCCGAGGAGACGAAGAAGCTCGGTCGTTACGTGGCCAAGCTCCTCGCTGCTCAGGCGATCGGCCGCGCGATCGATACCGAGCGCTACGACATCGATGCTCGGATGGAACGTGCGAAAACGTTCGACGAGCGCTTCGTGCTCGCGGCGTTGCGCGACGGTGCAGCGCTCTTGACGATGAGCGAATGGGCCGTGACCAAGCGGGATGGCTGGACCATGCCCGAACGTCTCGGTCTCCAGTCGTGGGAACGCGCACGCAACGACGCGAGCACGCGCGCGCCGCGCTTCTTCAGCACGATGCTCGCGAGCGGGCTGCTCGGAAGAAACTTCTATGCGCAGAGCAAGAACGGCGCGAGCAGCCTCCTACCGACGATTTCGAGCGGCACGTCGAAGCGTATCGAGAGCGTCTTCCGTGACCTCCCCGCCTCGAGTGAGCAGATCCTGCATCCCGACAAATACTGGTCTTCCGACCGCGACGAACCCGTCACCCTCAAAGGCGAAGACGCGCTGCTGCACGCCTTGTCCGCACTCGCGCAGAGCGAGCTGACCGATGTCAACACGCTCGGTGAGTTCGGGTGCGGAATCGCCGCAACGCCACTACTACAGCGCGCGATCGCGAAAGTCCTCGACAAGCGAATCGGCACGTCCGTCTATTGGTCACCGCGAGCGAGCGACGGCTGGGCCGGCGATCGCCTCTACGTCTTCGGCCAGGGTGAGAACGCGTCCGTCGCATGGGTCACGATGTGGGACGCCGAAGCGGATGCGAGCGAGTTCTCGGGCGTGTTCGGAAGCGGCAATGCCAAGCGCGCAAAACTCGAGACCTACGCCGAAGGACGCATCGCGATCTTCGCGTCGGGCAAACTCGCGACGCGTGCGCGCGACATTCACCGCGCCGTCATCGAGCACGGAAAACCGTGCCGCGGTGATCGGTCGTTCGACGTGTTCGACCGTGCGGCGGCTCCGCAAAAATGAATGCGAAGTAGGCAGGCGGCACGAACTGCAAAGTGCGAACTCATAGGACCGCGTGCTCGATCCGCGAGTGCGACCACTGCACAGGCTGTGCTGGTAATCACCTGCGGGTACGGGAAGTGAACTGCCACGACAGACGGATATCCTGATGGTGCCCGGACGATGACGCACGCCACTAACAAACATGCACGTTCGACGATGTCCGTCGACCTCGACGACTCGACACGCGCAGATGCGGACTTGGCTCGGCGCACGACTGTTGATGTGACTCCGGCGAACGAAGACGGCGCTTGCAAGTCGGGAGAATCGAATGCGGTTGCCGGTCCGGAGGCCACCGCGCGGGGAGCGACTAGCGAGGAGATCCTCGCCGCGCCTACAGGGTCAGAATCAGGAGTCGTGACCACTCCGAGTGGCGTGCACCGACTTCCAGAGCAACGACCTCGCGCCCCGCGACCGAGCGGCCCCCTGTCTGGCAAGCGCACTCCCCTGCGCCGTTTCCTCGCGCGCTCGACCGCCGCGGTCAACCGAGCACTCGATGCGCTTCCTCCTGGGCGATGGCTGCATCGAGCCTTCTGCCCGCGTGTGCAGATCCATCATGTCGACGTGCACCTCTCGCGCGGACATCGAGGACTCGACGGGCTCGAGATCGCGTTCTTGTCCGACCTCCACGCCGGGAGCTTCCTCGACGCAGACGAACTCGTCGAACTCTTCCGACGAATCCAAGCCGAAGAGCCCGACGTCGTCTGCTTCGGCGGCGACCTGATCAACACGCGCGAACGTGAGATCCTGCTCTACAAGGATGCGCTCGCCGAACTCGCCCCACCGCTCGGCATCTTTGCCGTCCCCGGCAATCACGATCACTTCTTTGGAACGGACATCGGTCTCTGGGAGTCTTGGCTGACCGAGCACGGAGTCACGGTGCTCAACAACCGGGGGCAACGCATCGAGCACGCCGGTGCCGGTCTTTGGATTGCCGGTGTCGATGACTTGACCGAGGGGACTCCCGACCTCGAAGCCGCACTTGCAGGGGTCGAGGACGAGCCTGTCGTCCTGCTCGCGCACCATCCGGACTTCTTCTTCGAGGCCGCTGCCGTCGACGTCGACCTCACGCTCTCGGGACACACGCACGGCGGACAAGTGCGTTTCGGCAACATCGTGCCGCTGCATCACAGCCGGTTCGACTGGATCGAAGGCCGGCACGAAGTCGCGGGTTCGCAGCTCTACGTCGGGCGCGGGATCGGCGTCACGTTCTTGCCGCTGCGCATCGGAGCGCCGCCCGAAGTGCCGATCCTGAGACTGCGCATCGGAAGCGCGTAGTTGCTCCGCGTCGCTCAGGCTTCTGCGTTCGCTTCGGCGCCCCCGCGCGTGGCGTCGGCGTCAATGGCGCTAGCGTCGATGGCGTTGGTCGTGCCCGCGCTCTCGGTCGTCGGCTCTTCGTCGTGGATCGGCTTCTCACTCGTCAAGACGAGGTAGATCTCACCGCAAGTCTGATCTTGCCTCGCGGATAGGCGACCCTGCTTCATCAGCTCGAGGAGCGCCATGAAGTTGCCGATGACCTCCATCTTGCCGAGGCTCAGATCGAAGGCGTCGCGAAACGGCACTTCGACGCCGAGACCGCGCTCGAGCAGGCGGCCGGCGAGTTCGTCGATGTAGACACCGAGTGGCTTCTTGTCGACTTCGACCGAATACGTCTTCCCGAAGTCGGTCTCCTCGAGCAGCTTCGCGTAGGCCTTGAGCAAGAACCACGCGTCCAGATCCTCGAGGTCGAGCGACTCTTCGATCTCGCGTTCGTAGTCCTCGCGAGCGAGCTGCCGGATCGCGGCCTCGTCTGCCCCGTAGCTCCCGCGGGAGGCGACGCGCTCGCGCAACTGGCCGTAGCGTTCGAGTTTGCGCGTGAGTTCGCGGTAGCGGCGGTACTCGAGCAACTGCTGGATGAGCTCGTCGCGCGGATCGAGCTCTTCGCGGAGGTCCACGTTCTCCCGTGGGAGGAGTTCCTTGGACTTGATCTCCATCAACGTCGAGGCCATCACGACGAAGTCACCGATGTCGCCGAGTTCGAGGGTCTCGAGCGCTTTCAGGTGCACGAGGAAGCTCGCCAAGATGTCCGAGATCTGGATCTCGTGGATATCGACCTCGTGTCGCTTGACGAGGTGGAGCAAGAGATCCAACGGTCCCGAAAACGCCGGTAGCTTGACTCGGTAGTCCATCGCGAGCCCGAGCCTACACGCTGCGAGCCTGGAAACGCCTCGAGATGGTCGTCGGGGGGCGACAAAACGCGGTGATCTACGTCAAACTCGTGGAATGGACGAGCCTGCGGGTAACGGTGAGGTCGCTCCACGGGTCTTACCTCCCGTGGCCCCGAACCGCACAACGACGCACTGGCGAGGATCAAGGGTGGCAGCTCGTCCCTACCCGGCATCGCCGGATCTCGAGGCCGCGCGGCGCGGGGACGCGCAAGCCTTCGATCGCCTGGTTCGTCCCCTGCTCGGTGGCCTCCTGGCACTCTCGCGCCGGATCAGCCCTGCTCGGGTCGGGGGTGAAGAGCTCCTGCAAGAAGCGCTCATTCGCGCACATCGCGGCGTCACGACGTTTCGCTTCGAATGCAGCTTTCGCGCGTGGATCGTGCGCATCTTGTATCGGCTCGCGACGGAGCCACGCCGGCTCGACCCCGCTCGCCCGTTACCTGGGCAGACCGACCTCGCCGAGGACCTCGTCGATCTCCCGGATCGCCTCGATGAGGATCCACTCCACCGCGTGACGACGCGCGAACTCGTCGACCGCGTCGAAGAAGCGATGGAGCGCCTACCGCACGGCCAACGCGCGGCGCTGCACCTGCGCGCCGTCGAAGGCTTCAGCTACGACGAAATCGCGACCGTCCTCGGCTCCAACGCAGGTGCCGTGCGCCAATCCGTTCTCAAGGCCAGGCGCAAGTTGCGCGACCGGCTCGAGGATCAGTTGGGGGACGAGCGATGAGTATGGATTGCCCACGGAGCGATGCCGTCGTCGCGATGTTCTTGGATGCGGATCACCACGATGCGGCAGTTGGCTCGCAGGTCGCGGTCGAACTCGCCGATCACCTCGAGTCGTGTCCACGTTGCGCTCAGGTGCTCGCGAAACAGCGACGCATCGATGCGGTGCTCGCGTCGAGAACGTCGACCGAGATCGAAGAGGGCGTCGCCGATCGGCTGCTCGGGTTCTTGAAGGAGTCGAGCGGTGGCGGTCGTGTCGTCGAGTTCTCGGAGACCGATCCGCAGACGTCGAGATCGCAGAGCGTCGGCGTATCGCACGACAGACGCAACCGACTGCTTCGTGTCGCAGCCAGTCTCGTCGCAGCTTCGCTGGTCGGGGGCGCTTTCTACCTGAGTCTCGGATCGGACTCCGATCACACGACGGGGAATGCGCCGTTCATCGGCCGAGCGAACGGAGAAGGTCGCGAGCACGCTCTCGACGCGGGTGCCACGCACCCTGTCGATGGCACGACGCCACAGGGCAGCGCGGTCGTCGATCCGGCGAGGCTCGTCGCGTCTCGAAACTCGGGGGCGGTCGAACACGCCGAGACAGCTGGTGTGCGCGCACTGGCATCCATCGAGTTGCCGAATGACTTTCGCCGTCGCGAGCGCCGCGTCGAACCGCGTCGAGCAGACTGGCTACGAGCGTTCGCTGGCGAGTACGTCGTAGGCTTGTCGAGCAGCGCCGTGCTGGCGCGCGCGAGACAGGTATTCGATCAAGCGACGTCGCTGGCGCCGAAGACAGCTGCCGTCGTCGACCTGGCACCGAGGAGTCGTGACACCGAAGTCGTCGACGTTCGAGGCGTGCGCGCCGCGTTCGACTTCGAGTTCCGCACTGCGGCCTTGCGGTGGTACGTGCGGAACCGTGCAGTCTTCCAGCCGCACGATCGTCGCCAGAATCGTGATCCGCAATGGGTCGACTTCGTGCTCGCGACGCGCGATGCGGAGCGCGCGGTCGTCGTTGCCGATCTTCGCCCGTTGGTTCGCGACCGTGTCGAACGACTCCCGATGCATCGAAGGACCGAACTCGCGGGTGCGCTCGGCGTGCGTTGTAGCCCCAAGACACTGCGTGAGCTCGATGTGCGGTCTCTGCTGACGTATGCGAGCGCGGCTTGCCTGACTGCGGACTCGCGTTGTCTCGATGCCGCGCTGGATGCAGCGCTCGCGATGGCGCGCCATGCGGACCGTGCCGAGCATCTCGCGATGGAGTTCGTCGCACGGCTGCCTTCGCACGTGCGGTCTCGACTCGCGGGGCGCGCGGCCCTTCGTCTGGCCTCGCTGCGACGGAACGCCGATCGGCGCGCGCTCCAAGATCTCTTCTTTGCGGACGAGTTCGACAACGTACGAACTGACTGAGCCGCGCCCCTACGACCCTTCCACAGGAGAACGACATGGGATCCCATCCCTTCCTGCTCTGGTTCTGTCCACTCGGAGCCCTGATCGGCGTGCTGAGTGCGCCTTCAGGGACTTCGCCAGCGACGCAGTCCATTCAATTGCGCACGGACGACCCTGCGACTCCCAACGACAAGAGCCTTCGTGTGCGCGATGGCAAAGAACTCCGCATCTTGGCGATCGATGACCTGACGCAGGGTGTGCAGCGCATGCACCCGCCGCCGATTCACGACCCAAATCGCAACGGGGACGCGCGCACGTCGCTTCTCAATCTCATCGGTACGACCGATCTGTTCGCTTACTCGGACGATGCAGACAGGATTGAGGCGGATCAGATCATCGACTTGATACGGACACTCGTGCATTCGCGCTCCTGGGATCAAGAAGGTTCGTTCATGGAGATCCGCGATGAGCGATTGGTCGTCGCCAACGACTCCAAAGTACTCGATGATGTCGAGCTCTTCCTGCGTGCCTTGCGACAGACGGCGCGACCGTGGTTCGAAGTGCGTTGCGTCGCTTGGAATGGCGACGGACGCAAGATCTCGGACACGTTGACGAAGCCGATGACGGCCGACTTGTTGCGCGAGATCGCGACCGGTGCCTCCGGGCAGGTCATCCTCGATTCTCGGACGCGGTGTCGCGCGAACGATCCGATTCGCTTCTCGCTGCTCAGTCAAGCCAACTATCAGCCCGATCTCGACTGTGAAGTCGCCAACGACGCATCGATCCGCGATCCGAAGGTCCGGGACTTCGTAACCGGCACCGACGTCTGGTTGCGGATTGGCGTCGATCCTCTGCAGCAAGGCTTCGTGTTGAGCGGTATCGGTGTGGATCGATCGCTCGAAGACCTCGACACGAAGAGCCTGTCGCCGGTCAACGCGACCGTAGAACTCGCGACATTGCGGCAAGCGAACAGCACCTTCGAAGTCGTTTGTCGCGGACGGGAGGGATTCCACACGCGGATCGGTGGTCTCGATGTGTTGTTCGTCGTCGAGCGGATGGATCCGGTTGCCGAACCGCGGTCGAACGTGCGTCTCGTCCCGACCCGCATGCTCTCTACGGGAGCGCTCCGTCACCTGGCGATCTATTCGGAAAACGATGATGTTGCAGCGCCGACGATCGTTCTCGGCCGCGAAGAGGCCGACTTCGAGGGCATCATCGACGTGCTCAACTCGATCTCGAGGATCGACGAGGACGACAACGGTTATCTGTCCCTCACCAACGGCATGCTCGTGATGCGGGCGTCCGAGGACAAGCTCGATCTGATGACGCGGTTTCTGACGTCGTGGCTCGGACCCGTCACCAAGAGTTTCGCGATCGAGTTGCGGCGTGAGGTCGATGACGGAAACGGCGCCTACCGCACGATCGGTGAGCCGCTACGTGCGACGTCGCTCGCCGGCAAGATCGCGATCGCGTGTGATGGTCGTGTGCAGGACTACGTGCGTGACTACAACGTGGAGATCGCAGAGAAGTCCTCGATCTCCGACCCGATCATCTCGAGCTACTTCACCGGCATGCAAATCGCGAGCAGCGTGCGTGAGTATGGTGACGAGTGCCTTGTCGACCTGTTCGTGTTGAGTCGGGAGCTATCCAATACGCGCCATGCGGGCGCTCCTGCAGAAGGACTGGGTGCGATCGACTTTCCGACGACGAGTGACGTGTCGTTCTCGCGAACACTCCGCGTGCGCCGAGGGGACGACTTCGTCCTGGGCGAAGGGCCGAAGCTTCGTGTCGGTGGGCGCGAAACGCGGACGCGACTCGTGCTGAAGGTGCGGGAACTCTGAAGGATTCGTTCTTACGCGGTCGACCATCGCGCGGGCACCCGGCTTCGCGGCCGAGCTTCTGGTGTCCACCGTCAGGAGTTCGTTGCATCGTTGGCGGCGGATCAACGCCGTCACTGCGTTGAACTGCTGACCAGATCACCCGATTGTCTGCATCCGTGCGCCTTCCGAGAGGCGCCGCGACGTGGCGACAAAGACGACGAAGTCCTGACGTACGACACCGGACCACGCTCGCAGACTTGGACTCGCGCCCACTGCGCCGATGACTCAGAGTTCGTATCCCTGACTCTCGGCGCGAGCTTCTCGCGAAGCGCGCCTCGCATCGCGCTCGGTTTCGGCCGTGATTCGACCGAGGAAGACATGCTCCTTGCAGACGCGCAACCATCGTGCGTATCGCGGGGCCTTGGCTTCGAGCGCCTCCGCCATGCGGATGGCGACATCGCGATACGAGAAGTGACCCTCGGGCGCCGAGCGCAACTCGCAGAAGTACGCCATCTGCCGCGCATCGAACTGCAAGCGCACGCGCTGCAGATACGCGAAGGGGATGACGTATTGCGCGGCGAGCGGGAAGCGCTCGCCGATGCGCCGCGCACAGTCGCCAGCGTGTTCGAGCACGCTGCGGTAGCGATCCGCGAGATCCGCTTCCTCGAAGAGCTTCGGCACGACGTAGCCGTGGTTCGTCGTGAGCGTTTGCTGCTGCTGGAAGCCCTTTCGATGGCGACCGATGTCCCGATAGGCGCCGAAGTCGACGAGAGCCTCGAAGTCGAAGAGGCCGGCGCCTTCGAACCCTTCGGGCATGGCGTCGCGCGGGCCGCGGTGTTCGAGGGCGCGCGCGAAGAGCGCTTCGCGTGCATCGCCGTCGAGTTCGCGGATCGACGCCATGAGCTCGGTTGCGGAACTGTCGGTGTGTTCGAAGACGAGGCTCGCGAGGAGGCGGATTTCGAGTTCGTCCGGAGACGAGAGGAGTCGGACATGGATGTCGGCAGGGCCGGTCGGACGGACGTTGCTGCCCGCGCGATCGCTCGGGACCGTGTGTGGCGGGACGCAGTCGTTTTCGTCCGCATGCGGCGCGTCTGTCGATGCCGCCCCGTCGATTGCCGGCTTCTTGCCGTTGCGAACCTCCGCCACGTTCCCCGTCGCGAGCGACTCGGCGAGCGCGCGAAGGGTCTCTGGCGTCGACGAGAGATAGTCGTTGCGGCGCGCGTGCGCGAGCAGCGTCGGGAACTCTCGCTCGGCCTCTTCGCGAAGACGTTCCCCGAGAGTGCGGAACTCTGCGAGTTCGTGCGATGCGAGGTTCGTGATCGTGTCCGCGATCGTGCGCGCGTCCGCGATCATCCCCCACTTGGTGTGGATCGCGGGCGTCAGCAGGTAGCGAGCCGCATCGAATGCCTCGGCGCGGGCGGCGCGCTCCCATGCTTTGGAGTCCTGCCCTTCGGGACAGGGGCGCGTGGTGAGCAGATGGTCACGCAACGACGTGATCGACTCCTGGTAGAACGCGAAGCTCTGGTCGATCGCTTCGTCGTAGAGCGTCGTCCACGGCTCACCCGCAGCAACGACGTCGGGGTCGCGCCAGTGTCCCTCGCGTGCGAACGAAATGTAGCGCGTGCTACTTTCCTCGAAACTCGCGCGACGCTCACGCTGCACGAAGCGCGTGAAGAGTTGCGACACGTTCTCGACCGCGAGCTGCACGACGGCGCCTTCGCGCAAGGAGTTGTGCCCGTGATCGATTGCATAGGTGCGCAGGAACTTGCCAGCCTTTTCGACGAGGACGCCAGCGAGCAAGTCTTCGGCGCCTTCCCCCTTCGTCTCGAGTTCGGCGACGAAGTCCTCGATGGTGCGCCCCTGCGATTCGAGCCCCTGCCGCAGTCGATCGAGGAAGGTGCGGCGCATCGAGTGCCGACTACGCGAGTACAGGCCGTTGAGCGTCGCCCTCAGCTCTTGTGGCAGCGCCCGCACGACGTAGATATCGCCATGCTCCCGTGGCTCGACTCGTGAGAAAAAGCGCTCGAGCAACGCGCGTTCCGCCAGGTCCATCGATACCCCCATGTCCGCAGCCTAGCACCAAGCCACCACGGACCCTCGCAACGACTCCTGCGCAAAAGGTGCCAGGGACAAAACACCGTACGTTCCTGCGTGAATCGTGCCAGGGTCGTTTCACGCACTTGGCAACGCCAGCGCCCCGGCGACTTTACGACCGATGTGCGTGAAACGACCCTGGCACGATTCACGCAGGAACGTACGGTGTTTTGTCCCTGGCACCTTTCGCGCAGTGGTTAGCGGTCGTCTTCTACGTCGCGGAGGCGGCGTTCGAGGCGCTCGATGCGGTCGCGGAGGACTTTCTGTTGGTCGAGGACCGACTTGCTGCGGCGCATGAAGAACGCGGTGAGCCAGATCAGGCCGATCGCGAAGCTCGAGAGGCGGACCTGAGGGTCGCGCCATGCGGGGCCCCATTCGTCGAGGGTCGAGCCGGCGACGAAGCTGAGGACGAAGAGGGCTGCGAAGACCAAGTGGAAGCGGCTCTCGCGATCCATCGACTCGGGA
>JAGQQW010000120.1 GCA_020426005.1 Planctomycetota bacterium | reverse complement strand
GTCATGTCGGCGATGCCGGCTAGGTGCAAGGACAGCATGGTTCTGGCTTCTTTGCCTCGGGAGCCTGGACGAAGTCCTCGGAATGCCCAGATCGGGAGCCGTAGAGTCAGTGAGAGGGCGACGAGGGCGCGTGCCGTGAGAGCATGCACCGGCCCGCCGTGCTTGCCGTGATAGCGAACCAAGCTACGCCGGAACTCTAGGAAATTGCGCTTACGTGCGAGTCGCGATGAACCGCCGAGGAAGTGCACGAATGGCGCGACTGGAGCGAAGCGCACACGCCAGCCGGCGTCGTGCGCACGACGGCAGAGGTCGGTCTCCTCGAAGTACATGAAGTACCCCTCGTCGAGCCCGAACGTCCCGTCGCGCCGCTCACAATCCTCGAGCACGGCTCGACGTACCAGGAAGACGCAACCGCTCACCGCGTCGACTTCGGTCGCTTCGGTGAAGCGCTTGCCGCCGTACCGCTCGCCGTTGAAGAAGGGCACGCTCGGGAACGCCTTGTAGAGCCACGTCGTCGAGCAGAACAACCGCCACAGCGTCGGATATCGCCAATAGCTGTCCTGCGGCGTGCCGTCTTCGTTGCGAACATCCGGTCCGATGATCCCCGCTTCGGGCCAGCGACGTCCGTAACCACAGAGCGCCACGATGTCCGAGCGAGTGCAACGAACATCGGTGTTGAGTAACAGGACCCATTCGCCGCGCGCCGCTTCGAAGCCGCGATTCACACCACCCGCGAACCCGAGGTTCGAGCTCTGCTCGAGGATGCGAAGCATTTCCGAGTCCTCGCCCGTGTATCTGGCACGTACGGCCTCGATACTGCCATCGGAACTCGCATTGTCCACGAGCAGGATCTCGCACTCGACCTCTTGATCCCAGGGCAACAGCTCGTCCAACAGTTCGAGCAGAAGATCCTTCGTGTTCCAGTTGACGATGACGATCGACAACGCCGCCGCTGCACGCGTGGGAGCGACCGCGACGATCTGGTCACTCGGTTCGTCGTAAGTCATCGTGACTCCAATCGCGACGGCGTGCCGAAGCTCCGCACGTCGAGTTCCGTATCCAGCACGAGCACTTCCTTGGCGTCGTCGCCATCCCCTTCACCGTCTGCAAGGCCAGCGAGTTCTTCTTCGAGTTCGCTTGCCTCCCGTTGCTCCTCATGCGCGGCAGCGAACGAGCACGCCGACAGCGCGATGAACAAGAACAAATAGGTCCTCATTTGGCCGAACAACGTCACGGACATGATGCCGAGCGCAAGTCCGAGCAAACAACCGAGCAGCCCCCAGTTGATCGCATGCAAGTAGTAGCTGACGCATCTCTGCGAACTTCGATACAGCCGGGAGAAGGCGACCACGAACAGACCGATGAACGATAGAACGCACGGCAAACCACCCTGCATCAACCACCAGAGGTAGTGATTCGTGATGTCGTTGAACGTGCCCATGTTCGGTTTGTCACGTCCGAACCCCGTCCACCAGTGCCCTTCCATCTTGGCGAACACGGCTGCCGGAAGCCGAATTCGGTACCAAGCGCTATCGCCGTCCGTAGCCGCGAACGTGGCCAGGATCGCGAGCGTTCCGCGATTGCTGAACGACTCGATGTAGACGACTCCGAGCAGCACGAGGCTACCGAGCAAGAACCAGAGTTTGCGTAACGGCCGAGCCGCCCACGTCGTCAGTCCGATTCCGGTGACGAGGAACGACCCTCCGCTCAAGGAGAAGAACGAACCTAGTGGGATGAAGAACGCGCGTTGGAGAATGCGGCCGAAGTCGAGTCCCTGCCCCATGTAGTGCCCGATCGCGATCGGGAGCTGTGACGCAAAGAACAGGCCCATCATGATGTAGTGCGTGAGCCCGACATCCGCGCGCACGAGGCCGAGCCGCATCATGCCGGAGTCGTAGACACCGAAGACGTCGTCACCGGTCTTGAACGAATCGAAGAGCCCGAACCCCGTCACGGACTGCAGCCCCGCCAAAGCGCAGATGACCGCGAGCGGCGTGAGCAAGCCTCGAACGAACTCCTGGAGGTCCTCGGTCGTTCGCACGAACGCGCGCACGAACCAGTACGGCAATGCGATATCGAAGATGAACCCGGCAGCGAAGACGGCTCCCCCTTCCGGCGGACCTGGAACCACGGCTCCGAGGTAGGTCGCGAGAAAGATCCCGAACACGATGTCGAGCCGATCGATGCGCAGCACCAGCTTGCCGGGGCAGCGGTACAGCATCGCGAGCAAGAACACGATCGACGCGATGCGGCTTCCCGTGAACGAGACACCGAGTTTGATGACCATGAACTCGGGCAAGAACGGCAGGAGCAGCAAATAGTAGCGAAGCGCCTTCTGCGGCCTCGGGAAGAAGAACAGTGCTGCACAGATTCCGGGCAGTGCGAGCAGGACGAGTTGCTTCATGAGCTCAGCAGCCCGTGCCCTTGACGACGGTGCCGACGGTTCGCGCCAGAAGCTTCATGTCCATCGTGAGCGACCAGTTGTCGATGTACTGAAGGTCCATCTCCATCCAACGCTCGAACGGCACGCGGTTGCGACCGAAGACTTGCCAGATGCACGTGATGCCCGGTCGCACCGAGAGTCGGCGGCGCTGCCACCAGTCGTATTCCTCGACCTCGGACGGGATCGGTGGCCTCGGTCCCACGAGACTCATGTCGCCGAGCAGCACGTTGAACAGCTGCGGCAACTCATCGAGGCTGTACTTGCGCAGCAGTCGTCCGATCTTCGTGACGCGCGGATCGTCCTTCATCTTGAACGTCGGACCATCCTCCTCGTTGGCCGCACGCAGTTCCGCCAACTTCGCTTCCGCGTTCATGCACATGCTGCGGAACTTGAGGCACGCGAACGGGCGACCGAATTGTCCGACGCGAGTCTGCCGGAACAGCACCGGGCCACGATCCGTCAGCTTGATCAGCACCGCGACGGTGATCAGCACGGGTGACAAAAGCACGATGCCGATCAGCGCTGCAAAGAAGTCGATCGAGCGCTTCACCATGCGACGCAGAGGGGAACCGTCCCCGGTCGAGAACGCGAATGCCGGTAGGTTGCCGTACCACGCAACCGACGGATGCACGCCACGCAGGCTGAAGAAGCTCGGGGCATAGTGACACGGCGTACCTGCGAGGTCGCACAGGTTGAAGACCTCGAGCAGGTTGCCGGACTTGGCCTCATGCGAAGGGCACAGCAACACTTGGTCGACCGCGAACTCGCTCAGGATCGCGCGCAGATTGCCGACGTCGGTCAGATCTCGAACGCCGGCGGGCAACGAACCGTTCTCACCAGGCAGTCGCAAGCCGCCGAGCAACCGCACACCGTACTGTGGGTGACCACGCAGGGTCGCGGCGAGCACTTCGCCGCTTCGACCACAACCGACGATGACCGCGTAGCGGAAGTTGTATCCACGCACGCGCAGGCTCCGGAGCAACCCGCGCACCGCCGTTCGCTCGAACGCGATCGCAGCGAAGCCGAGGAGCGACGCGGTTACGGGGTGGAACGCCACTCCCCGATACATCGCGAGTGCGAGAATCGTGACGAGCCCCATGCACAGCACGACGGCCTCGCCGAGCGACTGGAGTTCTCGGAACAGATTCTCGGTCCGACGCGATTGATAGAGGTCGAGTCGCTCTCCGAGTACGAACCAACAGACGAGCACGACGCACGACTGTACGAAAAGGCCGACGTCCGACACGCTGACGAACGCACCGCTCAAAAAGCGATTCGTGACCCAGCACGCAGCGATCAGGAGGGCCGCGTCGGCGAGACGAATCGTTCCCGTGAACGTCCTGTGGTGGGCTTGGAGCATCGTTCGATACGGCATCGTCAATGGCAGGACGGCGCCTTGACCCCTGTCTTGCTCGTGTTGTGCTCGCCTACCTGCTCCTCAGCCGCGGGGCCTCGCGATCCCGGACGGTTCCCGACGAATCGACGCAAGCTCCGGGGCCCTCCTGGCCGATCCCGAGTTCATGGTCCAGCCGAATCCGAAGCCGCGTGGCGAGCCCTCCGTTCTCACGCTCAGGCAAGCCGTGCATGCGATCTTTCGCGGTCGATGGCTGCTGTTCGCGACGACGATGCTAGGGCTGCTGGGCGGATCCTGGGTGGCCCTCAGCAAGCCGAACAGCTATGTGAGCGTCGGCAAGTTCTTATTCCGCCCGGGTGGCGAGCAGATCGTGATCGACCCGTTCGCGTCCCAGGGTGACGGCACGCCACAGCGCCAGCCACTCACTGCGAACGCCGAAGCGATCCTCAAATCGGAGGAAGTGCTACGCAGAACGATCCGCAGGATCGGTCCCGGTCAGATTCTCGCGCCCTACAAGCCCGAGATCGAACCGGACGCAGGCTCCGGGGTTTCTGCCCTCGTTCGACAGACGATTTACGCGCTGCAGCGTCAGATTCATGGCGACGGCCCGAAGAAGGCAAGTGAGAGCGACGCGCTCTTGAGCTTGCAACAACGGCTCACCGTCACGTCTCCGAAGACGAACCAAGTGCTTTCGGTCGCGGTCGAGGCCAACGAACCCCGACTCGCCAAGCGCATCCTCGAGGCCTACATGGACGAAGCGCAAGCTCGTCACCTCGAGGTCTACAGTGCACAGCGCAGCATTCGTGAAATCGAGGAGACGAAGACCGAGGTCGGTGAGAATCTCGCGAAAGCGCGGTCACGACTCGATGCCTTCTTGAAGCAAATCGAAGTCGACGACTTCGAAGCGGATCTCGCTCAAGCGCTCGACAACTCACGCCAAACGCGGCTCAAACTCGATGCCGCGCGGACGAACCTCCAGACCAGCAAGACGACGCTCGCTGGCCTCAAGGACCGCCTCGAAGGGCTGAGCCCGACCGTGACGGTGACCTCCGACGTGGCGATCGCCAACCCGCGCATCCCGCTGCTCGAAGCACAGATCGCCAAGGTCGGTGCGGATCTGCTCGGCCTGCGCGCGGCCGGACTGCGCCCCGAGGACAAGCAGATCACGCGCGCCGAAGCCACGATCGACGATCTCAGACGCGAGCTCGAAACCGAGTACGCGAAGAAGACCGGCACGCGACGCGAAACGCGGGAAGAACCGTCTCAGGAATTCCTCGCCACCAAACAGAACATCAGCCAGATCCAGCTCTCGCTCGTGGTCGAAGAAGAGCAGATCCCGGGACTCGAGCAGATGCTCGAACTGCAGAAGCAACGCGCGAGCAAGCTTCTTGCTCAACAACCGCAGTGGCGCACGCTGCAACGCGATCTCGATCGCTTGACGGCGCATCAGGATCAGCTCGAACAGATGCTGACGCTCGCACGCAAGAAGAACGAGCTCGACGAGAAGCGCATCAGCTCGCTCGCGATCCTCGATCGACCGAACCTACCGCTCACGAAAGAGGGCCCGCAACGTGCGCGTATCGTCCTCGGTGGCGTGATCGGCGGTCTGTTCCTCGGGATCGCACTGCTTCTGATCCGCGCGCTGACCGACAGCACCGTCCGCACGGTCGAAGATCTCGAAGACCTGACGGCAATCAAAGTCCTCGCGACCATCCCCAACCTCGACAAGACGACTCTGCGGCGCCACGAAAGCATGCGCGTCACGAGTTGGCAGTGAACCCTCAAGGCCATCATGCATAGCATCGTCGAAACTCAGGGCAGGAAGGGCGCGACCGGCAACAGCGCTCAATCGATTCGAGACGAGGTCCGGCACCTTTGGGGGCGCCTGCAGTTGCAGCTCCCGCAGTTCGGCAAGGACCAGATTCGCATCGCGTTCTGCTCCACGCATCCGGGCGAGGGCGCAACGAGCGTCGCGGCGAACTTCGGGATCTTCCTCGGCGGGCAGAATCGCCGCACGACACTCGTCGAATGCAACCTGCGTCACCCGAGTTTGGCGGATCACTTCGGCCTGCCGCGCAGCCCCGGCATCAGTGAATACCTGGACGGATCGGCACGGATCGATCAAGCGCTTCGACGGGACGCAGCAGGCGGGCTCGACATCTTGCCAGCGGGATCGCCTCCGGCAGACGTCTACGCTGCACTCGGAAACGAAGGCGGCATCGAACGACTCCTCACCGATCTCGGTCGTGATTCGGAGTTCATGATCCTCGACGTGCCACCGCTCTCTCAGGCACCCGAATCCGCATCGATCCTGCGCGCTGTGGACGCGACGATCCTGGTCGTCCAGGCTCACCGCACTCGCAAGCAGAGCGCACTCAAGTCACTGCAGACGTTCGACGAACTCGGCGTGGCTTGCTGCGGTATCGTCCTGAACCGCATGCACTACGACGTGCCGCCGTTCATCGATCAGATCCTCTGAGCGGCGCGAGGCAACGATGCGCAAGATCGTCGGACGCACGGCACTCGGGCTGACACGCACGTTCGTGCGCATGCGGGACAAGCTCTCGTCCCTCGTGGTCGCCGGAGCTTTCGAGCGCTTCGGACGCAACACCGTCCTCGCGAGGCCTTGGCGACTCGAGGGCGAGAACCGTGTCGCTCTCGGCAACGGCTGTTGGCTCGGTCCGGATTCTTGGATCCAGTGTGTTCCAGGTCCGGATGGACGGACCGGAAGCATTCGCGTTGGTGACCGCGTAACCGCATCGGGTTCGCTCGTGCTCTCGTCCGCGGCGAGCATCGTCGTCCATGACGACGTGTTGTTCGCGCGCAATGTCTACGTGTCGGATCACATTCACGGATACGACGACACTTCGCGTCCCGTTCACGAACAAGGTGTGGCCAAGGTTGCACCCGTCGTCATCGACGCCGGCGCGTGGCTCGGCCAGAACGTCGTCGTGTGCCCCGGAGTCACGATCGGTCGCGGAGCGGTCATCGGTGCCGGAAGCGTCGTCAACAAGGACGTGCCGCCATACAGCGTCGCGGTCGGCGCACCGGCGCGCGTCGTCAAGACGTTCGATCCGGCGGAGCGGACCGCAGAACTCGAGTCGAAGGACCTGGCACACGCCTGACGTCGAAGCATGAGCGAACTCGCGGAACGCACCGACATTCTCTACATCGCCTATTACTTCCCACCCGTGGGAGGCGCAGGCGTCCAGCGCAGCCTCAAGTTCTGCCGCTATCTGCCAGATCACGGCTTCCGTCCCATCGTCCTGACGGGAAGCGGAGCGACCCTCGGCCGCTGGGAACCGATCGACACGACCCTCGCGCAGGAAGTCGGCGACGATTGCGTGATCCTACGACCGGAAACGCCAGCGCCGGATCAACGACTGGCGACGCGTTCCCAGCGGTGGCTCGGCCGCCCCAGCGCATTCGCGAAGTGGTGGCGACGACAGATCTTGACGTACGGCCGTCGCGCCGCGCGTGACTTCGAGCCGAGGGCAATCTTCGTCAGCCTCTCGCCCTACGAGGGTCTCGAAGCCGCGGTGCGCCTCGGCGACGAGTTGGGGCTCCCCGTCATCGCGGATCTGCGTGACCCATGGGCTCTCGACGAAGTGCGCATCTACACGAGCGCTTGGCATCGCGAGCGCGAGGTGCGAGACATGGCACGCCTGCTCTCGCAATGCGAGCGTGTCATCTGGAACACACCAGAAGCGCGAAGCGCAGCCATCGCGCGCATCACGTCGCTGGACGAAGACCGTCAAGACTGCATCACGAACGGTTACGACGCGCGCGACTTCGAAGCTCACGACATCCGCGCTCCCGACGGAACGTTCCGCATCCTGCACACCGGCTATCTCCACACTGCGATGGGGCTCGCACATCGAGACAGGAGTCGCCTGCAACGGCGACTCGGCGGCGAGCTCTTCCCAGTCGACTTCCTCCCGCGATCGCACTGGTATTTGCTTGCGGCACTCGAGCAGCTCCGAGAGCGCTCACCGGACGTCGCCAACAAGATCGATCTGCGACTCGTCGGTGTTCTTTCCGACGCCGACGAGGCACGGATCGCGCGCTCGCCGGTCCAGGACCGCGTCACCAAACTCGGCTATCTGGATCACGACAGCACGGTTGCCGAGATGGTCGCTGCGGATCTGCTGTTCTTGCCGATGCACGACCTACCCGCCGGTCCGCGAGCACGCATCGTGCCCGGCAAGACCTACGAATACCTGGCCGCTGGACGACCGATCCTCGCTGCCGTTCCGCCTGGAGATGCGCAGGATTTCGTGCGCGCGGCGGATGCCGGAACGATCGTCCGCCCGACGGACTTCGTCAAGATGGCCGAAGCGATCGAAGCCGAGGTCGCACGGGCACCGAGACCTCGCCGGGCGGCAAGCTCGGCAGTGACACGCTTCGAACGGCGCGCGCTGACGGTCGACCTCGCGACGGTCCTGCGGCGCGCGTTGGGTCGCTCGATCGAGGACACTCCGCGTGGCGCGCCTGCGACCGAAGCCCCGGAGGCAGGGGCGACAGCGCGGAGTCTCGACGAGACCGAACTCCGCGAAGACGGTCTCAGCGAGCCAGTTCGACTCGCTGAGTCGCGCCCTTCCGGATCAGCGTGAGCACGCCCGCGTCATCGTTCGTCTTCATCGCGGACAGTGCGCTGCGAACATCCGCCGGCCCCCGAAGCGACGCCGAACCGATCGACACCAGGATGTCGCCAGCGCGGACTCCAGCCTTGGCTGCGAGGGAACCATCGACGACGCTATCGACCCACAGCCCGACTCCGTTCTCGAGTTCGAGGTAGGCACGCACGCTCTCGGGGATCGAATCGCGAATCATGACGCCGAGCGTCGGGCCTTGGGGCGCTTGCACTTCTCGATCGCGTTCTTCCCCCTTCGCGTCGTCATTCGCGTCCTCGTGCGGCGAGTCCACACGGCCCTTCGCGGCACCCTCGTCCGACTCGCCGGCACGGGGGCCCTGGAATCGCCCGGCATGCAGGCGTTCTTCGAGTTCTTTCATGCGCTCCTCGAGCGAGCCGAGATCTCGATGGAGATTCTCGAACGGAGAACCCTGGAACGGCGATCCTCGGAACGGCGATCCCTGGAATGGGGAACGTCCGCTGAAGGGCGAAGCCCCCCCACCGAACAGAGAGCCGAAGTCCGGCATCGTGATCCTCGGGGCGACGCCAATCCGTCCTTTCAGCTCGGGATGCTTTTGGAGCAACGACTCCATGTCCTTCGCCGAGTATTTCTTGACGGACTCCTTTCCGTTCTCGTTGGTCGATTCCTCGACGTTCACGCCATTCGGACCGATCTCGACCTTGAGGCTCGACCCGCTCTGCGTGCCGGCCTGCCCCGGCGCGACGCGGAATCCGTGCCCGCGTGGCACCATTTGCTCGATCTGTTCGCGAATGCGTTCGGCGAAGTCCGGGTCGATCCCTGGGAAGTCGAGATCGAACCCGCCACGATCCTGAGGCGCACGTCGTGGAAGCCCGCCGCGGCGTACCCGCTCGAGTCGTCGAGCCCCCGGGTTCGCGGTGCCCGCGTCGCGCTCGCCCTCCGCACGCGAGTCCTGTTGCGTGTCCGTCTGCTGGCGACCGATTCGACGCAACACGCGTCGCGCCTGCCAGCGCAGTTCGGGGTCCTTCGACTCCGACACGACCTTCTCGAGTTCGGCGACGACGCTTTCGCCACGCGCGACCAACTCATCGGCGGCGGCACGCCGAGCGTCGAAATCCGTCGACGCGAGTTTCTCGATCGCACTGCGGACCGCGGTGATGTCGTCGACCCGGGTTTCTTGCTTCGCTTCGGCCTTCGTGTCTTGGGCGAACACTGGGGAACCGGCGAGGAGCCCGACGAGCGCGACCGCGGCGGCGATCCCATGCTGCGAACGATTGCAAGCGATTCTCATGTCTCTCTCCTGCCGCTCCAGGGCGGCGGTTCGGTGTTTCCGGGCGTGCCGACGCGACACGGGCCCCGAAACTCCCCGCCGACGAACGTCAGCGCGGTTTGACCGAGTACGTCCCGGCGACGCCGCGCCGCTCGTAGCGAACCTCGAGTTGCTCACGCCCCTGGATGGCAGCCTTGAGCTGCTCGAACGACGTGAGCGGCTCACCGTCGATCGACGTCCAGACATCCCAGAGCTTGACCCCGGACTGACTCGCGGGCGAGCCCAACAACACGTGGGTCACGACGAACTGCTTCTTGGCTGCCTCGGCCGTATCCCCTCGCGCGTCGGGTTTCTTGGGATCCCCCGGAGCTTTGCGTTCTTGAAACAGATTGATCGAGATCCCGATGCTGCGGGGCGCGGGAGGTAGCGGCTGCTTCAACTCGTGCTCGGCACGCGCACGCAGCCAGTGGATGTCGATCGCGCCGCACGTGACACGAACGTCCCGCCGATCTGCGGGTTCGTCGTCACTCTTGGTGTCGTTCCTCTTGGTGTCGCTACTCTCGGGATCGCTGGAGGTCTTCGTCGAACTCTCTGCCGTGCCTTCTCGCTCCGACGCTTCGCCAGCTTCGCTATTGCCGTTCTGTCCGTCCCCATCACCGTTCGAACGATTTCCGGTCGCACCGCGTGGACCTGAACGTCGCCGCCCGATCGGCGTCTCCAGACGCAACACCATCCCGACGACTTCCCCCTTGGCGTTGACGACCGCTGCACCCGCCTCGCCATCGGGAATCGCGAGCATGTGCATGTAGGGATCGTCCTTCGGCCCGCGCGCTTGGGGCGAGAACTGCCCGTCTTCCGCCTTGAGCCCGATGCTCTGCCGCACGAATGCAATCCGAGTGTTCATCGGCTCGAAGAGCAGGACCATGTCCCCCACGTCTTCACGCCATCCTCGAGGCGCCGCGGTGCGCACGTCCGGTTCGGCGAGTTCGACCGGATTGGCCAGCACGAAGAACGTGACTACGGGCTTGCGTTGACGCGCGCGCCCGACACTACCGAGTGCACGGAGACCGAACGTGCCCGCCGGCGTGGAGAGCGACGCGCTCGCGCCGCGCTCGATCCCATCGACGTACGGCGCAGCAACGACTCCCTTACCGAGGTAGATCCCGAAGCGTCTCTGCGACGAGTTGCGGATCGCGAGCGTGAGCCCTCGTCCCTCGCGCACGACCGTCGACAGTTCGCGCGAGAGGGCGACGAAGGCCGAAGGCGCGGCCTCCCGTATCGCGTCGCGTTGTGGTGAACCCCATGCCACAGGCACGAGCACCGCAAGGCTCACCGGGAGGAGAGCGAGCGCAATCGAAGCTGGTCGCATCACGTCCCCGCGACTAGAAGTCTTTCGTCGTCCCGATGGGCACGACACGACCGGCCACCTCGTTGTTCGTGCGGAAGTCTCCGACCGGCAAGAGCCCCTCGCCGAACGCTGCGCCTCCATTCTCGGTGGCGAGACTGTCGATGAACCGCTGCAGTGCGTCCTGGAGGTACGGCGCGAAATCCGGCCGTGCGAGCAGCGCTCCGGCCGAACGCGTCTCGGCGTCGCTGACGGGCGTCGCCCCGGGAACATGGACGATGCGTGGTTCCGGCGAATGCACGCGTCCGAGGGAATAACCGCAGACGAGCGTCACCAGGACGGCAGCTGCCGCCGGCGCCCAAGTCGCGAGCCATCCACGACGCGCCGAGCCCGCGGCCTCGACGAGGATCTGTGTGTCCTCCTCGACTCGCGTCTCGCGCCGGATCTCGCCGAGGATGCCGCTGCGCAGCGAATCGAAGAAGTCCTCTTGGAGTCGCGGCGCGCGGGTTCCGCCCTCACCGAGGGTCGCGAGCGCGACGCGAGCTTCTTCGTATTGCAACGACTCTCGACGACACGACAGACATTCGCTCGCGTGGCGTTCGATCGCTTCGGCGGTCGCGGGATCGAGCTCACCGCCACAGGCAGCGGGCAACAGATCGCGCACGAGATGGCATGGCAAGCTGCTCATGATTCACCTCCGACGACGTCACCGAGTTCTCGAGGATGCTTGGACTGGCGCGACGCACGCTCCCATCGCTCTCGGAAGAGCTGCCTGGCTTTGTGCAGGCGCCACCGAACCGTCGCGTGGGTGAGCCCGAGGATCGGTGCGATTTCCCGACACGAGATCCCGTGCAGATCACGGAGCGCGAGCACCGTGCGGAAGCGCGCCGGCACGTCCGCGAGAACGCGGCGCACGTCACTGCGCAACTCTTGGTCTTCGAGGTTGTCTTCGGGGCGATCGATGTCGTCCCCGACGATTTCGTCCCCGAAGCCCTCGATCTGCACCGAACGATCCGTCCGGATCTTGCGCAGCTGATCGATCGCGAGATTGGTCACGATCCGATAGAGCCACGTGTAGAAGTTCCGCGAGAAATCGAACCTGTCGAGGCTGCGATACACGCGGACGAAGGCTTCCTGAACGACGTCGCGCGATTCTTCGACGCGCCCGAGCACGTGGAACGCGATCCAGAACGCCTTCCGTTCGTAGCGCGCGACGAGGCTCTCGAACGCGGCGAGATCCCCGCCGAGGGCGGCTTGGATGAGTTCGAGGTCTCGCTGCTCGGCCGATGGGCCCGGTATGCGACCGAGCTCTTCGCCCGAAACTCGGCACGCGAGCTGGTACTGGGACTTGTTCCGCGATCGGAATTGGGGGTCTGGGGCAGACATGCTGGGGGATCCGGCCTGGGCCGAGTTCCTGTATCGCTTGGAAAAGGATCGCCCATTGTAGGCGACGGCGTTACCTACGTAGCGCTTCGACCGCCCTGTGAGCCGGAATTCCGCGTTCGACCGAGGATTTCGGAATCCGGACGTCAGGATTCGGCTCTTGCCTCGACGTCAAGATTCGTCGACGGCCCCCATCGTGCGGAACTTCTGGTAGCGCGCGTCGAGGAGTACCTCCACCGGTAGCGCCGTGAGTTCGTCCATACGGCGAATGATCCAGTCCTTGACGTTCTGGATCGTCTCGGCGGGACGCCGATGGGCACCACCGAGGGGCTCGTCGATGATCTCGTCGACGATCCCGAGCTCGAGGAGATCGGGCGCACTGAGACGGAGCGCCGCCGCAGCCTCCGGGGCCTTGTCGGCGGACTTCCACAGGATCGCGGCGCAGCCCTCGGGCGTGATGACGGAGTAGTACGCGTTCTTGAGGATCGCGACCCGGTCGCCGACGCCGATGCCGAGTGCCCCTCCGGAACCGCCTTCCCCGATCACGATCGCGAGCACAGGAACACGCAGGGAGAACATCTCGCGGATGTTGAGCGCGATCGCCCGTGCCTGGCCGCGTTCTTCTGCGCCGATGCCAGGGTAGGCACCCTGCGTGTCCACGAGCGCGACGATCGGGATCCCGAGTTTCTCCGCGAGACGCATCTTCTCGAGCGCCTTGCGGTAACCCTCGGGGTGGGCGCACCCGAAGTTGCAGAGCAGGCGCTCTTTGACGCTCTTTCCCTTCCGGTGGCCCACGAGGAGCAACCGACGCCCCTCGAGCGTGCCGAAGCCGGTCACGATCGCGCGATCGTCGCCGAACGAGCGATCGCCGTGCAACTCGACGAAGTCTTCGAGCATGCCCTGGATGTAATCCTGGGTGACGGGTCGCTGCGGATGGCGCGACACGCGCACGCGCTCCCACGGCGTCAGGTTGTCGTAGACTTCCCCCGTGACCTTGCGCAGACGAGCCTCGAGCGCGACGACCTCACCATTGAGGTTGAGCTTGGTCGAATCCGCGAGCGCCTTGAGCTCCTGGATCTTGTGCTCCATCTCGAGAATCGGACGCTCGAACGCGAGCGTCGCGTCCGTGACCGGCGTGTCACGACGGTCCTCGGGATCCGTCTTCCGGTCACCTCGTTTGCGATGGTCGTCGGGAACGTTCTTCGATCTGGCCAAGTCTCGGCACCACTGGCAAGGGAGCGCACGCAGCACCGAGACCCGACCCTCGGAAGAGCCGTTCTCGCACTGTGTGCCGGAGCATCGTGGATCAGGGGAGCACAGCCCGCAAGCCGGAGCAAGTGCAAACCGTCCCGTGCCGCGTCGTCACGCCCTCCCCGGCGGCTTGCTAGATACGCCCGGATCGAACAATCTGGACGCCATGCGTCCCGAGATCCGCCGTTCGTGCTCCCCCGCTCTCCGATCCGCACGCGGGATCCCGCTCGCCTGCGCCGCCATGCTCGTCGTGGCGGCGAGTGTCACGGCGCACGGAGTGTTCGAGAAGGTCCTGTTCAGTGGAAAAGCCAACTACGCGACCCGCGGGTCGGTTCCGGGCACCTCCGCGACGACGCTCTACGCGATGCAGCCCAAGGAGTTCATGACCGGCCAGCACGACACGGTCGGATGGCGATTCACGATGCAGGACGCCGATGCATCGACCGCCGAGACCGTCCGACTCTCGTGGGTCCGCTATGCACAGGACGGGAAGTCACCCGACACGTCGGCCGCCGGGGAGGTTTATGCGGCGAAGGTCAATCTCTTCGGACTCGGCTTGTCCGGCAACATCGCGTACGACTTCACGATCAGCATCGGGATCCCGCAGACCCTGCCGGCCACGATCGGGATCGGAATCGAATTGCCCGCCAACGCGCTGTGGCCGCTGGACGGCGCGGCGATCCACGCTCAGCTCAACGTTCCCAATGACGCCCTCAGGCCGCGCATCTCGGCGCCGTGGGACAAAGAAGTTTGGACGTTCGAACACATGGCGAGCGGCCCGCAGCCGTTGTTCGGTCGCACGCTCGATTCGCTGTACATCGGCGGTCTGTTCGTCGAGCCGACATTGACGCCATTCATCGACACGACCGCCTACGGGTCCATCCGGCCGGAGCGTCTCTACGGTGTCGATGCGCTGTTTCCCGATTCGAGACGCAACGACTACTTCGGCCTGCAGCTCGATGGCGGGCAAGTGGGCTCGAACGGATTCGGCATCCTCTACACGGCGACCGGCCTGAACAAGAGCCCGATCAAGCTCGCCTACGGAGAGTTCTCGCTGTCGCTGACGGCTCCTGAGCCTTGGTTCGTGATGCTGGTCCCGCTCGACAGCCTCGGCTCGACGACGATCGGCCCGCACTCGTTCTTCAATCTGCCGACTACGTATCGAGAGTTCTGGCTGCAGGCTCTGGTCGTGAGCCCGTTCAGCCTCGAAGTCGAAGCGAGCGACGCGATCAAGATACGCGGTTCTTGATCGACGCCTGATCGGCGCCGTGCTGCAGCCACAACCCGTGGCACAAGGCCGTGAGCTTCTTCGCTCCGATCGGTTTGGTCGCGTAGGCATCGCACCCGGCTGCGAGGCACCGCTCGGCGTCGCCGCGCATGGCGTGTGCCGTCAGCGCGAGGATGGGTGTCGTGACACCGGCCGCTCGCAGCGAACTCGTGGCGACGTACCCGTCCATCCGTGGCATCTGCATGTCCATGATGATGAGGTCGTACGTTTCGCCCTGTTCGAGGATGCGGTCGTACGCTTCCTGCCCATCGTGTGCGAGGGTCACAACGGCCCCGGCACGCCGCAGGAAGTGCGAAAGCAGGCGACGATTGTCTTCGCCATCTTCTGCAAGCAAGAACTCGAGGCCTTCGAGACCTCGATGATCCGAATTGGCCGCGAGCTCGGTGAGGCGTCGACCGTCGTCGATGCGAGGCGGACTCGTGGGTGCGGCGCGCGTGATCGGTAGCGTCACGACGAATTCCGATCCCGAGCCGACCTGGGAATAGGCTTCGACACGTCCGCCGAGAAGCTCCACGAGGCGTCGACAGATCGTGAGGCCCAGACCGCTTCCGCCATACTCTCGCGTCGTCGACGTGTCGGCCTGCGTGAACGGTTGGAACACCTTCGCGAGCTGGTCCTCCTCCATGCCGCAACCAGTGTCCGAGACTCGGAGCACGAGATCGATGCGAGACGCGTCCTTCGCATCGACAGCACGCGCCGATGCATCGAGCGTCACCGAACCGTGGTTCGTGAACTTGACCGCGTTGCCGACGAGGTTGAGCAAGATCTGACGCAACCGCATCGGGTCGCTCGAAATCAGCTCCGGGACGTCGTTCGCGATCACGAGTTTGCAATCGATGCCCTTTCCCTCGGCGCGGATCGCCATGCTCGTGCGAATCTCTTCGAGCAAGGCTTT
>JAGQQW010000119.1 GCA_020426005.1 Planctomycetota bacterium | reverse complement strand
GGACTCTCCACGGCGCGGCGACCGGGAAGTTCGCCAGGGATCCGTTCCGGATGCGTAGCGACTTGCGTCGTAGCCGAAACGGCGGATGCTTCCATCTGAGATGACGCGTGCGAAGGTAAAGAAGCGGAGGCGGCGGTTCCTTCGCCCGATCGTCCTGCTCGCGCTCCTTCTCGCGATCTTGATCTGGATGTGGTTCGAAGGGATCCTGCCGCGCTTCGGTCGGGACATCGATCGGTTCGCCGGCCAGCAGGGAGAGCCCGAAGCGCCGCGCGGCACGGCGGTGGCCGTGCCCGAAGCGAAAACCGTCTCTCTCGAGGCGCCCCTGACCGATGCCGAACGCGGCCGTCACGTGCGACTCGAGTACCTCTTCGATTCCGGCGCGCTCGAGGATGCGTGGCAGCTCGCGACTTCGATGAGGGGCGAGCGCGCTCCCGACGGGCGCCCCGTCGCCGAGGTGTGGCTCGGCCCGAAGGGGCGCCTCGCGCATGCGATGGTGGATCGGCTCGTGGCTGCCATGACGGCAGTGGACCTTGGTTCTGCCGAGCGTGCAGCCGAGGTCCTTCGCCGCTGCGGGCTCGACGAAGAACTCGCGCGCCTCGGGCTGCTCATGACTCGAGACGCCGGTGGTCTCGCGACGGCGCTCGAGGAATTGCGGACGCGAATCGAGCCGTTCTTGCCGATCGATCTCTCTGCACGCGGCCCCGAGAACGGAGCGGAACTCTCCGGGCGGCGGCTCGAGCGCTTCGAAGGCGAGTCGTGGATCGTGCGTCGCCTGGAACCGTCGGGCGGCTTTACGTTCCATCCACGATCGTTCGGCGAGTTCGATCCGTTGCTGCTGCGGACGGCACTGCGCGCACGATTCTCGGACGACATCCTCGAGCTGTTGGATCGTGCGTATCGCGCGGCCGGTCGTCCGCTCGCCGCGCGGTTGGCCTCGACCGGCAAGCTCATTCCTTGACGACCGCGTGCTCGGGATTGCGTCCGGCCACGATCAAGAACGTCACGAGCACGATCGCGCCGGCGATCAGGCAGACCGGCCAGAGTTCCGGCGACAAGAACGCGACGGGTAGATAGCCGCAGACGATGCTCACGATCATCGCGGTGACCGCGTACGGAATCTGCGTCTGCACGTGGTCGAGGTGATCGCTCGCCGAGGCCACGCTCGAAAGAACGGTCGTGTCCGAGATCGGAGAGCAATGATCGCCGAAGATGCTGCCTTCGAGGACCGCGCCGATGCTGAGGATCATCAGCATCTTGCCGCCGATCTCGAGTTCCACACCGAGGGAGTGCGCGAGGATGACGACGATCGGCAAGAGGATCGACATGGTCGACCACGACGAACCGGTCGCGAACGCGACGAGGCACGAGAGCAAGAAGAGCAGCACGGGCAGCAGGAGTGGTGGCAAGCTGCCCTGGGTCTGCGCGACGAGGAAGTACGCGGTTCCGAGGTCCTCGCACACGTAGCCGATGCACCATGCGAGCACGAGGATGACCATCGCGAAGCCGAGGCCCCGCAGGGCCTTCCACGACGCTTGGACGACTTCGAAGGGCGAGAGGATGCGTTGTCCGAGCGCAAGCAGGATCGCGGAGCCGGCTGCCGCCATCGAGCCGTAGAGAATCGCGCGCGATGACACGGCATCGCCAAGGACGTCGCGCCAGAGAGCGAAGTCGAACGCGAAGGAACGATCGCCTTTTCCGGTGTCCCACAAGAAGTACATCGTCACGACGATCAAGATCGCGATCGGCAAGAACCCGTTGTACCAACGTGGCGGCGCGCCTTCCTTGGCGCCCGATGTCGTCATCTCTTCGCTCACGAGTGGCACGGCGCCTTCGCGAAGCACTCGGCCGGTCGTGCTCGCACGCCGCTCGGCAGCGAGCATCGGTCCGAATTCTCTTCGCATCAGAATCGTGGCTGCGACGAAGAAGAGCGTGAAGATGCAGTAGAAGCGATACGGCAGCGTCGCGAGGAAGACCTCGAATCCATCGCTGTCCTTCATGCCGACATCGGGGAGCTGCGCCGAGAACGTCGAGATCTCGTAGGCGACCCACGTCGAGAGCACCGAGATGCCCGCGATCGGAGCGGCGGTCGAGTCGACGATGTATGCGAGCTTCTCTCGACTGATGCGCATGCGATCGGTGAGCGGGCGCATCGTGGACCCGACGACGATCGTGTTGGCGTAGTCGTCGAAGAAGACGACGAAGCCCATCAGATACGCGACGAACTGGCTCGACCGCGCGGATCGCGCGAAGCGCTTGATGATGTCGACGAGCCCCTCGATGCCACCCGCGCGCGTGAGCACGCCGATCGTGACCATCAAGAACGCGACGAACCCGAGGATCTCGAGCCGAAAGTCGTCCGTGAGGACCCGTTCGTAGACGTAGTGCTTGCCGAACTGGACGAACATCCCCGTTCCCGACAAGAACCAACTGCCCAGGAGCACGCCCGCGAGCAATGCTGGAATCGTCTTTCCGACGAGCACCGCGATCAAGATCGTCAAGAATGGCGGGAGCAAGCTCAGGTAGCTGGTGAGTTCTCGGCGCTGGGTCGACCCATCCTCGACGCGCAGCTCGACGTCCTGCGCGGTGCCGTTCCACGCGAGCGTCAGTGCGCGGGCAGATTCCTCGCCGTTCGATAGCCGAATCCGGGCGTCCTCGTTCTCCGCCCGCTTTCGAGCCGCTGCCTCGAGTTTCGGGCGCAGATCCGGCGGGATCACGCTGCCGGTGTCGATCCCGAACCGGACCACCTGTCGGTTGTCCTTCGTGAACTGGTCCGGGAGCACCGTGGACTCGAAGTCCTCGAGCAGGAGGGTCACGATCTTGGGGCCCTGGACGGCGAACCGCTCCTGGAGCGTCGGTCGTTGGAACCAAAGAACCGCGAGGAGCCCGAGCAGGAACGCGGCGACGAGGAAGCGGATCTTGCCCGACATGAGGCGGCAGCATAGGGTCGTGACCCTGTGACGCCACTTCTCCAGTTCTCGCTGACCTTCGTGACGCTCGTCGTTCTGACGTTGGTGCTCTACCTGCGCCTGCTGCGCTACGAGGCCTATCTCGAAGCGGAGAAGGAGGCCATGAAGAGCCTCAATGACCGCCTACAGAAGCTCGTCGACGGCCTGGAGGCACTCGGGACGAGGCGCGTGGAGGACCAGCTCGCGGATATTCACGACGTCCTGACCGGGATTCGAGACGGTCTCGACGGTCGATCCCAGGTGGCCGTGGCCGCCCTGGCTTCTGCCGGAGGCGAGACGCGCATGCATGCGCCGAGCGGCCTCATCGACGTCGTCGAAGCCAAGCTCTACAACCTCGGCTACACGAAGGTGACCGTCGTCACCGACCTCAGCAGCGTGGACAAAGAGCGCCCGGTTCGTGTCGTCGTCGAAGCCGAGCGTGACGGTGCGCTGCACAAGGGGCATCTCGTGCTCAGTGGCACGGCCGTGACCGAGTTCGAGATGCAGCAGAGCTACACGACGTTTCCCTGATTTCCGTTCTCGCAGCATCGAGATCCATATCGAGAACCATGACGTTCCAGAGCTACAAGGGTATTCGCGCCGTGCCGATCCGCCGGCTCGGTGAGCACTTGGACCAAGAAGTGCTCGTGCAGGGTTGGCTCGCCAACATCCGCAGCAAGGGCAAGCTTCACTTCCTCCAGATCCGCGACGGGAGTGGGACCGTGCAAGCGGTCGTCGCCAAGGGCGCGATCGACGAGGCGAGTTTCGAGGCCGCAGGTGCTCTGACACAAGAGGCGAGTGTTCGCATCGTCGGCAAGGCCGTTGCGGACGAGCGCGCTCCGACCGGAGTCGAACTCCAGCCGACTCTCGTCGAGCTCGTCGGACCGAGCGTCGACTTCCCGATCACCAAGAAGGAGCATGGACCGGCGTTCCTGATGGAGCACCGGCACCTGTGGCTGCGTTCGAAGAAGCAGACCGCGATCATGCGGATTCGGCACGAGGTCATTCAGGCGATTCGCGACTTCTTCTACGAGCGCGAGTTCTATTGCATGGACTCGCCGATGTTCACGCCCAACGCCTGCGAAGGCACGACGACGTTGTTCAACGTCGACTACTTCGGTGACCCGGCGTACCTGACACAATCGGGGCAGTTGTACGGCGAAGCGTCCGCGATGGCGCTCGGCAAGATCTACGTGTTCGGTCCGGCGTTCCGTGCGGAGAAGTCCAAGACGAAGCGGCACCTGACCGAGTTCTGGATGGTCGAGCCCGAGGCCGCGTACTACGACCTCGACGACGTCATGTCACTCGCCGAGGACTTCGTCTCGACGATCGTCGGTCGCGTGCTCGAGCGACGACGGACCGAGCTCGAGGACCTCGAGCGCGACGTTTCCAAGCTCGAACCGGCGACGTCGACTCCGTACCCGAGACTCAGCTACCTCGAAGCGTCGAAGCTGCTCGAGAAGGATCCGACGTTCGTCCAAGGCGACGACTTCGGAGCTCCGCACGAGACGCTCCTCGGGGACGCGCACGACCGACCCGTGCTCGTGCATCGCTACCCGCGCAAGATCAAGAGCTTCTACATGAAGGCGGATCCGCAGGCGCCCGATCTGGCGCTCTGTGTCGACATGATTGCGCCGGAGGGTTATGGCGAGATCATCGGCGGCTCCGAACGCGAGGACGATCTCGAGGTCCTGCAGAAGCGCATCGAAGAGCACGAACTGCCGATGGAGCAGTTCCAGTGGTATCTCGATCTCCGACGCTTCGGCTCGGTGCCGCACGGCGGGTTCGGCCTCGGGCTCGAGCGCCTCGTGGCGTGGCTGACGGGGGCCGAGCACCTGCGCGAGTGCATTCCGTTCCCGCGCATGCTGTATCGCATCTATCCGTGAAGAGCGGCGCGCCGCGGCGCGATCGTTCGATCCTGTTCCCTCGCGCGCCTCTCGGTCGTCAGTGCTTCCCGTTGGGATGGCACTGATAGCACTTGGCGCTCGTCCACGCGTAGTTGCTCACGCCTTTGTGCTTGTCGTCCATGCGCGTCTGGCTGTGTTCGTGGCAATCGGTGCAGGTGAACTCCGTGTAGCTCGTCGGGTTCTTGTGGCACTCGGTGCACGAGAGACCCTTGTGCGCGCCGGACGTGATCGGGAAGCGGTGGTTGAAGGACGCTCCCTGCCACGTCGTCGTCGAGTGGCAGTTGGTGCAGACGAGTGAGTAGTTGAGCTGACTGTGATTGGGGTTCGTCGTGCCGTCGTAGTCTGCACGGTGACAATCGACGCACTCGCGTGGCGTTCCCTTGTAGACGTTGTTCTTGTGACACGCGGTGCAGTTGACCGTCTTGTGCGCGCCATCGAGCGGCCAAGTGTTGTGGTCGAACTTCGCACCCTTCCACTGCGAGGTCACGTGGCACTGCGTGCAGTCGAGCGGGAAGTTGCTTGCCGCGTGATCCGGGCTCGTCGTCGCGTCGTAGTCGTTACGGTGACAGTCGACACAGTTACGCGGAGTGCCTTGGTAGACGTTGTTGATGTGGCACTTGTTACAGCTCGCTGCGCTGTGCGCGCCGTCGAGCGGCCACGTGTTGTGATCGAACTTCGCGCCTTCCCAACGCGATGTCGAGTGACACTGTTCGCAATCGAGAGGGAAGCTCGCGGCGGCGTGGTCCGGGCTCTTCGCCGAGTCATAGTCGGGGCGATGGCAATCGACGCAGTTGCGGGGCGTGCCCTTGTAGATGCCTCCGGTGTGACACTTGGAGCACGCTGCACCGGCGTGTGCGCCATCGAGGCGCCAGATGCCGTGGTCGAAGTGTGCTCCTTGCCACATGCTCGTGCCGTGACACTGATCACATTGGATCGAGAAGCCTGCGCCGGCGTGCGGAGGCTCGGTCGTCGCATCGTATTCGGCGCGGTGGCAGTCGACACAGTTGCGCGGAGTGCCTTTGTAGATTCCGTTCTTGTGGCACTGCTCGCACATGGCGGCTGCATGCGCGCCGGTAAGCGGCCATTGTGAGTGGGAGAAGTGCGAACCACTCCAGCCGGTCGGGCGGTGGCATCGCTCGCAATCCCGAGTCCAGCCCTGGGCGATGTGGTCGGGAGCCTTCGCCGAAGCCAGGGCGTCTTGGTGACAACTCTCGCAGCGCACGTCGGCGAACTTGTAGTTGCCGACCTCGGCCCCCGAGTGACAACGGAAGCATGCGACTCCGGCGTGTGCGCCGACGAGCGGGAAGCGTGTGCGCTGGTGCTCACGAATGACCTCGCGCGGAATCCAGGTCGTCGATGCTTCGTCGTGGCACGATTCACAGCGAGCACCGAGATGGCCTTGGTGGACGTCTTCGTGACAGCCCTTGCAGCCGAGGACGATGAAGCGATCGAGCGGCCCGCGATCGTTGTGGCAGCGCAGACATTTCGCAGTCTTGTGTGCGCCAATCAGAGGAACGCCTGTCTCGGCTTCGTGGTCGAACTCGAAGCTCGTGCGGATCTTGCTCCAGCTACCCGTTTCGTGGCAGAGCGAACAGTCTCCCGGGAAGGTGTCGTGTGGCACGACAGGCCCGAGATTCGAGTCCCAATCCTGTGGTCCACCCAGGACGCATGCGATCAACAAGAACGACAGTGCGAATCCCGCGATGGCGAGCGTTCGGAAGCGTTTGCGAGTCGGTTGCATGGCGGTCAGAAGCGATGTTGGACGAAGATGCCGCCGCTGATGGCGCGCGACCAGTTTCCAAAACGATGATCGAGGCTGAGTCCGAGTGCGGTCCGGGATCCCAGATCGAGATCCGCATCGAGACGCACGGTGTGCTCGGTCAGTGTGCCTCGCTTGTCGTCGAAGTCGTAACGCACGAGGTCGTACCCCATGCGCAGGCTGCCGAGATCGATTCGTTGGAACCAATCCATCCGCAGGCCGGGTCCGGCCAAGAAGCTGCCCGTGCGGTGGTAGGCGCCGATCGAGACGTCGCCTCGCTCGACGAACAGGTCTCGAAAGCGAAACCTCACGTCCGCGGATATCCCGTCGTCACGACGGTCACTCCACCAGTCCGCGCGCAGGTCGAGCCAGACGTTCTTGCTCAGCGCGTGCCACGTCGACGCGCCGGCGTTGCGACGCTCTTCGTTGAGGATCACATCCGCGGGGACTTCGTCGAACTCCATGCGGAGGATGTCCGGCCAGTGTAGTTGACTCGCATACAGCGAGACGCCACCCGCGTCATCGAAGCGGTGTGACAAATGGACTTGGAGTTCGGTCAGATCGATTCCGCTCGGGCGCACACGCTCGCTCGAATCGTACCAGTCGAGCCATAGAGTTGCCTGGAGCGACGTCGAGTCCGAGGGGCGCCAAGCAAACGATGAAAGTACGAGGTCGCGATCGGCGTCGCCATGGTGCCAAGTCTTCTGGAGGCCGACGCGAAGACGTGCGCGCTCTTCGTCTCCGAAAACTCGGGACCAACTGACATGTGCTGCGAAGTCGTCACCTGTCGCACGATCCGCGAGCGGCTGCGGCAAGAAGCCGATGGCTGCGCCGACGCTCGATTGCGTATCGATCGCTTGGACGAACTCACCGCCATCGAGCACTCCGAACTCGGGTATCTGACGCATCAAGAAGCGTCCGAGCGTGTAGCCGAAGCTCGACTCACGATTGTGACCCCACGAATATTCGAGTCTGTCGATGCGTGTTCTCGTCGATGAACTGTTGTTGCTGAACCGACTCTCGAAACCGCGCATCGCGAACTCGGCATCCGCGCGCAAGGCCCCGCCGTTTCCGAACGCGTTCTTACCCGTCACGTCGAACCCGGAGCGGAGCCAGTTGCTCTGCTCGCGAGCGCCTCTGAGGTTCTTGAACACGTCCGCTCGACCGTAGACGCGGCCGGACCACTCGGCAGGTCGATCCGAGGAACGTGTGACCTTTCCGAGGCGAAGGAGCGGCGCATTCGGGTCGCCAGGCGCAGCTTCGCGTTTCCAGGGAGGTGCCTCGGGGCGATCCTCGTCCTGCTCTTCATCACGATTGCCGAGCACCGCATAGCCTCGGACCGACGCCACGAGGACGTCACGCGCTTCGTCGACGACGGCGCGTGCCTGTGTCTTGCTGACGGATTCGATGCGTCCGCGAATCGTGTTGCCGGCAGCGATCTCGAGGACGATGCGGTCACCCGCACGGAGGCCGGCGTCGCGACCGGGCTCGATGTAGACATTGCGCCCCGCGACGAATCTCACTTCGATCGGGACACGGCGCTCCTGCAATGGCGCAGAGGCGAACGCGACGCAGGCGACGATCGGAGTGAGGATCACCGTTGCCTACCTCCGGGAACGTATTTCTTCCCGTTCGGTGTGTGGCAACCCGCGCAGTCGACGGGCAACGGTTTGTAGCGCACGAACGGCGGGAACCCTTCGGGCTTGTGGCAGGCAGCGCAAGCGACTTTCTGGTGACTCCCATCCAGCGGGAAGCGCGTATCGCGTTGGTGGTCGAAGCGGACATCGTCGAACGTGCCCGAGGTCGAATGGCACTTGGTGCAGGTCGTGACTCCGGCCTTCGAAGCTTGGAACTGACCTCGATGCACGTCTTCGTGACACGATGCGCACGCGGTGTCGAGTCCGCGGAATGCGAGCTTCTTCCCGTCACGTTGGTGACAGCTGTTGCAGCTCACGGCCGCGTGCGCGCCATCGAGCGGCATGGCCGTCGATGCATGATCCTCGATGCCGAAGTCGACGGGCTGGAAGTGGTCTTCGTCGTGGCATTCGACGCATGCCCTCGGTTTCGGCCCGCGTGCGAATTCACCTGCGTGCGGGTCTTCGTGACACGCTGTGCAGTCCTTTTGTTCGCGTCCCGGGAAGCGATGCGCGAAGTCCGCGGTCACGATCGTGTGTCCGAGTCCTTCGTGGCACCGGTCGCATGCGACGGCGACGTGCTTGCCTTTCAGGTCGAATCCCGTCAGGCCGTGGTTGGCTGCCGTCATGCGGACCGGCAAGCGCCATCCATCGTCGATGCTCTCATGGCAGGGTTTGCAGGACGTGCCTCCAGAAGTCGCGGACGCTGCCGCGAAGGCGTCGCCGTGTGGGGTCGCATGGCATGTCGCGCATTCGGACAGGTTACGAGGCGAACTCGAGTCAGCGATGCCGTGTGCCGCGTCGTGACACTTCGTGCACGCCGCTGTCGCGTGCTTTCCGAGCAGGTCGACACCGATCGCCGCGTGCGCCTTCGCATCGTACGTCGCTCCGTGGAAGGTCGATGTCTCGTGGCAGCGCTTGCAATCGCCGGCGTCCGCGATGGCCATCACGCCGTTCCCGGTCGCGTGCGGGTCGATGTGGCATGTGCTGCACGACTGCATGTCGCGGCGGGCCGTGCTCCCGAGCGTGCTCGCGAGTGTGCTACCGCCTGTCGCGGCGGTTCCCTCACCGTGGCACGACGCACACGCGAGGTTCTCGTGTGCGCCTTCGAGCCGTACGCCGATGCGAGCATGCGCCGCAACATCGAACGTCGCACCTGTGAAGTGCGCCGTATCGTGGCATCGTGAGCAGTCCGACGTGTCGGCGATGCGCATCGCGGTTCCGCCGTCAGCGTGTGCATTCTGATGACACTCGGCACACGCTCTGACGAGCGGCATCGCGCTGTTCTGGGGTGTCGCGATCGTATTCGGCTCCGGCGTGGTCTCGTGGCACTTGGCGCACGCGTGACCCGAATGCCCGTTCGTCAGGGGGAAACGATCGGGATGCTCGAATCCCGGCGCCGTCGCGAATGGTTTTTCTTGCCCGTGGCAGGACTGACAGTCCGCGCCGAACCGGCCTTCGTGGCGATCCTCATGACACTGAGTGCACGTCTGCGTGAGTCCGACGAAGCGCTTCTCGTCCTGAGCGAGCACTTGCTTGGTGGCGTTCTCGTGACAGGTCTCACAATCCAGTCGTGTATGTGCACCGGTCAGGGTCCAAGTCGTCGCGATCGCATGATCGAACGCGTTTCGATCCGCGACTCCCGCACGTGTGAAACTCGTCTCACTCGTCAGGACGAAGTCGGATCCATGGTGTTCGCTGTGACACGACTCGCACTCGCTCGCGTGCTCGATCTTGCCATGAAGGCCGTTGTGAGTCGTGAGTTGCTCGGCGATCTCTTCGTGACACTCTTGGCACGCCGCGGCGAGAGAGTCGCTCGTCTCCGAGTGGCAGCGGCTGCACGAGGACGCGTCGCTGAGACCGTCCACCGCGGCGTGCGTCGCCGAGAGCGGTCCTGGCGACGTGCGGTCGAGGCCACGCACGAACAACGAGATGACGAGTGCCGCGGAGAGCGCGGCGACGATCGGTTTTCCGTACCGCACCTTACCCCCAAGAGAACTTCGCATAGCGAAGCGCCGTCACGATGTGGATCGCAGCCAGTAGAACCATGAGGAGCGCGAGCCAGCGATGCATCCAGCGCCACGAGGCCAATAGCCCACGTAGCTCCTCGATGTGAGCCGCTTGCCACGCGCTACGGAATGCGCTCTCAGCGAGCGCGAGGATCTCGGTCTTTTGCCGCTTGGCAAGGTCGGCTTCGTCGAGCAGGCGGTCGATCTGTGACGCGACTTCGCGCCAACGCTTGCCGATCGTCAATCCGCGCAAGATCCGCCTGAAGCCCGAACCGTGCCATCGTGTGTCGAGCGCCGCTGCGCTGAGCTGTGCTTCGATGTTCTCGCGCAGAGCCGTGTCCTGACTGTCGAGCTTTCCCGTCACCTGCGCGAAACGCGTGCGCACTTCTTCGACGGCCAACTCGCGTCCGTTGGCGGCACGCGGGACGAACGCGTAGAGATAGCGTCCGATGATCCCGGCGCCGACCACGATCACGAGTGCGAGATACGCGTGACCACCGTTGCTGTCTCGAGGCGTCACCCCTGCATGCACGACGATGAGGGCGAGCGACAGCACTCCGGTGATGACGTGACTCGTCATCCACGCGCGCAGCGAGCCACGGAGCCACGTTCCGAAGCGACTACGCTTCCACAGATACATGAGGTTGAGCAGGATGCAGACCGTACCTGCGATACCACACAGCAGGCCGATTCCGCGAGACGGCGCGAGTCGTTCGTGTAAGTCGTGTAGCGGCCGTGATGCGTCTTCGAGCTTGTAGTAGTCGCCATGCAGCTCGATCCAGCCCCAGGCTCCGATACTGACCAAGACGGCAACTAGGATTGCCCAAAGTAGATGGCTGTTGCTGGCGAGCTCGACATCCTCTTGTTCGCGATCCTTCGGGTCGAAGGACACTCCGCACTTCTCGAGGAGATCGAACGGTGGAATGCCTCCGGCGAAGACGAAGACGTCATCGTTGTCGAGCCGGACGAGGGATTCGCTTCCCTTGCAAGCGAGCTGAACGCAATCCTCTTCGATCGCGCGCACGTCGCTCTCCATGATCGCGACGATGCGGCCTTCCTGAATGGCTTCGTGGATGCGAGCTTCGTTGCGAGCTTTGATTCGAGTGAACGATGCGCGCCGGTAGGACAGCGTGACGGAGTTGCCGGGTTGTTCGGCGAGCGCGAGCGCTGCCTCGATCGCGCTGTCGCCGCCGCCGACGACGAGCGTGCGGCGACCTTGATAGGACTCGGCGTCGATCAGTGAGTACGCGACTTTGGTCGAATCCTCGCCTGGCACGCCGAGCTTGCGCGGTGTGCCGCGACGCCCGAGAGCCAACACGACGAAGCGGGTGTCGTAGACGGCGGTGTTCGTCGTGAGCGCGAAGCCGCCGTCCGTGGCTTCGAGGGTCTCGAACACTTCACCACAGCGCACGTCGAGCTGCGCGGAGTCGACTGCGCTGTGCCAGATCTCGATGAGCTCTTCCTTGGAATAGGTCGAGCGATCCAAACGACCGAACACCGGGAGGTCGACCGGTTGGGTCATCACGAGCTTGCGTCGTGGGTAATGCGCGATGGTGCCGCCGATCGCGTCTCGCTCGACGACGACGTAGCGCAAGCCCGCTTCGCGTGCCTCGAGTGCACACGCAAGACCAGCCGGTCCGGCGCCGACGATCACGACATCGAACGTTCGGTCCTGTGCGGTGCGATCGCCCAGGATCCGCTGCGTGATCTCGCGAGCGATTTGACGCCCGTGTTGGATGGCCGTGCGAATGAGGGCGAAGCCCGTGAGTTCTCCCGCGAGGAACACGCCGGGCATGGTGCTCGACTCGAGCTTGTCGTCGATCGCTGGCAAGTCGTTGCGATCCGACACGTCGCCAAGACGTACCGCGATCGCAGCCGTCGGACATGCCTCGGCGCAGAGTGAGTGACCGACGCATCGCGAACCGTGAACGACAACGGCTTGCCCGTGCACGAGTGCGAGCACTCCGTTTTCAGGACACGCGCGGACGCAGGCTCCACAACCGATGCACTGACTCAGGTCGACGTGCGGGTACTGGAGTCGCGCCTTGTCGCTACCTCGTGCTCGAGCTTTTTCGAGCTCTTCGAGACCTTCGCGAATGCGACCGAGTTCGGAGCGACGCAGTAGCGTCGCCGAAGCCAAGAGCGCGAGCGCGATCAGGATGATGAGGAAGACGAGGGTCATAGCGCAGCAGGAGGTTCCTTACGTATCGGATCATCCTGCCGGTCGTGCTGAACCGCATTGTGTCGCGAGCGTCGTCAGTGTTCGTCGAAGATCGACTTCAATCGTCGATGACTCGGATTGAGTTCGAGGACGATGCCCTTCTTGTCCACGAGTGCCCAACTCGGCAACGAAGCGACGCCCAGTGCAAGATCGACACGGTCGCGCAGAACGGTCGTCTTGGATTCGTACGGCGTCTTTTCCAAGGACTGTGCCCAGCGACGCGCATCTTCGCGCGGACACGAGAGCACGATGCGCAGGGGGAGCTTGGGGTCGAGTCCTGCGAGTGTGCCGGGCAAGCCAGGCTGTTCGTCTGCGTCGCCGGTCCACGCCGGCACGAACACGAGCAACGTCGCGCTTTCCGGCGACGCGGCTCGCACCGGTTCGCCGCGCAGGTTGACCGTGTCGCGCGGTAGCTCGACCCTCTTGCCGATCTCGAGTCGTCGCAAGGCTCGAAGGCGTTCGAGTGCACGGGCAGCGTCTCGCGCGAACTGCAGGCCGCGATAGCGATCCTTCACGGCGGCGTATCGACGAATTGCTTCGGCTTCGTTCCCGAGCAATTCGTACGCTTGCGCGACGCCGAGGCGGCATCGCGCGTGCACGTACAGATCTTCGCTCTCGCTTATGCGGCAGAGCGCTTCGGCGGAGCGGAAGTGCTGCATCGCTTCGCGCGGTTTTCGAAGCGCGAGTTCGATGGTCGCGAGGCGCACGAGGAGATTCCTGCGGTCAGGAGTCGGGGCTTCTTCGAACCGCTCGAGGAATGCGAGGATCCGGGACTCCTTGTCACCCAAAGTCGTACGGGGATCATTGACGAGTCGCTGTAGATCGGCGAGTGCGCGTCGCTGCTCATCCTGTGGTTTGGCTGCGAGCGTCGCTATCAGCATGGTGGTCGCGACCAACGCGAAGTTCATCGAAGGCACTCCCGTAGGCATCGTTCCCGTGCAACGATCCAGTGTCGCGGATCGAGTCCCGGCGGTGCGGTCTCGGGGATGCGCGACGACAGCGAGGTCGCGTCCACGTCGGGTCGAAGCGCCCCGAGCGTCTTGCATGCGGTTTCCATCGCATTCGCTGCCGCTTCGAGTTGTGGCGCACCGAAGTTGACGTCGAATGGCGGTGGTTCGATTGCGGCAGCGGCGAGCCGCTCACGCAACCAGTCGAGTGCGATTTCTCGTGCGAACGCCAATCGGTCGGACTCGGGGAGCGCATGCTCGCGATCACTGTCCTTCGATGAGAGCAGTCCGGCGCGCAATACAGCGAAGCAGAAGTCTTCGCCGTGCGGGAACCCAAGACGCGCATTGGCCACGGCCGCACACGTGCGGACCGCGACGTCGCGCGTCGGATCCATTTGGATCACGGTCCACCAAGCGGCTGTCGCGGGATCCTGATGCTCGTATGCATACGCGTCCAATGTGAGGACGGACGCCGGACTCGAGTCCGCGATCAAGGCATCGAGTGGGGCTCGATCGAGCGGGGGGAGGGGAGCTTGCTTCGCGGTGCACCCGAGCAGGCATGCGACGGAGGTCGCGACGAATGTCCGAACGACGAAGGGGGAGAATGGGGCGCGGGCGAAGGTTCGGACATCCTTGGGCGGTCGCGGGCGGAACATGTACGCGAGCGTAGCACGTCGCCGCGACGACAGCTCAGTCCTCGGATTCGACTTCGAGTCGATTCCGGCGTCGCCGAACCAGCGCGAGTCCTGCCAGACCGGTGCCGAAGAAGAACATCGTCGTCGGTTCGGGCACGGCGGGGTTGGCTCCACCGCCACCGCCACCGGTCTTGGAGCCGTTGATGGGCACCTCTTGCGTGGGGACGTAGTGCGTGTACTCACCGGATCCCGAGTAGCCCGGCGTGCCGTTTCCGCCTTCGCCGCCACCGCCGAAGTAGATGCTGCCGCCGCTGTCACCCGGGGTGGTGCGCGGCGACGTCTCTAGGGGGAGGGCGTTCGATCCGTTGTTGCAAGCTGTCAGGGGGAGTACCGACATGCTGGTGAGGAGAAGGAGCGTCTTGATGTGCTTCATTGGTGTCGTCTCGCGGATCACTGGCAGGCACTCGCAAGCGCGATGCCAAGAGTCGCCTTCGCTGGCCGCGGACGCCCTCCTGAGTAGGCAGGACGATTGGATCGAGCGGCCAGGACGCGACACCACCGTGATCTCGCACAGATAGTTCGAGTGGTCACCGAAGACTACTCGCGTTTTTTCGCGATCGTGCCGTGACGAGCTCGCGGTGCGCGCTGCACGCGATCACGTCGAGTTCGCGCAACACGCGTTGCACGAACTCAACGCTTCGACAGCAAGGCTCGATCGAACGCGCGCAGACGACCGTCGTTGCCCGACAGGAGGATCGTGTCGGTCCCGAGAATTCGAGGAGTGATTTCGGTCGTCAGATCGCTCGCGAGGATCATCACGACTTCGAGTGACTCCGTGTCGAGGAGGAGCGTGCCGCCCTTCTCGAGCGGGACGAGGATCCCTTCTCGGAGGATGAGTGGCGTCGCGCTCGGGCGATCCGGAAGCTTGCGCTGTGCGACGACTTTGCCATTCGACTCGTCGAGGATGACGAGGTCGCGATTGCCGACGACGACGGCGATGTGCTTGCCGTGAAATGCGGTTTCGAGGCGAGGCGTCGTCTTGAGGTCGGCGGTCCAAGCGAGACTGCCGTCAGTCTGCCGGCGCGATTCGATACGCGTACCCGTGACGACGAGGATCGCGTCGCCCGTGACGGTCGGTGCAGACCAGCCGGCACCGTCGACCGTGACGGTCCAGACCGTTTGACCGCGTCGGTCGAAGGCTCGCAGATTGCTTGCTTCGTCGAGGACGACGAAGCGGTCGCGCGAGATCTCGATCGGCGGGTGGCGTACCGTCTGGTCGAGCCCGAGTGTCTCGACTTCGTCGCCCGTGACCGTGTCGAGCATGTGCAGCGACCCTGCGCGATCCACGATGAAGAGCTCCGATGCAATCGCGATCGCCGGTGTCACGAGGCGCGTTCCCAAATCGCGTTCCCAGAGCAGCTTGCCGTCGAGCGGCGACAGGGCGCGGACCGAGCCGCTCGGTGCGACCAGTACCAGCTTGTTGACGAGGTTGATCATCGCACCGAGGTCACCGGACTCGTCGCGAATCGTCATCTTCCAGACTTCCGACAGATCCGAGCCATCGAACGCGACGACCGAGTTGGTTCGATCGATGCCGACGTAGCGTCCGGTCGTCGTGACTCCGGGGCGCGTCGTGGCGCCGTCGAGTCGTCCCTCGCAGCGTGGCTTCACTTCGAGCACGGTGTCGAACTTGCCTGCGTCTTCGACGTTCTCGGGAGCCTTCACCTCGAAGAAGCCGTCGAGCGCGATTCGCATGGTGAGGCGATTGCCGGGTGTGTAGCGAACCAGCAGCGGAGTCGTGCCGAGGATCTTGGTGTTGTCGAAAACGGTCGCGCCCGACGGCGATGTCGTGACCTTGAACGGCAGTGCGAGGAGGGTCTCGAACGGAATCTCC
>JAGQQW010000011.1 GCA_020426005.1 Planctomycetota bacterium | reverse complement strand
CGCGGCAAGGATTTCATCAAGCCGGGAATCCCGGTTGGGCGCCTGCGTCCATTGCGCGCCTCGAGATTGCCCCAAGCAGATCCTTGCGATGCCGATCCGCGCAGGATCGCCCACGTCGGCCTCCCGTCATGTCCACACCCCGAAGTCTCATGAACCGTACTTTTTCGCTTCTCACGCTGTCGTCGACGCTGTTCGGCGCCACCCTAGCGTTGACCGAGGACCTCGCGTCCCAACAGGTCTATCGAGACCCGGCTTACGGGTTCGAAATGCGCCTCCCTCGCGACTTCCGCGAGATCCCGATCTCGATGGACGAGAAGTGGATCGTCGCGAAGTTCCTCTACAAGCGCGCGCTGGAACCCAAGGACGGCTGGGCCGAACGCACACCGGAGATCCGCGTCATCGTCTTCCCCAAGGTCGACATGAAGCAGGTCATCGCGGCTCGCAAGCAACGCGAGAAGGTCAAGACGAAGGGCAAGGACGGGAAACTCGTCGAGATCACACTCCTCGAGTACCTCAACAACCCCTTCCGTGACTACAAGGAATACCTCCGCGAGAACTTCAAGAAGGGTGGTTGGTTCGTCTCGGAGGAGAAGGAAGTCAAGGTCGGAGACCTCGACGCGATCGCGAAGAAGATCGATGTCGAAGACAAGATGCGCGACGGGCTCAAGTCGACACTGTTCGCGTACGAGATCGACCTCGGGGACGCGGTCTATGTCATCCAGCTCGAGTGCCTCGCGGATCACGACCACAAGTTCCTCGGCTCGATCAAGGGCATGGCGAACACGTTCAAGGATCTGCCGCGCACCGAGCCCTTGCGAACGACCGTGACGAGTTCTGGCAGTGCAGCCGACCGCATCAAAGAACTCGAAGAAGCCGCGAACCGCACCCTCACCCCGGAAGAGCGCAAAAAGGAAAAGGAGAAGGTCCTCGCGCGCGCGATCGAGAAGGCGAAGTCGGACCTTCCGAAGGGCTGGAAGTCGTACGTCGAGGGCCCGTTCACGGTCTTCTACAGCACCTCGTCGAAGTTCGCGAAGAAGGTGTCGAAGCAGGCCAATGTCATGTGGGACTGGATGCACGACAACTTCGACTACATCGGCGAAGACCTGTCCGTGGGCGGCATTCTCCGCATCTGCAAGGACTCCGCAGAAGGAAGCGCGTACATGGAGACGAGCACGCGTTCGGGCTACGAGTTGACGGCCCGCGAGATCGTGCTCTGGGACGACAAGGATTGGGGCTTCGGCGACTATGGCAGCGGCAAGCTCAATCAGGCGATCCTCAGTCAGTTCTTGATCGACAAGAACCAGCGCCTGTGGTGGTCGCTACCACCATGGCTCGAATGGGGCATGCACCTCTACATCGACTCGCTCAAGCTCAAGGGCTCGAAGCTGATTTCGAAAGCCGACGAGTGGGACATGGAGGTCATTCGTGAGAGCTTGCGCAACGGCACCTTCAAGGACTCCAAGAAGCTCATCGTCACCAAATACGACAGCTTCAGCGCGACCCAGGAAGATCGCGTCCAGTGCTTCGCGATGATCTCCTTCATGATGGAGAAGGGCAGCCGGCACAAGAAGTTCGGATCGGCGATCGAACAGTACCTGACGGGCCTCGATCGACGTATCCGCGAGCTCGACAAGAAGCGCGATGAGGCTCTCAAGGCCGCCTTGGAAGAAGCCAAGAAGAAGCGCAAGTCGGGCGAGGACGAAGAGGAGAAGAAGGCTTGGGATTCCGAGTGGAAGAAAGAGCGCGACAAGATCTTCGACGAGTTGCTCAAGGAAGTCTTCGGCGAGTGGAGCGACCGCGATTGGGAGATCTTCGACAAGTCGTGGCGAAAGGCATACAAATGATCGGCACGAGTTCCTCCGCCAACGTTCTCGGTTGGACACTCGTGCTGCTCGGTGCTGCATCGATCGCGATGCCGACGCACGCGATGGCTCAGGGCGATGCCCAAGCCGCCGAGCCTGCAGCGACGCCCGGAGAGTCCCTCGAGCCCGGCGCTCTGTCGCTCAACGACGGACGCTTCGTCTTCGGAGTGCCGGTCGTCCGCACGAAGGAGGGCGCTCGGATCCACTACGAACACGGCATCATCACCGTGCCGAGCTCGATGATCCGCGACATGCTCCCGTCCAAGAGCGAAGTCGAATACGTGCCCGCGAACGACAAGGAGAAGGAGTTGATCGCCAAGGGGATGGTCAACTTCCAAGGCAAGTGGCTAACGAAGGACGCAGCCGCGCGGCGCATGGAGAAGCTGCAGAAGGAGCTGACCGAGCGCATCGACAAGCAGCAAGAACGCAAGGCTTGGGGCGCGCACATCTCCGTCGAGACGAAGGACTTCAAGTTCGAGCACAACCTGCCGGACGAACTCTTCGACAACCTCAAGGAGTTGATGGAGGTCTATCACAAGACCTTCCTCAAATACTGGGGCAAGCGTCCCCAGGGCAAGGTCAAACCGACGATCAACTTCTATGCGGACCACGGAGACTTCTCGCAGATCTCCGGCGCGAGCGGCGGCATCGTCGGTTGGTACCATCCGGTTTCGAAACAGCTGCACGTCTTCTGGGACCGCACGGACCCGGACTTCACGATCGACGTGCTGTTCCACGAAGCGAACCACATGCTCGTCGACATGATCGACGGCCCGTTCCGCTATCCGCATTGGATCGAAGAACCGATGGCTGAGTACTACGGTGCGAGCAAGTGGGACGCGGAGAAGAAGGCGATGGAGATCGGTCGAGTACAGGCCGGCCGCTTCGCCGAGATCCTGTACGAAATGCAGGACGACAAGTGGATGAAGCTCGAGGATCTGATCGGGTCCAGCAGCTACCGCTCCTACACGTGGGGTTGGAGTTTCGTCTACTTCCTCATGCAAACGCCGAAGTACGAGAAGAAGTGGAAGAAACTCTGGCTCGATCTCGCGCACAAGCGCGGCATCAAGCGTTCGTACGAAGGGCCCTTCAAAACCGTCGAGACCGAGACCATCAAGGAGATGTTGCTCAAGTACCTCGGTCACGAAGTGCTCGAGACGCTCGAGCGCGAGTGGTACGACTTCTTGAAGAACGTCAAGATCGACGAGGTCGACGGTCTCGAGCAGGCGGGCCGCAAGCTCCGCACGATGGGTAAGCACAAAGAAGCGAAGGACATGCTCTCCCAGGCCGTCGAGAAAGGTGCACAGTCCCCGTTCACCTATGCGGCGTATGCGCAACTCCTGACGAAGCCTGGCGAACGCAAGCGTGCGTTCGAGATGATCGACAAAGCGATCCAGCTCGACCCCCTCGAGGCCGAGTTCTACTACGTCAAAGGCAAGATGACGGAAGCAACGGGCAACGAGAAGGACATGCTCGAGGCCGTTCGCCTCTACCTACTCGCGCACGACATCGATCCACTTCCTTGGAAGTACGTCGAAGCTGCCGAGTTCGCGAAGTAACGCTCACCGCGCGTGCTCGGTGTATGTCTGATTTTTCAACACGCTGCAAGGCCGAGCATCGCTTGAACGTGACCGAGCGGTGCTCGCAGCGACGATCCCGGAGCGAGCAAATGCGTCGTGTCCGGAGCGTAGTCGAGGAGGGCAACCCGCAACGCAGTCGTCAGGTCGAACGTCGACGTGACCTGGGTGCCGACGGTATAGGCGAACAGCGCCTCGACATCCGTCGACGACGGACGCCAGACATGACCGCGACCATCCACGAGCGGGATGCGCGGCTCGGACATCGGTAGGTCCTCGAGTGCGCGCTCTGCGCGTACGGCGACGTCGGTCAACAGGTCCGTGTGGAACGGACCGTGGAACGGCAAGCGGAACGGAAACTCGCGCTTACCGAGCACGACCTTCGGCAGCCGCTCGAGCAAGAGCTTGGTCGCGGGCTCATCACCGGCGAGAACGACGTGCCCACCGAGACGGATCGACAGGTCGACCCGGTGCCCCTCGCTGCGAATCCCCGCGAGTACGGCTTCGACCTCGGAAGACCGTTCGGGCAAGACGCGCCATTCGTCGTCGAGCAAGGTCCACAAAACTTGCCCGCCTTCAGGTCCATCCTCTTGGAGGCGCGCCATGGTCGCGACGAGCCGCATTCCATCGACCGGCGCAAGCGCACCACTCACGACCAGCGCCGAGTAGAAGCCGAGGGAGTTGCCCCCGACGAGCACAGGCTCGCACGAGCGCATCGCTCGTCGCGCGTCGAGGACGGTGCACGCGTAGATCAACGGCGACGCGCGCATGCCGGGCAGCATGTGTGCAGGTTTGAACGAAGCGGATTGATCGAGCTCGAGCAAACCGGGTTGATCCGGCAGCAACTCGGCGCGCATCGTCTCGAGATCCGCCACGAGCGCGGCCCCCTCGCTTCCGAGTTCGGTCACGAGATCGACGAGGGTACCGAGCTCTTCGCGCCCGTACGAGCCACGCCCGGGACACAACAAGAAGCCAGCGCCTGCGTCACTGCTCGCCATACTGGTGCGGAACGAGCTCATCGTCGTCGCACCCGCTTCGGCTCGGAGCCCGACGCGGAATCGGCGGTCAACGACTCGAGAGCTTCGACGACATGCTCTTCTTGTGGCAGCACCCATCGATCCGCTGGACCGAGCGGAACGTAGCTGTCCTCCGCGACCACACGGCGCACCAACAAGTGACGCGCGCCGGGGTCCTCGGCAACTGCGGCGAGAATCGCTTCGGCAACGCCGCCCCCCGTGCGCCGACACTCGTCGACGACGAGCATGGCATCCATGTGACGGGCGGATTCCAGGACCGCATCGATCGGCAGCGGAGCCAACCAACGGAGATCGAGCACCGTTACGTCGGCAGAAACCGAGCGTCGCGCACGCAACGACATCGGCACGCCATTGCCATACGTGACGCAGAGGATCTTGGGGCGTTCTGCACGGGCGACCGTGTCCGTGTCGGGGGGATACGATCGCGGACTTCCGAAGACCACGTCGTCTTCGCCGACGTCACCCGGCGGCGGATACGAAAAGCTCCACGCTGCATCGCCCTTCTCGTAGAGATCCTTGGTCATGTAGAGCGCGATGGGCTCGAGGAAGACGCAGACGCGTCGCTCGAACTTCGCAGCCGCGACGCAGGCACGCAGCATCCGCACGGCATCATCGCCACGCGACGGAACTGCCAGAACGATGCCGGGGATATCACGCAGTACGCCGATCGAGTTGTCGTTGTGGAAGTGGCCGCCGAAGCCCTTCTGATACGCGAGGCCCGCAATGCGCACGACCATCGGATTGTCCCACTGACCATCCGAGAAGAAACGCTGCGAACACGCCTCACCACGAATCTGATCCTCGGCGTTGTGCAGGTAGGCGAGGTACTGGATCTCGGGAATCGGCAAGAAACCGAGCTGCGCCGCACCGATCGCCGTCCCGAGGATCATCGTTTCGTCGAGCAGCGTGTTGAACACGCGACCGACTCCGTACTTCTCGTAGAGGCCCGTCGTCACGTGGTAGACGCCGCCCTTCTTCGCGACATCCTCGCCGAACACGAGGATCTCCGGATGCACGTGCATGAGGTCGACCAAGGCGCGTGACAGCTGCATGGCCATGTGGCGCGGTCGATCCGACTCCGGAAGTTTGTCGGAACCGCCCCAACGCTCGTCGCGCGATGCCGACGTCTTGCTCGCGAGCAACGCTTCTTGCACGCGTGAAGCGTCCGGTGGAACCAAGTCGCGCACGACCTCTGCGGTCGATTCGAGGCGAGGTTTCTGGACTGCGATCTCACGGACGCGCGCGATCCGTGCCTTCGTCTCGTGCCACAAGCCGTGCAGTTCGGCACCGGTCGCGAGCCCTCGATCGACGAGTTCGCGCGACATCCGAAGCAACGGGTCGCGCGATTCTGCAGCCTCGATCTGAGCTTCGGTGTGGTACAGCGATTCGACATCACTCCCCGCGTGCCCCAACAGACGAACGACGCGCAGACGCAAGAACGTCGGGCGACGCGTGTGGCGACAATGCTCGATCGCGCGCTCCGCCGTCGTGTACGCCTCTTCGAGGTCGCCACCATCCGCCTCGAAGTAGTCGATGCCTCGCCGTGCCGCGAACTGCGAACGAATCCAACCGTCGGGTGTGTGCACCGAAATCCCGATCCCGTTGTCCTCGCAGACGAACAACACGGGCACCGGCAGACGCTGCAACGTCGCCCACGCCGCAGCATTGAATGCAGTCTGCGCGCTCGCGTGATTGCAACTCGCATCGCCGAAACTCACGCAGACGATCGAATCGGCGCGAACCCGCGGCGCGTCCGTCGGCGCGGTCCGCAAGCGGCGCTCGCGCTCGAGAGCGAATGCCATGCCGACCGCTTTCGGCAGCTGGCTCGCGATCGTGGACGTCTGCGGTGGAATCCACGCTCGAAGACTGCCCCACACTTTGTGACGGCCGCCGCTCACCGGGTCTTCGCGACTCGCCAAGAACGACAGCAGCGTGTCGTAGATCGGAGTCTCACCCGGCAACTTGGCGAGCCGCGCCATGACGAACGCGCCGCTTCGGTAGTGCAAGAGCGACGGATCGTCGGTCCGCAGGAGGTGTCCGAGCACGGCGTTGCCCTCGTGCCCCGCGCTACCGATGGTGTAGAAGCCCAGCCCCGCGTTTTTCAGGTCGCGCGCCTCGAAGTCGAGGAGTCGACTCACGTATGCGGCCTCCATGCACGCGAGCGCATCGACGCGCGCGAGGCGAGACACGCCACCAAGGGTCGGCGATTCCGAATCCCGAAGTGTCTCGAGCAGATGTTCGAGACGACTACGAACGATGTCCTCGCGGCGCAAGCTCATGCCGATGCCCTATTCGGAGAACACGGACTCGGGGCCGTCATGGAGCTCCAAGAACACGAACGCCGCGAGGACGAGCGCGTGATCCGTCTCGCCCGCGCGAATCGCAGTGCGCAACTCGCTGCGTGACAACTCGACGACTTCCAGATCTTCGCCCGGGTCGGGGATCAGATCGCCGACTCGTTTGCATCCGCGCGCGAGGACGGTTCCACAACGATTGGTCATGATCGCCGGGTTGGGATTGACGCTGCCGATGAGGGAGAGCTCGCTACCTTCGTAGCCGGACTCTTCGCGCAACTCACGCGCTGCTGCCACGAGCATGTCTTCTCCCTCGTCGATCGCTCCACCAGGAAGCTCGAGCGTGAAGTCATTGCTGCCGTGCCGATACTGGCGGACCAAGACGAGCTTGCCTTCGTCCGTGAACGGAACGACGTTGACCCAATCCTTGCAGCCGACGAGGAAGAAACCGTGCTCCTTCTGCGTACGAGGTGAGCGACGCCTCGCCTCGACGACTTCGAAGGACGCGAGCTTCGTGAGGGTTCGTCGGCTCAGTTCCGGCCACGGCTCCAACATGTGCGCGACGTTAGCAGTCCGGTGAATCGTCTGGCAGACGCTGCCTGCGTGAAATCGTCGTCTGCTCCCCGTTCCGAATGGCTAGTGTCCCCCGTCAGGAGTTCGTTGCAAGGCGAGCATCGCGCGCTCCACTCGATACTCACGACGAGGCGACCGTTCTTGGCCGTCCGGACGTCGAGGCGACGGTAGACGTCGATATCGTTGCAGTAGAGCGCGTGCTCGCGCGTCCGGTAGACAGCGATCCTGCCCGGCTTGATCTCTACGAACCCCTCCTCGTCGGGCTCGGGCGCGAACGGCGTGCGCACGAACTCGGGACCCGCTCGAAACCAGAGACTCGATGTCGAGGAGTTGTGGATCGCCGCGATCTCCGACGCCATGCACGGAGCCACGTCCAGACAGTTGGCTGCGATGAGACGGCAGTTTCCGGAACGACCGACGACCCCGGCGAAGAACACGAGGGCGTCGTTCTCGAAGCCCGGCTGATAGCGAATCCGCACACCGCGCTGATAGTCGTGCGCCGACTCACCGCTCAGGATGCAGCCACGACACGGCGCAATGCGCTTCACGGGGTCGTCGTCGCGCAGAACGGACCCGGCGGCAGTCGAGAGCGAGCCCGGTACGGCGAAAGCCAGGCAGCTCATCAGCGCTGCCATCGCCGCCCGATGGATCGACCAGACGATCATCGCTGCACCTCCTCGTCTTCGTGCGTGCGTCCCGTTGTTGCTGGTTGCAGTGCGCGAGCGAAGAGTGGAGCGAGAGCCTCACGAACGGGCGCCACGAGCTCGGGGAGCGCGGCCGCATCGAGAAGTCGCACTTCGATGCTCGCCGGCCGTGTCTCGACTTGCAGGATGTGGTCGGGACTCCCGGGTTGGATCCGGAAGGACGCGGACCGCCGCGGCGACTCCCGCCGCGTGATGCCGATCGTGACCTGACCGTCGCGAGTCGCGGCTTCGAGTCGCGGCAGCAGCTCGAACCACAGATCCCCGTATGCGGCGATTAGAGGGTTGACCCGGTCGCGCGCGACCTCCGCTTGCCACGTGGCCCGCAACTCTGCCAAAGCCTCCTTGGCATCGCTCGAGCAACGCTGCACCTCTTCGGGATCGAAGCCGCCTCGTTCGAGTTCCCGCTCGAGAACCGCAGCGAGACCATCGTCTTCGAAGAGTGTCTCGACGATGGATCCGTCGCGACCGAGATCGGACGCCGATCGAGGCGCCTCCCGACGGTTCGCGCTGTCGCCTCCCGGGGATCCACGCACGGAGTCCTTCGCCGAAATTCCCAAGACCTTGCCGAGCATCGGCTTCGGTTGTCGCGCCGCGACCGCCGCGTGCTCGCAATGCACCAGATAGCCGATGAGGCAATACCCCACGAGACCACCCGACAACGATGCCAAGCTCACCGCCAGGCACGTGACTCGTCCCTTCCCCAACATCACCTTCCTCCATGAACATGGCCGCGAGGACGGCCGCCAGAAAGAAGGCAACGAGGCGACGAAAAACGGCTCACGAATCGTGAAGAGAATCCGAGCTGCTAGGATCCGAATGCCATGACGACGTCTCCGGATCCGACCTTCGCTCCCCCCATCCGTCGCTTGCTCGACCGCGTGGCTGCCGCTGCCAAGCTGAACGACATCGAGGCCACCTGCGCAGGCGTCAAGGCGGCTCTGTGCGAGGAGATCGTCGACGGCGGACTCGAACTACCGCGAGAGCTCGTGCGTCCCGCGTCGGATCGCTATGCCCGACGCCTGCTCGCCAAGTGTCCCGACAACCTCTTCGCGATCGTCATCATGGTCTGGGGCACGGGACAGGGCACGCCGATCCACGACCACGCGGGCAAGTGGTGTGTCGAATGCGTCTACGACGGCCGCATCAAAGTCACTTCGTACGACCGCCTCGAAGAAACCGAGACGACCGCGCGGTTCCGCGCCGAGGACGTCGTCTTCGCCGAGAAGGGAAATGCCGGCGCCCTGATCCCCCCGCGCGACTATCACGTCATCGAGAACGCCCGCGAGGCGCCCTCCGTGACGATCCACGTCTACGGCGGCGAGATGGACGGCTGCCACGCGTTCTTCCCCCTCGAAGCGGATTGCTACGAGAAGAAGTGGTGCGACCTCTGCTACACGCCGATCGAGTGATCGGGCGGCGGCGTCACTTCGCGTGAGCTGCGATCGACTCTTCGAGCCAGGTGCGGAACCCTTCGGTGGATGTCGCGCCGTCCAATCGTCCGAGGACCTGCTCGGTCGATGGATCCAGGATCACGTAGACGGGCAGCGTCTTGACGCCCGCGAACTGCTCCTGCACCTCGAGGATCCGGTCGCGCGTCGGCAAGCCCGGCAAGTCCGCGTGCAATCGCGCTTCGATTGTCTTGGCCAAGAGCCCGGAGACCTCCGGGCGAATGAAAACCGTAGTTTCCATTCCTCGACAGTTCGTTCAGGTCACGCCCGTGATGTTGAGGAAGACCAGCTTGTCGTCCTCGACGGCAAGCGCCTTCGCCCCATCGAAGTCGTCCTTGACGATGGTCCAAGCGAGCTTGGACTCGCCGCTGCCACCTTCCTGATCGCTGCCTGCCCATGCCATGCGCTTCGAGTAAGGCGGAGCGATGGACTCCATGACCCAATCCAGTCGATTACCGAACGCACCCGTCGCGAAGTACATCGCGAGCAGAGCCACGATCAACCCGCCGAGTAGTCGACCAGGTCCGATCTCACCCGACTCGCCTTTGAAGCGAATCATGCCAAGCAGGAAGATCGCAGCGATGACGAAGATCCCTGCCCAGAGGAACAAGAAGTGCTCGCGCGGCAAGGCCTCGAGCCCGAGCACGAGTTCGACGTTGCTCAGGAATTTCAGCGCGGCGGCAACTTCGACGAAGCCGAGGAAGACCTTGAGCGTGTTCATCCACTGACCACTGCTCGGCATCGATGCGATCGCGCCCGGAACCAATGCCAAGCCGACGAAGGGCACAGCCATCGTCAACCCGAAAATCCCCATACCCAACATCGCGGACTGGACACCGCCCTGGGCACCGACAGCCAGAATGTTCCCAACGAACGGCGCCGTGCATGTGAACGACGAGATGACGAGAGTCGCGCCCATCAGAAAGACGCCGAGTGCCCCACCATGTGTGGACGCTTTGCCCGTCGCGTTCATCAGGAAGCGCGGCGGCTGCAGGTTGATCAGTCCGAACAACGACAAAGCGAAGACGAGGAAGAACACGCCGATCACGAGATTGGTGATCCAGTGCGATGCGAACGGCACGATGACGTTGCCGAGCGCAGCGCCGATCACGACGAACATCAGGACGATGCCAGCCCCGTAGAGCAACGCGAGCGGCAGGACCTTCCCACCTCGCGCATCCGCCTGCTTCGTGAAGAAGCTGATCGTGATCGGAATCATCGGATAGGTGCAGGGCATCGCGAGTGCGAAGAGCCCACCACCGATCGCAAGCAGGATGAGCTGCCAGAGACCAGCGTCGGCAAGGCTGCCGCTCGACTTCACTGCGGGTTGCGTGTCATCGTCCGCGACAGAGCCATCGTGCTGCGATCCATTCGACGCCGTGTTCCCGCTTCCGGAACCGCCTGTTGCCCCGACACCGGCTGCCGGCAACCGGTCCTCACGCGCGTCGCCGCCTTCGATCGGGAACGCTGTCTTCAGTTCGATCGCCGTAGGGAGATCGCAACTCTTCTCGTCACAAACCTGATAGTCGATCTTGATCACGGGTTCGAACGACCCGCCCTTGGCGTCCTTCGCGACCGTGAACGGAATTCGAATCTCGAACTGATCGTGCAGGTCGTAGGTGACGAACCCGTTCGCATCGTTGGGATCGCCTGCGGGAACCGCGGCAGCACCGAACTTCAAGCCTTTGGACGCGAGAGCCTCCGCGTTGGTCACGGTCACGGCGGTCGCGACGCCACCGGTCTCCTTGGACCCGTACATGTGATAGCCGGGCATGACATCGAACTGCACGACGATCGCACCACTCTCGCCTCGGCGCGTGCCCTTCTCGATGCCGACGAAGAGCACCTCGGCCTTCTTGCGCGCGTACTCGTCGCGCGCCGCGCCCTGTTCGATCGTGAGTGCGACGGTGAACGGCGTCTGCGCCGGCGGATCACAACTGTTGGCATCGCAGGCCGTGTAGTCGACGAGACCTTTGAGCTCGATGTCACCCGGCTTGGCGTCGAAGGGCACGAAAAAGCGCTGACGCAACTCCGCCTCGAACTCGACGTAGTAGCTCTGCATCCCGTAGGACTCGTGCACTTCGCCGATCGGTAGCACTGGCGGACCGAAGGCCACGAGACCACCCAGCTCGCTGATCGTGATCGACGTCGGCTGTCCGTTCTCCTCGAGCCGCCCGTAGACGTGCCATCCGGGCGCGATCGTCGCACGATGGACGACGGTGACGACCTCCCCGGGTCGAGCCGTCTTCGGCGTGACCTCCGAGCGCAACGTGACGCGTTCTTCCGCACCCGCGCCTCCGAAGTCGGGAATCTGAGCCGACGCCCCGCCGAGCAGCAGCGCACCGCAGAGGGTCAGGAGTAAGAACGAGGCTCGTGCAGTCATGTGGCGTCGGATCTTAGCAGTGCATGGGTCAAGTCGAACACGCTGGTCGCGCGTGGATAGACGAAGGCATGCGCTCCGCGCGCGCAGGGGGCATGCGCGGCGAAGGGCGCTTGTTCTACGGACTCGACTCCCGCAGGATCCCAACAGGTCGAAATCCTTCTCCGCCACCATGGCAGCACTCGTCGCCGCAAGCGTCCTCCTCGCCTTCTTCCTCGGCTACCGCTTCTACGCGCGGTGGCTCGGGCGCCGCGTTTTCGGAACCGAAGCGGACGCTGACGGCGATGACACCGAGTTCGTGACGCCGGCCCACCGACTCGAGGACGGCATGGACTACGTGCCGACGACGAAGCACGTGTTGTTCGGGCACCACTTCACGTCGATCGCCGGTGCCGCACCGATCATCGGGCCGTGCATCGCGGCCTATTGGGGCTGGCTCCCGGCACTGCTCTGGGTCGTGCTCGGCGCGATCTTCATGGGCGCGGTGCACGACTACGCCGCGTTGGTCGCGAGCGTGCGCGAACGCGGTCGCACGATCGCCGACCTCACGAGTACCGTGCTCAGCAAACGCGCGGGCGTGATGTTCTTGTGCTTCGTGCTCGTGCTGTCGTGGCTCGTGCTCGCTGTCTTCGCGATGGCGATCGCTCAGCTCTTCATCAGTACGCCGTCCTCGGTTCTGCCGATCAATATCGAGATCGTCGTCGCACTCGCGATCGGTTGGCTCATCTACAAGAAGAAGGTTCCGCCGCTCATCCCCTCGCTCGTTGCGCTCGCGACGCTCTACGTGTTCGTGTGGATCGGCACGAAAGCACCGATCTCGTTCGCGGACTTCGGCATGAGCAAGGACGACGAGAAGGTGACTTGGCTCTTGTTGCTCTTCGCGTATTCCATCGTCGCGAGCCTGTTACCCGTCTGGACGCTCCTGCAACCACGCGACTACATCAACAGCCATCAACTCTTCGTCGGGCTCGCGTTGCTCTTCGGCGGACTCTTCATCGCCGCGCCGGCATTCGATGCACCGGCCATTCGCACTGCATCGGACGGCGCTCCCGGTATCTTCCCACTGCTGTTCGTCACGATCGCGTGCGGTGCGATCAGCGGTTTCCACGGCCTGGTTGCCTCGGGCACGACATCCAAACAGGTCGACCACCTGCGCGACACTCGCTTCATCGGCTACGGCGCGATGCTCGGCGAAGGATGTCTCGCACTCGCCGCCACGATGGCCGTAGTTGCCGGCCTCGGCCTTCTCGAGGACAAGTCGTGGATGGCTTGCTACCACGACTTCGGCGCAGCGAGCAAAGGCGCGATCGGCAACTTCCGAGATGGAGGCGCGGCGCTCCTCTATGCGATCGGGATTCCGAGTGAACTCGCCACGACGCTCATGGCCGTCCTCGTCATCTCGTTCGCGGCAACGACGCTCGACACCGCGACGCGCATCGAGCGCTTCCTCGTGCAAGAACTCGGCAGCGCTCTCGACATCGTGCCCCTCAAGAATCGCTTCATCGCCACGCTCGTTGCCGTGATCCCGGGGATCGTGCTCGCGATGTGGACCGTCGAAGATCCGGCCACCGGTACGATCCGTGAAGCCGCGTGGGTGCTTTGGCCGATCTTCGGCGCGAGCAACCAGATGCTCGCCGCTCTGACGCTATTGACGCTCAGCCTCTACTTCTGGCGCAAGAACAAGCCCGTCTGGCCACTCGCGATCCCGATGGTGTTCATCATGGGAATCACGCTCACGTCGCTCCTGGCGAAGACGATGGAGTTCTACGGTCAGAAGAACTGGCTCCTCGTCGGCATCAGCACCGTGTTGACGACGCTCGTGCTGTGGATGCTCGTCGAGGCTGTCGCTGTCCTCAAAGGCGTGTCGAACCGCGGCGCGGACGACACGCCGCGCTGACGACTCAGAGATCAGCGAACCGAGAACGACAGTGCCGGCGTGGACGACCACACGCCCGACGTGCAGCTCGCGTCGAGGTGCAGCGCCTGGATCGCGAGACCGGCTCCCTGCAGCTTGGCGTCATTGGGGATCGGAAGTGGCAGTCGCGACGTTCCGAGTGGACCTGTCGGCGCCCCCACCGTCGTCGCGAGCGTCCCGATGTCGACCCAGATGTCGAGCCCGAGAATCTTGAGTGCACTCGAGTACGTCGTCGTGCACAGCAAGAACGCCGACGCGCTCGCGGGAGCACCCGCGGTCGCCGACAAGCCGAACGAGGCGTTGCCGACTTCGGAGACCGAATTGATGCCGAGAACACCGGAGCCCTGACAACCGACCGTCGCCGCTCCGGTCGCGAACGCGGACACGACCGGCAGGCGACGGAGCGTGAGCGTGTTGGTCGCGTATTGCGCAGTGCCGACCCACGCACCGTTGTTCTTGCCCGAGCTGTCCGTCACGGCGTTGTTGAAGTTCCACGTACTGACGAGCCCGGGAACGCGCTGCATCTCGTCGTTCATGTTGGCTTTGATCTCGGCAGCCGTGCGTGCGTACGGCCAGATGCGAACTTCGTCGAGTTCGCCGTTCCACGTCTCGATCATCGTGCCGTCACCGCAGCCGATCTTGAACGCACCACCACGGTCCCAGAGCGGCCCGCCCGCTCGCGTCACCGACGCGACGACGGCACCGTCGACGATGAGGTTTGCGACGTTGCCGTCATACGTGCCGGCGACGTGCGTCCAGGTCGACAAGCGCCCCTGCGGGAACTGCCACAAGACGTTGAGCGAGCCACTCGTGCCGAGGACCCACCATCGCAGGTTGCGATTCGCCGTGTTGCCGGCGTCGACGCGGAACAGGATCGACTCCTGCCCCGCAGCGGGGTTCTGCCGCACGATCGTCGGCCAACGCCAACCGGCACCGAGGTTCTCGTCGTACTTGATCCAAGCTTCGACGGTAACGCCGCTCTTGGGGCAAACGGTGGCGTCGTACGGGACGTCCACGTAGTCGAGCACGCCATTGGTCAACTTGAGGCCGTTCTGTGCGTTCGCCGAGCCCAAGCCGATCGAGAGCGCAACGAACGATGCGATTGCGAGGTGGTTCTTCATGAGAGGTTTCCGTCCTGCGAGAGGTTCGAGGGAGTCCCGGCAGTGTAGCAGCGTGTGGCCGAAGTCGGGGGGTCGCCAATCGAGCGAACCCGCTGGAGAATGGCCGCATGCGAAGCCGTATCGCTCTTCTTGCCGCTCGTCCCGTTTGCGGGGCCTTGTGTGCGTTCTCGATCCTCGTTGCTCTCGGCATTTCGGCGTGTACCGACTCGGACAAGAGTTCTTGGTCGGCTTCGTCCTCCACAGGAGACGACGACAAGACATCGTCTGTCGTTCACGCGGGTGCATCGGCGACGCCAGCGCTCTGGCTCATCACCGAAGAACGGGACTCGGACAAGACGCTCGACCTCGTTGCACTGGGTGAGCCGGACCACACGGCCTTCGACTGGTGCACGGCACGTGTCCTCGGCGAGCAGTGGTTGCTCAGCCCGGACGCAAATCGCTCGAGCGGTGACGGGCGCGTGTACTTGTCGCCGCAACTTGGAGATCGCCGTGGAAGCTCGGTGTTCTGCGTGACGGTTTCAGATCGCATCGAGACGGGTGAGAAGTCCACGAACCGTCGAATCCTCCGAAGTGCCAAGGCATGCGCCTATGTGCGACGTGGTACGTCGAGCGACATCGAAGCATCTCCTGTCGCTTGTGCTCGGTTCGGCACCGCGTTCGAAATCGTGCCGCTCCGCGATCCCGTGCAGACCGACATCGGCAGCTCGCTACCGATTCGCCTTCGATTCGATGGGGCGTGCGTCGCATCGATATCAGTCGCACCGATATCTACAGCGCAGGCAACGGACGACTGGCTCTCCAGAACTCGCGTGTTCGTGCGCGAAGGTGAGCCCACTGGAGACGTCAGGCTCGAACTCGTTCCGGGATCGGCCGGGATTCTCGACGTTCCAGTGCATCACAGTGGGCGGCACTGCCTCGAGGCTCGCCTCGACATCGGCGACACCACGTGCATCGCGACGCTCACCTTCTGCATCGGAGAGCGAGGCTGACATGCGACTCCATTTCGATCTCCACCGATCAGGATGTGCATGGCGTGTCGGCGTTCTCGCGATCACGATCGGGTGTTGTCTCGTACCCCTACACGCACAGAGTGCTTGGACCGACTTGGGGCCAGCGCCGATCGCCAACGGCCCCTACACCGGCCGCGTCGCCGCAATCGCGACCAGCCGCACCAAGAGCAATACGTGGTTCGTCGGTGGCGCGGATGGCGGTGTCTTCCGTACCGACGATGCCGGTGCCACGTGGAGAGCGATCGGTGACGCGATTCCGACGACTGCGACTGGCGCCCTCTGTGTGCATCCGGGTGACGACAACACCTTGTGGGTCGGCACGGGCGAAGCGAACTTCGCGCATCACAGCCGCTACGGATTGGGAATCGCGAAGACCGTCGACGGCGGCGTCTCGTGGGTCGTTCACGGCAGCACCGAGTTCGCGGGACGTTGCATCTCGCGAATCTGCGTCGACCCGAAGAACCCCGCTACGCTCTTTGCAGCAAGCACTCCTGCAGGCGGCTTCCTTCCCGCACGCAGCGCGGCGCGCGAACACCCTCTGCGCAACGGCCCCGTCGGCGTCTTTCGATCTCAGGATGGCGGTGAGCACTGGACACAACTCGCCGGTGGTTTGCCAACCGGAACCGCAGCGACCGACCTCGTGATCGATCCTGCGAACCCCTCGACGCTCTATGCAGCGATCGGCGACATTTTCGGAAATGCGAACAACGGGATCTACAAGACGACGGACAGCGGTGCGAGCTGGTCGAAGCTCGGAGGAGGCCTGCCATCGGGAACCGTCGGACGCGTATCCCTCGCGATCAGCCCGTCGAGACCACAGCGCCTAGTCGCGATCTTCGTCAACCCGGCATCGTCGTCCGGTGGAAGCGCAACCACCCGAGGCGTGTACCTGACGGACGATTCGGGAGCGACGTGGTCAGCCAAGACAGCTGCCGGCTCCTTCCAATCGACGTACGGCTGGTACCTGTCCGTCGCGGCGATTCATCCGACATCGCACGACACGTTCTACGCGGGTGGACTCTCGCTCCGACGATCGACGAACGGCGGTGCGAGTTTCTCGACGATCACACCTCCACACGTCGATCTGCATGCGCTCGAGTTCGACGCAGCAGGACGTCTCGTCTGTGGCAACGATGGCGGAGTGCACGTTTCGTCGAACCTCGGTAGCTCGTGGCTCGCGCGCAACGACGGACTCGGCCTCATCCAGCTCTACGCAGGCATGAGTCTCGATCCTGCGCGCCCGGATCGCGTTTGGGGTGGCTTCCAGGACAACGGGTCGTGCCAGCGCGTCGGTCCACGCACGTGGTCGAGCGTGCTCGGTGGTGACGGTGGTTGCACCGCGATCGACCCGAGCGGTCAGCGCGTCTTCGTCGAGAGCCAAGGCACGGGCAACCTCTATCGCTCGGTCAATGGCGGCGGCAGCTTCTCGAGATCGAGCAGCGGAATCAGCGGTTCGGACCGAAACTGCTTCCTGCCTCCCTTCGCGATCGATGCGTCGAACGCGTCTCGCATGATCTACGGAACGCAGCGGATCTACGAGTCCACGAACAGTGGAACGAGCTGGGTCCCGATCAGCAGCGATCTCACCAACGGCGCAACTGCCGCAATCCACGGCCTCGCGATCGCGCCCTCGAACGGACGCTTCGTCTACGTCAAGACCAACGACGGCAACGTCCAAGTGACTGAGGACGGGGGCACGACGTGGAACAAGCGCTTGACCGGCGTCCCCGGCTGGGTTCGCACGACGCGTCCGTTCGCGATCGACCCCGGCGATCCGCGCCATGCATGGCTCGCGGTCGGCGCGTTCTCGACGAGTTTCGAAGGTGGCGCGAGACTGCTCGAGACGACGGATGCGGGACGCACGTGGGTTCGTCGCAGTGCGACGCTTCCTGACACACCTGTTCATTGCGTCGCGATCGACACGCGTCACTCACCGGCGTTCGTCTACGTCGGCACCGATCGAGGAGTCTTCCGCAGTGTCGATGGTGGAGAGATCTTCCACCACTACGGCGACGATCTCCCGAACGCGCCAGTGATCGATATGCATATCGATCCAGCACGCTCCCGAATCGTCATCGCCACGCAAGGACGTGGAGTGCACGAAGCGCGCCTGCTCGCGCGCGACGAGGTCTTCGCACGTCCGACGATCCGCTGAAGCCGACGACGATCACTCAGTGGTCGGAACGGTCGGCTTCTTTCTGCCATTTTGCCTCGACCGCCGCGAAGTCCGATAGCGAGGGCAATACCGGAAAGCCTTGGGAAACGCTGTCGCCTTGGTGGTCGAGCACACGCTCGATGATCGCCAAGAGCTTCACTCCTCGCGGTGATAGCCAAACGGATGCGTTCTTACCCGCGTGCAGTGCCGCGTTGACGCGCGTGCGTTGCCCTTCGGTCATCGGTACGAACCGGTACGGACTCCGCATCAGCGCATGCTTACGGTCCGAGGGTTTCGCCGATCGAAACTTATCGTCCGTCACGGACTCGGATGCACCGACAGCACGCATGAGCTTCTCACGATCGACGACCGTCTCGACGTATTCGACGCGCACGACCTCGTTCGAACTCGACCATCCCGCTGTGGTTTTCATAACGCCGCGCATCGCCCCCAACTCTGCCTCGCCTTCCCAGAAGCAGTGCATGCCCAACGTGATCACGGCCTTCTTCGGCGCGAACTCGTTCGCAAGGAGTCGCAACCACGGCGGGACCTCGGCTTTTGCAGCTTCGAGGGCTGCGATCAGTCGTCGTAAAACATCTTCGCGAGACCACACTCGATCCTTGCGCGGGAGGATGTCACGTCCGCTGCGATCCAAGAATCGGATTACTGGGTTGTTCCACGCAGGCTCGTCGAACCGCTCGCGAATCGCGGCTTCTCGATCACCCTTCGTATTGTTGCGGATCGCGACGGGCACGAAACACCGCTCGATGGCCTCGACGATCAGTGGATGCGACAGGACCTCCCGACCGAAGGCCGTACACGTGCTTCAGCCAGGGACCTCTTGAAAGAGCACGAGCACCGGCCGTTCCAGGTCACGTGCGAGCACGGCATCGAGATCACGTTCCCATTGGACACGTCCGAACTCGGCTGCTTGGGGAACCACGTGCTGAATCACGTCCTGTGCGCGCACACGGTCCGAGGTCGCGCAGAACGCACCGACGACGGACACACCGCAAGTCGTATAGATCAGTTGGGAGATCTTCCCTCTGGCGATCTTCATACGACTGAGAATAGCAACGTGTTGTGGATCTCGTGTGTCACAACGATACTCGGCTCGACCAGCCGACCGTATTACCGTCGACCCGGGCGCGTACGACCCATGAGAACAACCACCGCCTTTGGCATCCACGCAGCTTTCCTGTGTGCAATCACCTTCGGTAGCACGAACGCACGCGCACAATCTTCGGACTCCGAGAATGCGATGTCGCTCTTCTTGCAGGCGGAGCGCGCGGTCTTCGATGGCCAGTACGCCAAGGCGCTCACTCTGTACAAGCGTATCGCCGACAAGTATCCGACGACTCTCGCTGGCGCGAAGGCGAAGATCCGCACGCGGGACAGCGCGTATCTCGGCCAAGCCGACATCGTGCGCAACGGACCGTCAGAGAATCGTGTCGATGTCGTCATCACCGGCGACGGCTACATGTTCAAGCATCAGAAGGCCCTCGCGAACCTCGCACGAGCCGTGCCCAAGATGTTCGAACGGAACGAGACGCTCGGCGAGTACTACGCGTACCACAACTTCCTCTGCGCGAACGTCGTCAGCAAGGATGATGGGATCGACGCCAACGGACGCGAATACGACACGGCACTCGGTGGCCACCAATCCGGGTACATCCAGGGGCAGTGCAACTGCGACCACAAGCTCGTCACGCAGATGCTCGAAGAAGTCACGGGCAACGACGGCTTCGCGATCGTGTTCGTGAAGCAGGGAGTTCTCGGGACGGGTGGTGGCGGCATCGCGACCGTCGGCGGACGTGGCGACAAGACGACGGTTCACGAGTGGGGGCACGCATTCGCCGGACTCTGCGACGAATACGCCCAGACAACGGGCCATCGCGACGGCAATCGGATCGGCACGAACGTCACGACAGACAAGAACCGCATCCCTTGGCAGCACTTCCTCGACAAGAAGGTGCGCGGCATCGGCGTGTATCAGGGCGCGAACGGCATGGAACGCGGAGCGTGGAAACCCGTCGCCAGCGGCTGTGTCATGGAGAGCGGAGAACGGTTCTGCAAAGTGTGCCAAGAAGCGCTCGTCCTCGAGATCCATCGCTTCGTCGACCCGATCGATCGTTGTGAACCCGAGGCGCACTACAGCGAACGAGTCTCCGAGGAACGCGCACGTGAGCCGCTCGTCCTCGATCAGTCCCTTCGATTCCGCGTCGAGACGATGCGGCCCGAGAAGCACGCGATCGAACTCCGCTGGTACGTGGTCCCGCGCGCGAGCGCACCAAGAGTGCCGTTCCGTAGCAACATGAGCGACAGGAGATCGCGCGGCAAACTAGGAACGCTCGACGCCAAGCCCGTCGAAGTCCGGCGGAGCAAGTCGGGCAAACACGAGTTCGTCCTGGCAGCGAAGTCTCTCGAGCCGGGGGAATACCGGCTCTACTGTCGAGCGATCGACACTACCGAATACCCCGGCGACCCGGTCCCGTGGGTCTTGGTCGATGAGTTCCAGCTGTTGCAATCCGAGCGAGCCTGGGACATCACGGTGCATTGATCCACGCATTGGGCAGTCACAGGCGAGCAGCAACAGAGCGATATGACCACACTCTTCCCCAAGATCGATCCCTTCGAGACCGGGCAACTCGATGTCGGCGATGGCCATCTCCTTGCCTACGAGTGTTCGGGCAACCCTGACGGAAAACCCGTCGTCTTCCTCCACGGCGGACCAGGCGCGGCGACGTCACCGGATCACCGTCGATACTTCGACCCGTCCCGATATCGGATCGTACTGTTCGACCAACGCGGTTGTGGCAAGAGCACGCCCCACGCGTCCATCACCGCGAACACCACGAAACACCTCGTCGGCGACATCGAAGTCCTTCGTGAACGACTCGGCATCGATCGGTGGCAGGTCTTCGGCGGGTCCTGGGGGAGCACACTCGCGCTCGCGTATGCACTTGCACACCGCGAACGCGTCACCGAGCTCGTGCTGCGCGGCATCTTCACGTTTCGGAACGCAGAAGTGACTTGGCTCTTCGAGCGCGGAACGAACTGCTTGTTCCCCGACATGTGGGACGAGTTCTTGGCGCCCTTGAGTGTCGAAGAGCGAGGGAACGTCGTCGGCAGCTTCTACGAGCGATTGACGAGTGAGGACGACGCAATCCGGCTCGAAGCAGCGCGCGCGTGGGCAGGATTCGAGTTCGGCTTGATCACACTCCTACCGACCCCGGAGTTGCGGAATGCCGCCATGGAAGACGATTACGCAGAAGCGCTCGCACGCATCGAGTGTCACTACATGGTGCACGGAGGGTTCCTCGGCGCTGACGACGAGTTGCTCGAAGGCGCAGCTTCGCTGACAGGAATCCCGACGACGATCGTGCACGGACGCTACGACGTGATCTGCCCGTGCGAGAACGCGTGGCTACTCGCGCAGCGTATGCCGTGGGCCGAGCTCGTCATCGTGCCCGACGCGGGACACTCGGCTGGAGAACCCGGCATCGTCCGAGCGCTCGTCGACGCGACGAATCGCTACGCGGCCTCGGGCCAGTAGCGCTCACGCACCGTCGAGAGTTGGGCCAAACCGAACTCCGCATCGCCCTTCTTCGCGTCGTCCTTCAACTGCGCTTGGAACTTGGCTTCGACTTCGTTCCAGATGCCGTCGGCGTCGGCGTCGCCGAGCACGGCGAGAGCGATCGCTTCGTAGCCGCGACCGAGCAGGACACCGAACGCTTCTTCACACGCATCGCTGTCGAGCCCATCCGCAGCGGCTGCCTGGCGTGCCAAATCCGTCGACGTCCGAAAGCTCTCCAGAGCGCCATCCGGCCGCCCCAAGCTCAGTTCGTGCATCCCCTTGGCCCAGTACGCGATCGAACGTGGATGCGGCGGCTTGCCGAGCTCTTCGCGCCACTCGATGCAGCGTTCGGCGGTATCGAAACCAACCTGAAAGTGGCGCTCTTCGCGCACGAGTCCGTCGTCTGGCCAACAGTCCGCGAGATCTGCTGCGAGATTGTAGGCAATGACGTTGGCCGTATCCGTGCGCTTCGCCGCCTCTGACGGGTCGGCCTCGGCTTTGGCCTGCGCGAGGCACTCGTCGATACCTGCCTGCGCGACCTGCACGTAGACATCGAGGTCGCGTGCGAAATCACGATCGAGGAACAGAGCCTGCCGCACGAACACGTAGAGGACACGACGTTCGAGTGGATCCTCGAAGCTCTGGATCAACTCGAGCACGTCGCCGGCGCCGCCCTTCGCGGCGCGCTGGATCGCCTCCCGGTGCTCGTCGAAGAATGCTTTCTGTTCGTCGAAGGTCTTCATGATCAGACGTTTTACGCGAATACGACAGTTCGCGGTAACGTGACCTGATGCGGATCTTCGTAACCGGTGCCACCGGTTTCGTCGGCGGTTGGTTGGTTCGCAACTTGCTTGCCAGGGGCGATTCGGTCGTGGCACTCGTACGCAACCACCGAGATCCCATCCTCGGAGTCGATCACGCGGACTCGGGATGCACGAGGATCGAAGGCGACCTCGAGGACGAGATCGCACTCCAGAAAGGAGTGCAGACGTGCGACGCGGTCGTGCACATGGCTGCCATCGTTTCGTTTCGTCGACGCGACCTGGCACACATGCAGCGCATCAATGCCGACGCAGCACACGCGCTCGCGCGGATCGCGAAGGCTCGCGGGATCCCTCGATTCGTCCACGTATCGACGGTCTCGACGATCGGGAAATCGAAACGGCCCGTCGTCCTCGACGAAACTACGCCGTGGCCACGTGGCGGACTCGGCATTGGTTACTGCGACACCAAGCGACTCGGCGAAGTCTTCGTGCTCGGTGAATGCGCATCCGGCTTCGACGTCGTCGTCGTCAATCCTTCGTCCATGTTCGGGCCGGGCGACCGTCGCAAGGGCAAAGGTTCGTTGGTCGATCGCGTCGCACGCGGCAAGGTTCCCTTCTGTCCGCCTGGAGGCTCGTGCTTCGCCGACGTTCGCGACGTGGCTCGCGGCATCGAAGCGGCCCTCGATCGTGGCCGCGCGGGCGAGCGGTACATCCTCGGAGGCGAAAATCTGCGCGGACACGAACTGCTCGCGAAGATCGCCGCAGCGACCAATGCCATCGCCCCACGACGGACGATGCCAGACGCGTGTCTCGCGGTTCTGCAAGGGCTCCAACGTATCCACGAACGCATCCGCGACATCCACGGTCCACTGACTGCGGATCTGATCGCGTTGTCACGGGGCTATTCGTGGTACTCGAGTCACAAGGCCGAACTCGAACTCGGATACCGACACGCACCGATCGACGAGGCACTCCGTGAGACCGCCGCGTGGATCGAGGCGCGCTGAAAAACGTAGGTCTGCACCGAGCACACTGCCCGCGCGCTACGATCGGCGCGGTGTTGTCACGTCGCAGATCGGTCATCTTCTTCGCGCTCATCGCGTTCTGCTTCGCGCAGGTGTTCTGGTGGTCCTACTACGCGACGCGACGCGCCGACGAATTGCGGAACGCGGCCGAAGCACTCACGAACCGGCGGGTCGACGATATCGCACAGGCATTTGGCGCACAGACGCCAGCGGAGCTGCGCGATATCGCCGATCGCCAGAGCCGCATGTTCTTGCTCGAGAGCGGCACCTTCGCACTCCTCATCCTGCTCGTCGGTGGCATGTTCTGGCGAACCCTGCGTCACGAGGACGAGATCCGGAAGGGGCAGGATCGCTTCCTCGCCGGCGCGACGCACGAGCTGAAGACTCCGCTCGCGACTCTCAAGCTCGGGCTCGAATCGCTTGGCAACGAGCGCCTGCCACTCGATGCGCGCCGAGAGTACCTCGAGCAGTTGTTGCCGGAAGTCGATCGACTGACCACCGGCATCGACAACGTGCTGACAGCTGCCGGGCTCCGAGTGGCGCGCCCCAATCTCCAATGTGTCGTCGCGGATCTCCGGGAAGACGTACTACGTGCAATCGAGGCGATGCGACACCCGAGCGAGAATCACGGAGTCCGACTCGAGCTTCGTGCGTGTGATCCGGTCTTCGTTCGCCGCGACGCCGGATCCTTGCGTATCGTCCTTCACAACTTGCTCGACAACGCGATTCGCTACTCCTCCGAGAGCTCCACGTGCACGATCTCGCTCGAGGAGACCGAGCACGCAGTGTCTTGTCGCATCGAAGACGAAGGTCGCGGCATGACGCCGGATGAATGCCGCCAGGCGTTCGACGCGTTCTGGCGAGGGCGCGAGGATCATGTAGGTGGCACGGGCTTGGGCCTCCATCTCGCTCGCGAACTCGTTCATGCCCATGGAGGCGAGATCACGTTGCGAAGCCCCGGCGTCGGACAAGGGACGGTCGTGGAGATCACACTGCCCCGTGTGCACGACACGACGAGTACGGAATCATGAACGCAGCGAGCCTGCTCGTCGTCGAAGACGAACACTTACTGGGTCGCATGATTTGCGACAACCTGGCGCTGGACGGGCACGTGCCCGAACTCGCACGACGCGGAGACACGGCCCTCGACCGCCTTCGCGAAGCGCGCTTCGACCTCGTGATCCTCGACATCATGCTGCCAGGCATCAACGGCTTCGAAGTTCTCCGATCGTTGAGAGCGGATGGCAACGAAACCCCTGTCCTGATTCTCTCCGCGCGCAGCTCGGATGCAGATCGGATTCGCGGACTGGAGTACCGGGCCGACGACTACCTGACGAAGCCATTCAACATCAAAGAGCTCCTGTTGCGTGTGCAGGCGCTCTTACGACGCGCACGGCCGGCACACGAGATCGAGACGATCCAAGTTGGCGAGAACCGCATCTCGTTCGATCGCCACGAACTCCTTACGTGGGACGAACGAACCGTGGTTCTGTCGCCGAGCGAAGCGCGACTCCTCCGCACCTTGGTGCAGCATCGTGGAAGCGTGGTCTCGAGGCACGAACTCGTGGCCTCGACTTTCGGGCCCGGGATGGCAGCGACCGTCCGAACCCTCGACAACCTCGTCTCGAGGTTGCGCAAAGCCATCGAGCGCGATGCCGCGAATCCCGTGCACCTCAAGACGGTGCGAGGCGTCGGTTACACGCTCACCGAGGGCGGCAATCCCGATTGACCGTTGGTCACGATCCAGCGGCGCCGGTCACCAAAAACGCTCGCTATGGATGTGCCCCGGATGCCGCGTTCGGTGCTTTCGGAACCCGCGCTCTTCGAGCAACAGAGTTGCGTCGGCGATCATCGCAGGGTTTCCGCACAAGAAGACCTGGCATCGTTCCGGCACGAGATCGCGCCCGGTCACCGATCGATACCGGTCCGGCTCGAGCAAACGCAATACGCGCCCACGATGCAATCCATCGAGTTCGACACCGGCATCGTCGGGCTCGACCGTCACCGTCGCGAGGTACTCGAAATCGGCATCGACCTCAGCCATCTGCGCGAACTCTTCGCGATACGCCAGGTCGTGCACGTAGCGTGCTCCATGCACGAGTACCACGCGCCGGAACCGATCATGAACGGAACCATGCACCAGCATCGAACGAAACGGGGCAACCCCGGTACCCGTACCAACGAGCACCAGTTCGTCGCTGTCTGGCGCAGCGTCGAGCGTGAACTTGCCATGCACTCTCGGTTCGACCCACAACCTCTGCCCGACTTCGAGGTCGAAGAGCCGAGGCGTGAGCGCACCGCCCGGAACGAGCCTGACCAAGAACTCGTATGCATCCGAATTCGGCGCCGATGCAAACGAGTAGGCATGTTGGACGAACTGACTCCCGTGATCGTCGGTCGGCAAGCCGAGGCGTGTGAACTGCCCAGGAACGAACGGGACAGGAACGTCGGGTCGCACGAAGAAACTCGCGAGCCCTGGGGCGAAGTCTCGGCGCTCGAACAGAACGGCGTTGGGTCCGTCAGCATTCTTCAGTCCGTCAGCGTTCTTCGGGCGGTCCATGCTCATCTCGTAGGATGAGAATCGTGAAAAGTCCGTGCGACGACCCGCCGCTTTTCGCTGGTATCAGGAATGAGCCCACACGCGATTCGGACACTGGCGATTGTCCACCCGCTTACCTTTCTCGCGCTCTTCGTCACGTCGATCAGGACCCAATCCCAACCGGACTCTGCACGGCTTGCGGTGACCGTTCGCGATGCGGGCGGCAAACCTGCCGATGGAGCGACGATCGAACGGTTCACCCGCCCGGTCCCGGACCACGAAGGCATGGGGACTGGCGACTCCCTGCTCGGCACGTCGGATGAACACGGTCGCACGAAGCTCGAGGTCGTGAGCGGCACCAACTACGGCGTTTGGGGTCATCGTTTCGTCGGTTCGGCAGCCGACGACGGAACTCGACACTACGAGGTGACGCGGACCGCCGAGAACTGCACGGACAGTCGCCCGGTTGCGCTCGAGCTCCTACCGGGCAAGCATCGCAGTGGACCCATCCGTGTTCGTGGACTCTCGGCGTGGAAGACGCGTGGCCCGTTTCGAGTGCGATTCGTTGCCCGTACTCGGCACGTCTGGACACGAGAAGTCGCCGTCAGTGGCGACATGGTCGACCTCCCCCCGATGCCACACGCACGCAGGTCGATCGAAATCCTCGATGCGAAGCGCGCGGTGCTGCACGTCATCGCGCTCGACGACCCTGTGGTATCCGTCGAGGTTCCGCCGCCGGAACGAACGCCCCTCATCGTCAGGAACGGGTATCGAGGCGAACCGATCGCCGGAGCCGAAGTCTTGCGTCGCACGCGCGTCCAGGAAGACACCCTCGGAAGAACGAACGAGCGTGGAGAACTCGAACTCGTCCTACCAGAAGGAACGTCGCCATCGAGCCTGCGCATCCTCGCCCACGGCTACGAGCGTGGATTGGCAGCGATTGCGGACAAGACCGACACGACTCGAGGACAACCCGAGACGAACACGTGGTTCGCAGACTTGCGTACTGCGCCACAAGTCCGCGTCCTGCGCTTCTCGTTCGAAGGACGACCGTGCGCCGGCATCCACGTCCGGCGTGCTGCCCGAGCATTCCGATGCACCGGCAAGACGAGTGGATCGAGTCTGACGGACGCGATCCTCACCCGCGCGGACGAAGCTGGGATCGTCCGCGTCGACGGCGACGAAGCGCGGCGCGTCGAGATCTATCTGCCCCGCGATGAGCGCACGTCCCTCTTCGGCGATGCTGCCGCCGAAGTCCATCCACTCGTCTTCGTCTCCGACCGAGGAACGTTGTCGACCATCGCACTCGACCAGCTTCGTGTCGTCGACGTAACCGTCGCGCTTCCCGACGGATCACCAGCCTACGGAACCGAGCTTCTCGTCGTCGAAGAACCCGATCCGGCGTCGGGAATCCGAATCGAAGGCACGACGACCGATCGACGCGGTCGCGCTCGCGTCCTCATGCCGAGCGAGCGAGCGATCCGCGTGCTGGCGATCGGCGATGGACACCATGGGTTGTTCGAGCTTCGGATCCCAAGACCCGCGCAGCGCCAAGAACGACTCGCCGTTCGGCTCGTTCTTTCGGAGTCGTTCGTCGTGTCGGGTCAAGTCGCAGCCGACGCGTCGGGGAAGCGCCCCGCGGTGCCAACCGTGGTGTTCTGTGCTCCGCTCCAAGAAGGCGACCTGCGCGATCCCGCCAGGAGCACTGCACCAATGCTGCGTGACGACGGGCTGCAGCAGGGTCCGGTCCAGGACAGCGCGGCCATGTTCCGCATGTTGCATCTCGCGATGCGCCACGACGATCGCTTCCGGCGCCGCGGTCCGGACTTCGAATATCGACTGCCGTGCGTTGCTTGGCGCTACGTCTTGCAGGCGTACGCAGTCCGGAGTGACCTGAACGGAAGTCTCGAGGTCGACGTCACGAGTTCGAACGGACCCCACAGGATCCAGTTGCACCAGTGACGCCGACGGTCAGTTCCCAGACGGTCACTTCGCATCGAGCCGCATCGCGTAGCCGACCGGCTCGACGAGATCACCGACGAGGGCATCGGCACTCGCGCTGCTGCTGACCGCGTAGATCCCCTTCGCTGGAGGAGACAGCGTCCCGAGAACGACCGTGCGCTTGTCGCTCGTCACGAGCCCATGTGCGTTGGCCGATGGCACGACGGAAATGAGCTGCTCGTAGAGCGTGACGCCATTGAGGTTGACGTCCGGCGGGACCGGCACGAGGGAACCACTCGCGTACTCAGCCAGGTTCCCTGCTGCATCCGCCAACTGCACGAAGAAGAAGTCCCAGCTCGTGTAGAAGCGGCATGCGGTGCCGGGCAACGTCGTCGGCAACGCACCGAAGGTACCCGTCTTGTCACTGCCTCCGATCATCGTGACGACGACCGCATTGCTGCCGAGTCCCTTGCCCCAGATCGAGTGAGCCGCACCCGGCGCGTGGATGCCGGACGTCTGGATCGTGGCCGCGTTACTCGTCGCGTTCACGCTGCAACCCGTTCCCGAGCTCGTCGCCGTGCCGTCCTGCGGTCCACCGGAAGTCTTCGCGGCATCGAGGAGAGCGTGCGTGCGCGCGCCGATGTCGTTGCCCTCGATGCGGAACTCGACGACCAACATGCTTCCTTGCGGCATTTGCACGACGACCGGAGCTTTGAACGGAAAGGTCAACGTGCCTCCGGGTCCACCCCACACATCGGGCGTCTGACTGCCGGCGTCGGGCAGGAAGGACCACTTCTGGTCGAGTGCAACCGTGAGTGGACGCGTGAGGTTGCTGTCGAAGTGCGCACCCGGCAGCGAGACGTTGGTCGTGCCGACCGAGATCCGCAGACGCTGAATCGTGAACGGCCCTGGCGCCCCGACCTGAGGAATCGGTCCGTCGTAGCGCAACGCGATCCCGGTCATGATCATCGAGTTCGTCCCGACCTCGGTCGCGTCATAGAACGCTTGCAGACGCGCATTCGGACGCATCATCGGGACGTCCGACCAATAGCCGAGCTCGGCGTTCTCCGGTGCAAAACTCGCGGGGACGTAGAAGGTGCGCTGCGCGGTGAGAGGAGCCGTGGCGGCGGTCAGCGCCAAGACGGCGAACAATGCTGTGCTCGATGGGAAACGCATGGCTCTCGAAGTGTCCTTCTCGAAGTGTCGTGTTCGAAGCCTCGTCGTGAGGAGTCTCCGCACCGTAGGGACGCGGCCACGGCCCAATGTCACGACTCTGTCATGCGGCGGGAGAAGTTTCCGGCGCACTTTGCGGAGCGTCGTTCGCCGCCGTCGGAAGCACGCTGGCACCGCGCTTTCCAAGGCTCACGAGTCGCAATTCCAGGAAACGTCACGATTCATCGCGACGTGACGCTCCAACTGAGCCCCGCGAAAGCTCTATGCTTCAACGACCTCTCCGCGTTTCCCTCTCGAATCGCTTTCTCGACAAGAGTCTCATGATCCGACCAGCAGAGCTTTCCATTTCGGGCGTCGCCACCGGTATCGCCGCAGTTCTTTTCTCTACAACCGCGCTCACGGCGCAGACCGCGAGCTACACGACCTTCGGGTCGAACTGTCCGAACAGCGTGGGGCACATCGTCCCCAACGTGGCCACCACCACCTGGGGCAACACAGGCAACGCATGGACCCTCGGCGCGGCCAACCAACGTTGGCAGCAAGAGATCGATGCGGTCGAAATGCCGAACCGGCCGTACCAGATGACATCGCTCCAGTGGCGCGAGGACAACGTCACCAGCCGTACGAATCCTGCGCATACACTGCAGCTCAAGATCCTGTTCGGCATGACGACGATGTCGAGTTCGACGATGACGGGCACGTTCGCCACCAACGCAACGGGAGCGCAGACCGTCGTCTTCGATGGTCCGATGTCGCTACCTGCAGTCCCGGGCGGCAATCTCGACCTCGGCAAGTTCCACTACGTCGCGAAGTTCAAGGCGCCGTACCTCTATATCCCGCGCTCGGGTCAGAACTTCCTCATCGAGATCATCAACACGACCGCAACGGCGGTACGCCGCTACCCCGACGCGTTCGACAGCTCGTCCACGATGGGCACGCGTGTCTACGCCAACAACAACTCGGCGGCGCTTACGGGCACGCTCGATCCGAACCACATGATGGTTCTCGGTTTCGGGAACACTTCGAGTTCCCCCGCGCCGGTCCTCTCGGCTACGGGTACTCCCAAGATCGGCACGCAGTTCTCGGTCGATTGCGGCGGGTTGACCGCGACCACCGCTGCCGGGCTCATTCTCGGCGCGTCGAAGACGGTCTGGGGAGCCTTCAATCTCCCGCTCGACCTCACGGGGGCAGGCGCTCCGGGCTGCTCGTTGCTCGTTTCGTTCGACGTCGTCTCTGGTCTGCCGATCGTGTCCGGTAGTGGCAAGGTCACGTTCACGATTCCGAATCAATCGAGCCTCGCTGGCGTGGTCTTCCACAATCAGTTCTTCGTGCTCGACGCTGCTGCGAACGCGATGAAGCTGACGTGGTCGAACGCCGGCACGGCGACGATCGGCAACTGACCCGCGGCTTCGCGAAAGGGGCGCCACAGCCAGGCCGTCACTCGAGCGCGCCGACCTCGGCTTCGACCGCATCCAAGATCGCTCGCGAGCTCACGAGTTCGCGTCCTGCGGCGAGGTCCGGCGCGAGATAGCGATCCTGCTCGAGCTTCGGTACTCGAGAACGAACCGTCTTGTATGCGGCTTCGGCACCACGTCCGGCGCCGAGGCTCCGATCGAACTCGAGGCCCTGAGCCGCGCAGATGACTTCGATTCCGAGCACGCTCGCGACGTTGTTCGTGATGTCGCGAGCGTGACGTGCGGCCGTCACGCCCATCGAAACGTGGTCTTCCCGGTTGGCAGACGTCGGGATCGAATCGACGGATGCGGGATGAGCGAGCGACTTGTTCTCGCTCACGAGGCTCGCGGCGACGACCTGCGGAATCATGAAGCCGGAGTTCAAGCCGGGATCCGGCGCGAGGAACGCGGGTAGTCCCGACAGGTCGGGATTGACCATGTTCTCGATGCGGCGTTCCGAGATCGACGCGAGCGTCGCGACCGCGATTCCGAGGAAGTCGAGCGCCTGAGACACGGGTTGTCCGTGGAAGTTCCCCGCCGAAACGACCTCGCCATTTTCGAAGATCAACGGGTTGTCGGTCACAGCACTCGCCTCGCGTTCGAGAACGTCGTGAACGAACTTCACCGCGTCTCGCGTCGCGCCGTGAACCTGCGGCACGCAGCGCAAGCTGTACGGATCCTGGACCTTCTCGCAGTCCTCGTGACTCGGGAGGATCTCGGAACCATCGAGAAGGCGCACGACGTTTCGTGCTGTCGCGAGTTGACCGAGTTGTCCACGAGCCTCGTGGACATCGGGGTGGAAGGGCCGGAGCGAACCACGCAGCGCTTCGATTGTCATCGCCGCAGCGATGTCCGCGGTCTTGATCAGCGTGTCCGCGTGCAACCAGGTCGCGATGCCGATCGCGGTCATGCACTGCGTGCCGTTGATGAGTGCGAGGCCCTCCTTGGCCGAAAGGGCGAACGGCTCGATTCCGCGCTCGGCAAACACGTCTGCCGTCTTGCGACGAACACCGTCGATCCAGAGCTCGCCATCACCGAGCAACGTGATCGCGATGTGTGCGAGTGGCGCGAGGTCACCACTCGCGCCGACCGAGCCCTGTTCGGGCACGACCGGAATCCACCCTTCTCGATAGTGCAACAACAGGCGATCGAGCAGCGCTTCGCGCACACCCGAGTGACCGCGCGACAGCGCTGCAATCCGCAAGACCAGCATCAAGCGCGACACTTCCGGCGGGAGCGCGGGGCCGACTCCCGTCGCATGCGACAGGATCAGGTTGCGCTGGAGTTCTTCGAGTCGCGACGCTTCGATTCGGATCCTCGCGAGCTTCCCGAAGCCGGTGTTGACTCCGTAAACGACGTCCCCGCGTCGCATGACGTCCTCGATGACCGCTCTCGATGCACGACAACGCTCCCTCGCCCCGGCGGACAGCTCGAGCGCTGGTGGCTCCTCCCTCAGGACGCGAGCGAGATCCGAGATCTTCAGGTCATGGCCGTCGAGAACGATCGAGTCGTGCATGACGCGATCGTCGGCGGCCCGGCGATCGAGTGCAACGGCATTCAGAGGCGCGCTTTGCCGAGGCGGCTCGTGACGAGCCCCGGTGCGTTGGCCTTCGGATCGAGCACGACTCCTTGTGCCGTGACCGTGACGCCGGACAACTTCGGGTCGCTCGGAAACACGAGCTGGAATTGGGCGCTTCCCGAACCCGATGCCGTGGCACCGAAGATGAGCAAGACGTCCGTTCGCAGCGTGCAGCCCGTCGCGCCGATGCCATCCAGCGAGAACGGGAGCTTCCACGCTCCGTATGTCTGATCGCTCGTCCCGAAGAACAGCAACGTCGCGAGCGAGGGGGCCACGTCGCCGACCGTTGCGGTCGTCTTGCCACCGAGCGCCGGAGGCACGTCGAACGTCAGCAGCGGCACCTTGCCGTTCGAGGCCTTGCATCCCGTTCCCACGTACAGCAGCGAACCGTTGTCGAGAGTGAACTGCAGCTTTGCACCCGCGAGGAAGGGACCGTAACCCGTCGCCATCTTCCCGTCGTACCCAAGCGCGTAGACCGTCTCGAGCGTCGAGCTACGACGAGATCCAGGGCTCGTGCCGTTGAAGAACGCGCCGCGGATTTCGATGTCGACGACGAGGTCGTGATTGCCGTCGTGCGAGAACTGCGAGGTCAACCCGACTCGCTGCCACGAGTCCGCGACTTTGAAGTCGTACGTGAACGGAGTCTTGTCCAGCACCGTCACGGCGCCGGCAAGATTCTGCGCAAACGTCGTCGAAAGCGTTCCTGCGCGCGCATCCGGCAAATGCGCGAGCTGGATTCGACACGACTGATACTGGTATTTGCCGACCGATGCCGCCGCGAACGCGAGTTCGCGAATCTTCGAACCCACTGCCGGGAACACCGATTTGGGAACGAGGATCTGCGTGCGGATGTCCTGCGTCTGGCCGGCTGCCTTACCGCCGAGCGGCACGATGTTGATCGTGCCGATGGCCGCATTGGAATCCGGGACCGAGACCACTTGCGCGAGGAGTCGCGGGACGACAAGGGACGCCACGACGATCGGGAACACGGCACGGTGCATGGAGACCTCCAAGACTTCGAAGTCGGGATGCTTCTGTCTCCATCGGCGCGATGGCATCGGATTCTGGAGGAGCTCGTGCACCAACGCGAGAGAGCCGCACACCTCACGGTGCACGGCTCTCGAATGCGAGTTCCCGTAACGGGCTCGCGAGTCACCGGTCTACGGCACTCCGCCGCGACCGATGCCGACTCGATCAGTTGCGTCGACGACCGAAGGTCATGACCTTCGCGCGGATCTTCTCGGCTTCTTCGAGCTTGCCGGCTTCGACGAGAGACTTCATTTCCTTGAAGCCCTTCTCCATCTCGGCAGCGCGGTCTTCGGGCATGCGCTCGAGCATGCGGTCGAGGAAGCCTTCCATGCGCTCGATCCACTGCGTGGCTTCTTCCTTCGTCATTTCGTTGAGCGGCTTCATCTGGCGACCGCCCATGCGTCCACCGCCAGCTCCACCGGCGCCGCGGCGACCCTGGCCGCCTTCACCCGCGCCCGCGCCCGCGCCACGCTCGGCGGCTGCCTTGACGTTCTCGAGACGGCGCTGGAGCTTCTCGACATTGTCGTCGTCGCCAGCTGCCTTGGCGTCCGCGATCTGCTTTTCGAGGCGTTCGATCGTGGCACTCATGTCGCGACCTGGGCGTTGGCCTCCCTGACCTGCGCCGCGCGGCGGCGCGCCTTCGGGACGACCCGCACCGCGACCAGCGCCGGCACCAGGACCACCAGCAGGGCCCGCGGGAGCCTGCGCGAGGAGCGCTGCAAACTGCTTTTCTGCAGCCTGAGCATCTTCGACCTTGTCGTCGCGGTAGAGGAGATTGACGAGGCTACGTGCGGCGCGCGGCGCGTGTTCGGACTTGGGAGCCATCGCCAAGAACTTCTTGTAGTGCGAAACCGCATCATCGAGCTTGCGGGCACCGCGCTCGAGCCAGAACGCCTTGTAGAAGACGTTGAGCGCCTCCGGCGAAGCTTCTTGCTTCGCGTCTTGGGCCTTGTCCTGACCTGCTGCCGGCGCTTCTTGGGTGACGACGATCTGCGCTGCCGACGTGCTCGCGAGGGCGATACCGAGGGCGAGGGTCGAAATGAGGATACGCATGCTGTTCTCCAGTTCTCTTGAGGGCGGCGATGCCGCGAGGGACTTCGATGGCTTGTTTACGGCAGCGATCGCACGGGAGGGAGAGCCAACATCGAATCGCGACCGGAAAGCAACATCTTCTTAGCAGGTTGAGGACGACGCACGCGAACACGGACGTCCTGCGGCACCGAGGAAACGGCCTTGACGCGCACATGCGGTGCACCGCATACTCGGCTCACCTCTCCATACGAAGCCTTCGAAACCGTTCCACGCCCCGATCCACGGGGCCACATCACGGGAGGATGAAGATGGACACCGAGTCTCCGACACCGAAACCGATCGAGCCCGACTGGACCCTCCTCGGGATCCTCAACCGTCAAGTCACGAGACCGAATCGCGGGCGACCGGGATTCGAGCGACGCGGCGAGCCAGCAGCCAGCCCTATGCCCGCGTCGCCTTCAGCGCGTTGACGACCATGTCGCCGACCTCGTCCGTCTTGTGCACACCAGCGCTCAGCGAGCGAATCGTGCCCTCGCGGATGAGATCGGCGACGACCTGTTCGACACCCGCTGCGGCCTCGGTCTCGCCGAGGTAGTCGAGCATCATCGAGATCGCCATGATCGTCGCGACGGGGTTGGCTTTGTTCTGCCCCTTGTACTTGGGCGCCGAACCGTGGATCGGCTCGAACATCGAGACCTTTCCGGGGTGCAGATTGCCGGACGCGGCGACTCCCATCCCGCCTTGGATCATCGCGCCGAGGTCCGTGATGATGTCGCCGAAGAGATTCGGGCACACCGCAACGTCGAACCATTCCGGATTCTTGACCATCCACATGCACGCAGCATCGATGTACGCGTGATCGGTCTCGATCGACGGGTATTCGCTCGCGACCTCGGCGAACGTGCGCGTCCAGATGTCCTGCGAACGCAGTGCATTGGCCTTGTCGATCAGCGTCACCTTCTTGCGCGGGCGGTGCATCGCACGCTCGAAAGCGTAGCGAATGATGCGCTCGACACCCTTGCGCGTGTAGATCATCGACTGGTGCGCGACTTCGTCGGGCGTTCCTTTGCGCAAGTGCCCGTAGATACCCGCGTAGGCACCTTCGGTATTCTCGCGACAGATGATCATGTCGACGTCATTCGGCCCCTTGTCCTTCAGCGGACAGAGCCGCGAATCGAAGAGCTTGATCGGACGCAGATTGACGAAGAGATCGAGCTTGAAGCGCATCCCTGCGATGATCGCGAACTCGAGCTTTCCGACCTCGATCCGAGGATCACCGATCGCGCCCAGCAGCACTGCGTTCATGTCGCGCAGACGATCGAACGCCTCGTCCGGCATCGTCTCGCCGGTCTTCAAGAAGTGCTCGGCACCGTACGGCATCGCCTCGCGCTTCGTTCGAAAGCCCCAAACGCTCTCGGCGGCGTCGAGGACTTTGAGACCTTCGCGAACGACTTCTTCGCCGATGCCGTCGCCAGGGATGTATGCGATGTCGTAGACCTTGCTCATGAATGCGGGTGTCCGTGTTCTCAGTGGGCGACGAGAACGGCTTCGGGGGCGACGATGAAGCCCGCGATCGCCGATGCAGCGACGGTCAAGGGGCTCGCCAGATAGACGAAGCCGGGCCCCGATCGACCCGGGAAGTTGCGGTTGATGGCCGAGACCGTCACTTGGTCGGGTCGGGTCGACACTCCCGGACCCGCTTTGATGCAGGCGCCGCAAGATGGATCGATCAGCTCGACCCCCATCGACTCGAAGAGCTCGACGTAGCCCTGGTCGATCGCGTAGTCGCGGATCTCCTGGCTACCGAACTGAATGTAGAGCTTGACTCCGGCGGCGAGTCCTCTGCCCTGTTCTCGGGCATCGCGAAGGACACGCGCATACATGTCCATGTCTTCCTTCTTGCCGCCGGTGCAAGAGCCGCCATACGCGATGTCGATCGCGACCTTGCCGCCGATCTCCGCCTCGAGTCGCGAGATCGCGATGCCGTTGCGCGGATCACCCGGCAGAGCGACCATCGGTTCGAGGTCGTCGAGGTCGACTTCGAACACGGCGCAATAGCTGGCGTCCTCGTCGGCGCGCAGGATCCGACTGCGAAGCTCTGCTTCGCTCTCGGCGCGCCGACCGCGAAGGTACTCGATGACGACGTCGTCGGCCTCGATGATGCCCGTGAAGCCACCGGCCTCGACTGCCATGTTGGTCAACGTCGCACGCTCGTCGAGCGACATGGCTTCGATCGCCGGCCCCGCGAACTCGAGGACCTTTCCGATCCCCTGACCGGACTTGAAGAAGTCCATCGACAGGAGTTCGAGCATGACGTCCTTGGCCACGACGCCCGGTTTCAGCTTGCCACGCAGAACGAAGCGCGCGGTTTCGGGCACGCGGATTCGCACGTCCCGCGTGAACCACGCATTGGCCATGTCGGTACTGCCGACTCCGAACGCGAAGCACCCGAGAGCACCGGCCATGCACGTATGCGAATCGGTGCCAGCGACGAGATCGCCCGGATTCGCGAGCTCTTCGATGACCTTGTTGTGGCAGATCGCTTCCGACCCGACCGTCTTACCGTCGCGCTCGACCTCACCGAAGTGACGGATGCCCTGCGCCGCACAGAAGTCTTCTTGTACGTCCTTGAGGCTGGCTGCCTGCTCGCGCAAACCGAGGTCGATGTGCGCCTGTGGCATCACTCGATCGAGGAACGTCAGATGATCCCGGAAGGCGAACACGCTCTCCGGGTCCTGAACGCGCGCGTCCTCGCCGAGCCCGAGCTTGAACAGCGAGGCTGCCATCGGCGTGACGTATTCGTGCGAGAAGCGCACGTCCGTGCGCGCGAAGAGCGCATCTCCCGGCTTCACCGCAGGCACGCCGAGTCGACCCGACTTGGCATCCGCGATCGCCTTACTCGCGATGATCTTCTCGACGAGCGTCATCGGACGCTTTGCCGTCGTGATCGCCGGAGGATGCTCATCGCCAGCGAGTCGTGCGCGGTTGTATGCGAAGAGGCCACCACGCTCGACGATCGCTGCCGAGATCTCGTCGAGCCCTTGCGTGAACACGGAGATCGGAATCTCCTCACCCGCTCGCACGCGATCGAGGACCGAGAAATCCGTCGTCGTCAGCAGCCCGATGTTCTGGCAGTTCTGCCCATAGATCTTCTCGATGCTCCGCGCGACGACGAGCTGCACGCCAGCTTCGAGTTCGCTGTACGGAGCCGTTTCGCGCGAGCTTCCGCAGCCTTTGCTCAGGCCCGACACGATGACGCCAAAGCCACCGTTCTTGATCGCGTCCTTCGTGATCACACCACCGCGAAGGCCGACGAGGCAGTACTCGGCAAGAGTCTTGTCGTAGTAGTAACAGACCCAACCCGGCGTGATCTCATCGGTCGAGATGTTGTCGATCAGCTCGATCGACTCGTCCCATGCGATGTCATCACCATCGAGTTGTCGCTGCAAGAGCTCGGGATCTTTCGTGAGGTAGAGAATGCGTCCTTCGATGCGAACGCTCGTTCTCCCCCTGCCAGCAGAGTCGGAGTTGGGTGTCGTCACGTGTTCGAGCCGCCTCAGATCGCTTCGACGATCATCGCGATCCCTTGACCACCACCGATGCACGCGGACGCGCAACCGAGCGACTTGCCCGAGCGGTGGAGTTCGTGGATCAGGGTCAGGAGGAGACGGGTTCCGGTCGCACCGAGCGGATGACCGAGTGCGATTGCCCCGCCATTCACGTTGCACTTGTCACGATCGAGACCGAGCTCTTTCTCACAACCGAGGTACTGCGCCGCGAAAGCCTCGTTGATCTCGAAGAGATCGATGTCCTCGATCCCGAGACCGGCCTTCTCACAGGCGGCTCGAATTGCCGGAACGGGTCCGATGCCCATGATCTCCGGTGGCACTCCTGCGATTGCGTACGAGCGAATGCGCGCCTTCGGCTTCAAACCGAGTTCGCCGGCCTTGGCACCCGTCATGAGAGTGAGCGCGGCCGCACCATCGACGATTCCCGATGCGTTCCCGGCAGTCACCGTGCCGTCCTTGCCGAAGGCAGCGCGCAACGACGACAACGCTTCGAGTGTCGTCTCTGGCTTGATGTGGTCGTCGGTGTCGACCGTGAACGTCTTGCGCCCGGCCTGAACTTCGATCGGCACGATCTCGTCCGCGAAGACACCGTCCGCCACCGCCTTCGCACCGAGCTGGTGCGAGCGCAGTGCGTATTCGTCCTGCTCTTGCCGACTGATCTCTTGCTTCTTGGCGATGTTCTCGGCGGTTTGCGCCATGAAGAAGCCGCAGTACGGATCCATCAACGATGCAAACAACAGATCTTCGAGCGGCGGCTGCGTGCCGAAGCGAACCCCGTTGCGAATGCCGCGCAGCACGAACGGCGCTTGCGACATGCTTTCCATGCCGCCAGCGACCGTGACCTGAGCTTCGCCGAGCTGGAGCATTTGCGCAGCGTTGACGACGGACTGGATACCACTGCCGCAGATGCGATTGACCGTCAACGCCGCCGTCTCGACCGGGCAACCCGCTCGCAGTGCAACGTGCCGCGCGCCGTAGATCGCATCGACGCTCGTCTGCAACGCGTTGCCGATCACGACGTGATCGACTTGCTCGGGTTTGAGACCACTGCGTTCGAGCGCTGCTTTCGTTGCCGCAGCAGCGAGCTCGATCGCGCTCAGGTCCTTGAGCTTGCCGTAGCCCGGGGTTCCCGAGTACTCGGCCATCGCCGTGCGTGCCCCACCAGTAATGACGATTTCATGCTGCATCGGATCGTTCCTCGAGCCCGTCGCGGGCGAGACGCACTCCCGTGAATCCCCAAAACCGCCACAATTGCGCGGTTCGGAGCCTCCATGGGTTAGCTTCCGGCACGCTCTCGATCAAGTGCGGCGGCGGCGGCACGATGTCCTCGTGATCGGCACGAAGGCTCACACCTAGACGCATGACGCCGCGGCGCCATTGCCAACGCGTTCCCATCGCCGCGATTCGAGAGTGGGAATCTTCCCTCAGGGATGCGTAATCTCCGATCGTAATCCCCCACGGAAAGCGGCGTTGTCGCCGCTTCGCCCGCCCCCCAGTCCTGACGCGAGCGCTCGACGAGCGATCGTCCCGGGACGAGTTCGACGAAGGAGTCCTCGATGAGAGTGCGAGCTGGACGCACGAACATCTCCATCCCGATCCTCCCCGCCCTCGCGATCTTCGCGATCGTGCTCGGCGTGTTCTTGTCCATGCGACTCGGCCGAGTCGACGCGAGTGCAATCGGAATCCGCGTCAACAACCTGACTGGCAACATCACGCTGCGCTTGGAGCCGGGATCATTCTTCTACAACAGCTTGTACGAGGACTACTACCAGATCGACAAGACTCAGAAGACCCTCCAGATGCGTAGCGAAACGGCCGAGGACGTACGCATCAAGACTCGCGACGGCGCCGATGTCAGGCTCGACGTCGAAGTCAACTACCGGCTCCTGCTCGAAGAACCGACGATCTTGCAGCGCGTGATCCCCGAGTCCGGTGTCGACAAAGTCGTCACGCGCGGTGATCACCGAGGAGCTGCCAACCAAGTCCTCGAGGCCTACCAGCACAAGTGGATCCGCGACTACAGTCGCTCCATCGTTCGCTACATCTTCGGTCAGTTGTCGACCGAGGAGTTCTACGAGTCTTCTAAGCGCACCGAGAAGGCACGTGAGTCGGAAAAAGAACTCAACCGCCTCCTTCACCAGCACGGCATCGACGTGACCAAGGTCGTGCCCGACAAGTTCCGCTTCTACGAGGAATACGAACTCAAGATCCGCGAGAAGAAAGAGGCCAACCAAGAGGCCGAGAAACAGCAGGATCTCGCACGTGCGGCGGTCGAGGACCAGAAACGCCAAGAGGTCGAGGCCACGAAGAACGCCGAAGTCGAGATCGAGAAGATCAAAGGCACACTCGAACGCGATCGCATCGAAGCGGAAGCCGAAGCGATCAAGATCCAGAAGACTGCCGAGGCCTACGCAATCAAAACGAAGATCGATGCAGAGGCTCGTTACTACCAGGCAGAGCGTGAGGCAAAGGGGATGCTCGCGAAGGCGAAGGCCGAGGCCGAAGCACTCCAGAACCTCGTCAACGCACTCGCCGGTGAAGGCGGTCGCAATCTCGTTCTGCGTGAACTCGCCGACAAACTCCGGAACGCTTCGATCGAGGGCGTTCCCTATGCAACGTCGTCCCTGATCCAGAAGGTGAGCGTCGACAACGAAGCAGCCGCGCGAGCGGCGGCTGCACGCACCCAGAACAGCGGAGGCACGAACCGATGAAGATGCTCAACGGACTCTCGCTCGTCGTCCTTCTCGTCGTCGCCATTTTGCTCGGCCTCAGGTCGTGCACACTGAAAGTGCGTCCAGGCGAGGTCGGCGTGTTGACCGAAGAATGGGGACAGGGGCTCGTCGAGGAGGACTACGGTCCTGGCTTTCACCTCGATCTCGGCCCACTGCATTCGTGGGCCGTATTCGACACGACGGTCCAGTCGCTGTCGATGGTTGCCAAGTCGCCGGAAGGCGCGCTTCAGGTGAAGTCGGCCGACGGCGCAACCGTCACGATGGACATCACGATCAAGTTCCACATCAAGCAGGGTGAGTGTTGGTCCCTACGCAAGGAACTCGGCACCGGCGATTCCTACAAGACCAAGGTTCGCAACGAATCCCTCGATGCGCTTCGAGACGTATTCGGCGGAATGACGACCGAAGACTTCTACATTCCCGAGAAGCGCGAGGAGAAAGCGGCACTGACCAAGACCGCGTTGTCCAAGAGGCTCGACGTATTGCACGTGCACCTCGTCGACATCCTCGTTCGCGACGTGTCGTTCGAAGAAAGCTACGAGCAGCGCATCAAAGAGGGCGCCGTCGCGACGCAACAAGCCGAAGTGAACGCCGCACTGCGCAACGCAGCGTTCTATCGCGGCGAGACCCAGAAGGTCGAAGCGGAATCCACAGCCAAGGTGACCGTCATCAACCAGGGTCTCGAAAAGACCCGTCGCGAGTTGACGTCGGACAACGAGGTCAAGATCGCCAAGATCCAGGCTGATTCCGAGCGCTACGTGATCGAGCAGCGCGCCGATGCGGACTTGTTCGCCGCGGAGAAGGAAGCGACGGCTCTGCTGCTGGTCAAGAACGCAGAGGCACAGGCCAAAGAGCTGCTTCAAACATCGCTTCAGGGCTCGGGCGCGAAGAACCTGATCGCACTCGAGGCCGCGCGAAATCTGCAGCTGACGACGTTCACGCTATCGACCCTCGACACGGATCTCCTCGACATCGGTAAGCTCGCCGAGAAGCTCGGGAGCCTGTCGGTCAAGTAGCAGCCCGGGCGGAGCGTGCCGGCCACGCTCGTTCAGGCCAGCTCAGCGCGCATGCGCGCGGCGCGCACCGTGTTCTTCATCAGCATCGCGATCGTCATCGGACCGACACCACCCGGCACAGGTGTGATCGCGCGCGCCTTCTCGCGGATTGCATCGAAGTCGCAATCGCCGACGAGTCGAAAGCCGCGCTTCTTGGACGCATCCTCGACGCGATTGACACCGACGTCGATGACGACCGCACCGTCCTTCACCATGTCCGCAGTGACGAAATGCGGGCGTCCGATCGCGGCCACGAGGATGTCCGCTCGCCGGATCTCCTCTGCGAGGTTGCGTGTCCTGCTGTGACAGATCGTGACCGTCGCGTTTTCCCGCAGCAGCAACATCGCTGCGGGCAGCCCGACGATCTTGCTGCGACCGAGAACGACGGCATTGGCGCCTTCGATCTGGACGTCGGTTCGCTTCAGGAGTTCGATCACGCCGGCCGGAGTGCATGGCGCGAAGCGCGCGTCGGCCTCGCGCAGTCCGAGCTTGCCGAGGTTTTCGGCATGGAACCCATCGACGTCCTTTTCGATCGGAACGGCGGCGAGCACCGTGCCCTCGTCCAGATGACGAGGCAACGGCAACTGAACGAGGATCCCGTCGACGCGCTCGTCGCTTCGAAGTTCGGCGAGCAGGGACAACAGCGCTTCTTGTGACGTGTCCGCGGGCAACGTGTGCCCGAACGACTCGATCCGGTCCTCCTCGCATGCTTTCTGCTTGGCCGTCACGTAGCTCACCGACGCCGGATCGGCGCCGACCAGCACGACAGCGAGACCGGGCGTCGTGCCTCGCGCTCGAAGCTCTTCGGCCTCGCGTCGCACTTCTTCGTGAATCGCACGTGCTACCGCCTTCCCGTCGATGATCGTCGCAGTCATGCCCGCATCATCCCGGAAACGGCTCGTCGTGCAATCGAGTCACGCACGCTCACCGAAGCCTGCGCCGATCCTGAGCAGCAGTCAGCGCAGTTTGAGAGCGGAATCGAACGCGCGGCCATCGAGCGTCGACAGCGTCGGTTCGATCGGGGCTGCCGCGTTCGTCACGACCCAGCTCGTGCCGTCGTATTTCGCCGCCCACAACTTGCCGTACGAATCTCCGATGACGGCGAGCACGTGGTTCGAAGTCGAATAGGACCGCAGCACGACGGACTCGGTGAACCCCTTGCCAGACACACCGAACGGCGTCTGCATCGCCCATCCGCCGCCTTCCGTGTATCGACACCAATCGATGCGCGCCGACGCATTGTCGGGATACACACAGACCGCGACGCCGGTCATACCGAGCCACGCGACTTCGGCGGGATGGTCGCCTCGTGCACCGTGATTGACGTCCCGGATCTGGGAGTCGATCTCGGACGACTGAGTCCACGACGATCCATTCCACATCGCGACACCGAGTCGCTCCGTTCCACCGAGATCGCAAGCGACGAGAGCGATGCGGTCGCCGCTCGGATCCGCTGCGAGATCGATGTGCTCGGCCGCTCCGTTCTGCACCGTGACTTCGGTGCGGGTCGACCAAACCCCGGACGCGGGGTCCAAGCGCGAGGACACGAAGCCGGCGACGGTGGGTTCGCCCCACGCAGCCACGAGCCCCTTCGAAACACTCTCCCACGCGAGATCGAAGCCTCGGTTGTGCGCGACGTGCGACACGGCGTTGGTCGTCGCAGCCGTCGTCAGGATGCGGGACGTTCCCGTCTTCCACAGAGCGCCATCCCAGACGATCACGGACAAGACCGCCGCATCATCGACCCAGGCGAGCGCGACCTCGTTCGAGTCCGGTCGTTGCACGAGCTCGACCCAGAGCGGGACGCCGCTTCCGAGTTCCGGAAGCGGCCCACTTCCGTCGTTGATCGGAAGCTCGAGTTCGGCGGACCAAGTTCCTCCGACGTTCGTGCGATACCAGAGTGGAGAACCGCCGGATGCGCTCGTCGCCGTGCCCTTCGAACCGACGACGAGACATTCGCCCGAAAGGTCTTCGAACGCTGCATCGAAGCAGCGCTTGTCCGCGTGCGCGACCGGGATCGCCGTCGTCGAGAAGCTCTCGAGCCAACCGTCGCCGATCTGGCGCAACAGCGACAGTTTCGAATTGGATCCATCCTCGGCCAGCACCATCGCCACGCGCTCGTGATTGCTCGTCGGAGAATACGCGACCGTCACGTGCCGAATCGTTGTCGCGACTCCAGCCAGCACGCTCTCCGTGGACCATACCCCACTGACCTTGCCGAGACTCCGCAGCCGCGGTGTGCTCGTGGCCAACTTGCCGAAGATCGTTTCCCCGTCGTCAGGAACGAGCGGATCCGCGGAGAAGCTGATCGTCGGCTGATTCATGAGGATCCGAGGGCGTCCATCCGGATTGACGATCGCCATGACGCGCACCGAGCCAGCACGCGTCGTTCGAACAGAACCTGTCACGACCCCGCTGCCATCCGACTTGCTCGTCGGCTGCACGATCGTCGCGAGCGGGTCGTCGACATCGAACCGCACTTCGTGACCATCGAGCGGATTGCCACTGCCGTCCGAGAGCGTCGCGGTCAGCAGGACTTCGGTCTCGCCATTCGCGGGAGCCGACGATCGCGACAACGTCACGTTCGACAACGTGGCGCTGGGAGGCTCGAGGAAGCGAATCGGAAACGCGCCGCTGAGAAGCGTCTCGTGCGCACCTGGATCCACCACGACCTCGTAGGTCTGCGTGCCCGGTGACGACGACTCGATGATCGCTCGCGCCCGGCCTGCAGCATCGGTCGTCCCCGGCTGGTCGATGCGTCCCGCGGGCGATGCGTTTCGCATCTCGACGACGCAACCGGGCAAAGCGCGACCGCGCGAATCGACGACCGAGATCTCGACGATGGCCGCGTCGATCCCATCTGCGAAAGGAGTCGTGGTCTTCAGCTCGATCTTCGATTTCGCAGGATCAGGCGCATCGGGATTCGCCATCTTCGAACCGCACGACGGCACGAGCGCCAGCAGAGCGGAGCAAGCAGCGAAGAGAACCGAAAGGCGGATCCGGGTCGCCGTGTGGAGGAACTCACCATGGGGGCGCGGTGTCATCCAGACTGTATCGGCAGAATCGCCCGCATTCTTCGCGGGACGCCTGCTCAGCGATCGAACTGCGGGCTTGCCGGGATCGACTCGGTGTCGAGATCGAAGGGGGCCGACACGGGAACCGGCTGCGACAGCACCGAGCGGACCCGATCCGCAACGACCTCCACCCCGGGCTCGTCGAGTCGACCGCCGGAACGCACGTAGGCTCGATACGCTTCGGCGGCTTCCCGAACGTTGCCGATCCGATCCTCGCAGACGGCGAGGTTGAGTGCGGCCTCTGCGAGTGGTGCCGTCAGGTTCGAAGTCACGGTGAGTGCGCCTTCGAACTGCCGGCGCGCTTCGTCCAAACGCCCTTGCGCCAGCAGCGCGACGCCGAGGTTGTTGAGCGCCACAGGGCTGACGGAACGCTCGAGGGACTCGCGAAACAGATACTCTGCTCGCAAAGAGTCCCCCCTTCGCATCGCCACGAGACCGAGCCCGATCGTCGCGTGCATGTCGCCGGCACGTATCGCGAGGACGCGTGCGTACGCATGACGCGAATCCGCAAGATGGCCGCGGCCGTAGTGGATCGCTCCGAGCACGAGCCACGCATCTGCACTTCGGGGGTTCATCGTCGTCGCACGATTCAGCTCGTCGAGCGCAACCTGTGCATCACCGCGATCGAGGGCCGCGAGTGCGCGCCGGAACGCGACTCGCGCGAGCCCGGCGCGACTGATGCGTTTTGCCTTTGCGGTCGTTTCGCCGGGCGCCGACTTCTCGCGGACGGTCTCTCCTTCCGGGTGCACCGGGATGCGCGATCCGTCACCGTCCTCCACGACATCCGCGATACCCCCGAGTGAAGGCATGCCGACTTCGATCGCGGAATCGTTCATCGGAATCGTCGACGGACGGAAGGGTTCCTCGATGCGGTGGATCCGGTCGAGGCTGCGCTGCCAATCCTCGCGCTCCCACGCCGATGTCAGGATCCGCGGTGTCAACACGATCACGAGTTCCGTGTCTGCACGCTCTTGGATGGTCGTGCGGAACAGGTTGCCGACGATCGGAACATCTCCGAGGAGCGGCACCTTCTCGAGGCTCTCCGTCTTGCGCTCGCTTCGTAGCCCCCCGAGCACGATCGGCTGCCCATCGGGGACACGCAACACGGTCGTGACCGAGCGAGTGTTGAGGATCGGTTCGGTCACCAGGTTGTCCGGCGTCGAGATATAGCCCGAGACCTCGACGATCGAGGGCATGACGTGTGCCGTGATGATCCCGTCCTCACCGATCTGCGGCGTGACCGATACCGTGACGCCAGCATCTTCGAAGCGGACACTGAACTGCGTCCTCGACGCACTGTCCGTGTCGATGATCTCGCGCGTGATGACCGGGACCTGCTCGACGACGCGGATCTGCGCGGGGACGTTGTGGAGCGTCGCGACGCGTGGACTCGAGAGCACGCGAACCTGCCCTTGCGTTTCGAGCGCATCGAGAAGGATCGAGAAATCGCCGGCCTTGAGAAGGCCGAATCGGAACGCATCGACGCCAGCCGACGCAGATTGACCGAGGATCGCGCCGCCGGGCAGCGTGCCCGTCTTCGACGTGTTGAAGACACCGGGCAGGATCGACCAGTCGACTCCGGCTTTGAACTCCTTGCGGAGGCTGACCTCGACGATGCGCGCCTCGATCGATACTTGGCGAGTCGCACGGCGGCGTGATGCTTCCAGATAGGCTCCGACGCGACGCACGACCCGTGGACGCCCTTCGACGGCAACGGTGCCGAGGCGTCGATTGACGACGACGCTCGACGCGTTCGTAGCCACGCGCTCGAGATCCGCTTCGAGCCGATCCCAAAACCCGGTTCCACTCGCTCCGGCATCGCCCGTCGCGTTCCCGGATGTATCCGAGCTGTTCGGGCCGATCGCGCCACCGCTCGGTGCCGCTTGGCCCGGGTAGTCGACATCGAAGACCTTCGCAGTCGATCCCTCGATGCGCAAGAAGTCACCGTCCCAGCGATACGCGAGGTCGTAGCTCTCGAGCAGCGCCTCGAACGTCTCCTCGAGCGACGCGGTCTTGATGTCGAAACTCGCTACGCCGTCGACTCCGTCCTCGACGAGCAGATTGACATCGCTGTCCTTGAAGAGAGTCAGCAACGTGTCGCGCAGAGCTGCATCGCGCGCCGAGAAGGTCTCGACACGAGCATCGTCCGAAGAAGCGACATCGAAGCGCCGCGGTAGCGTCACGACACCGAGCCCGCGGTACGAAGCGAGCGCCTCGTCACGTATGTCGACGCCGGCATCCATACGCGGCACATCGTGACACGCGGCCAGTAGCAGCAACACGATCGACAACTTCACGTACTTCATCGCCTCTTGCCTCGTGATCTTCCACCGGGAGCGGCTCGTCCTTCGACGGCTTCACGTCCCGGGTCGTCGACGACGGCGCCTTCCGCGCTCGCGTCCCCTGGTTTCGGTTTCGTCGTGAGCGGAACATGGACAGTGCCACGCGCTTCGGTCACGACGCGTATGCCGGTGGTGTCGACGGCTTCGATACGACCCATCTCGATTCGGTCACCGACGCCGACGATGCGGTCGTCGACGATGGCGCGCCGTGTCGTAGGACCGACGAGCACGAGGCTCACCGTCGGCAGCTCGAGGTCGACGGCCTCCGCGTCGCGAACGGGCACGGCCGCCATCCTGGTCTCGAGGTCGTGCGCGAAAGGATCTTGGAGTCTCGTCTCGAGACGCGCAGGAGCGAACGTCGGCGCCAGAGGCGCTCCACTCGGCGAGGCACCGATTCGGGTGTCCACCCCTGCATTCGGAGCTTCGGCGACGATTCCCGGATCGACGGTCTCTTCGCCGACGAGCCCTGCGAGACTTCGCACGTGGTCGCGATTGATCCAAACGGCACCGATGACGATCGCAGTCGCGAACCATGGTGATCGCAGGAGCTTTCGACGCCCCTTCATCGCGCCACCTCTACCGTTGGCATCGACCATGCGTCGACCGTGCACTCGACACGAATCCGGTCATCGGTCGGCTCGGCGAGCAGGCTCCGTACGCGCATGATCGGACTCCCGAGTTCGATCGCGCTGAAGAACTCGACGATGTCACTCCACTCGCCCGAGAATCGAAGCGTTCCCGCGAATCCACGCAATCCGACTGCGGGAACCGATCCTTGCCCCGTCGACTGGGTCTCGATCCGAACGTTCTCGATGCCGGCGTCCTTGGCACTGCCATGGATTCGCTCGACGAAATCCGCAAATGCGAGACGCACCGGCAACTGACTCGCGCCGTCGCTCGTCGCTGCCGTGTCCGTTTCGACAGCACGCATCGCGAGCTGGTCGATGCGCTGCACGAGCAGATTGCGCTGGGTCTCGAGTTGTGCGAGTTGATTCTTCGATGGGATCCGGATCCAGGCGACGACGCCGAGGATCAAGCACAGGAACGACGCCACAGGCACGATCGCCTTCGCCGCCCGTTTGCGTCGACGGTATGCGACTGCTCTATCGCCCATGGGTGCCTCCAATCTCCGGAACTTCCATGGGCGCGTGATCGCCTGACCGCCCGTTGCGACGGCGGGCGACGAGTTCGAAAGGAACTCCCGCATCGCCCGGAAGCGACTCGGAAAGAGAACCGCCGAGCTCGCGCTCCATCAGAACGTCGTTCATCCGACGCGTGAATTCTCCAAAGGCCTGCATCGCCGACGCTCTGCTCGCCTCTCGAATCACCCCAGCGATCGTTGCGCCTCCATCTGCGTCGACGACGAGGCGCGTCAAGTGCACGCGCTCGGGTCGTTCGATCGAAAGGGACGCACAAAGATGCGAAACCGAATACCGATCGCGGTCGATCGCGTCGATCGCTTCGGTTCGGCGGTCCTCGAACGACGTGCCGAACGAGCGACCGGTCATTGCGCCTTCGCGTTGCTCGAGATCCGCGATCTCGGCGCGGATCCGGACGCCATTCGTACGATCGCGCGCCGACTCCTCGCTGAAGGCTTCGACGAGGAACGCGCTCCCGGCCAAGAGCGCGGCCATCGACGACGCTTCGAGCACGGACTTGGCCAGGCGCTCGGCGACGGTGGGAACCGACGGTTCGCATAGCCAACAAACGGTCGCGGGAACTCGTTTGCTCGCGATCAACGCCGCGGGGACGAGCCACGCGCGAGCCGGGACGACATCCTCGGCGACGGCCGCGAGTTCGGCTCGCGACGCGAGATCGCAAGGCAGCCCGAACGCATCCGACCAGGTATCGGCGTCGAACTCGTCTTGGCGCAGACTACCCGTGATCTCGATCGATGTTGGCGGCTCTTCGTCGTGTTCTGCAAGGAACTCGAGTGACCGTGTCACTTCCATCGCGAGAGGCAGAAGCGCTTCGGCACCGAACCCACGTGGATCCCGCGCGAACGGTAGCTTGAATCTCCGAGACGTCAGAACCCGTCCACGGCTGCAAAGCACGAACGTCGCGTGGTCGCTCCGAATGTCGAGCACAGCGGTCCGATCTTCGTTCGTCGATCGCCGCGCGGAGTGTGCGATCACCGACTCGAGCGAGGCGATCCAAAGCCGTCGCGGAGACAGGCACGAAGCTGCACCGTGGATCATGTCGACGAGAGAACGCGGAGCGGCGTCGAAGACGATCGCACGCTGCGATGCGTCGCGCTCTGCTTCTTGCCAACCGACCGCGAGCTTGGTGTCGTCGTCCCACAGTCCGAGTTCACGGGCCGCGATCAGGACTTCACGCTCTCGTTGACCGCGCTTCGGATGCTTGGGCAAGAGCACGGTCCCGTGGACCAGCCTGCGATCACTGACGAGTACGATCCCGTCTGCTTCACTCAGATCGAAGCTTGCCGCGGCGTCACGAAGCTTCGACCGCAGCAACATCGGTTGGTCGTTGTCGAGCGGGTACGTCGCGGCATGCACGATCCGCGCATGGCGACCACGACCCGAACCGACACTGAAGCGCAAGACGTCTCGGTCGACCTCGGCGATCCAAGTAAGTGCTTTCATCCGATCCTCACGTCCCAAGATCGTCCGATGTCGAGAAGACCCGGTCCGCGCCTGCACTCGTCACGACACGTGTCGATGCATCGATCGAAAACGCAGTGCCATACCCATCGTTCGCGTACGCCGCACCGAGCCCCATCGCCGGTCGATCCGTGCTCCAAGTACCGGTCAACGTTCCGCCGTCGGCGACGAAACGAGCGAGCGACGCGGCGATGATCGCGAGGCGTTCTCGAGTCCTCCGATCTCCGGGAACGCGTCCTTCGACGGTCAACGACAGGGCTTCGGAGGCCGCTCCCGAGTTGATGCCATCCTCCCCGATACTCCACACGTGGCAGCGATCAGGGTTCGACTCGAGAGCGACCCTGTAGTACGCACCGCCCCACTCGTCACGGATCGTGTCGTCACCGATGCCCCCCAATAGGTACGGACCGTAGAAGTCGATCGCATCGATCGCCGACGGAAACGAGGCACGGTCGTAGTAGTACGCATCGAGCGCGATCTCGATCGCCGCGAGTTCGTCGCCGGCGCGATCGTAGTGCTCGGACCTCTGCTTCGCCGTCGCGAGTGGTGCAATGGTGCCGGCCATCAATGCGATCACGAAGAGCACGATGATCAGTTCGATGAGTGTGAATCCGCGTTGATTCATCTCACCGCCCTGCCTGCTGCATGACTTGATACAACGTCGACAAGATCGCAACGGCGACGGCACCGACCACGAGTCCGAGGACGACCGTCGTGATCGGCTCGAGGGATTGCACGAAGCGATCCACACGCTCCTTGGCCACTTCGTCGTAGTGGTCCGCGAGCCGCGTGAGGATGTCGGTCAGCTTTCCGGCCTCTTCGCCGACGGCGAGGAGGCTGCACATGTCCTTCGGGAAGCGCCCATCGGCTGCGAAAGCGCCCGAAACGGACTCTCCCTGCAACAGCGACTCGTGCACGGATTCGAGCGCGTGATTGAAATCACTCGTCGCACACGCACCCCGTGCGATCTCGATCGCGTCGACGATCGGGATGCCGGATGCACTGGAGATCGACAAGTTGCGCATGAGCCTCGTCGATTCGACTGCCTCGATGACTCCCGACGTGAGCGGCAGTCGCGCGGCGAGACTCCCGAGTGCCCGTCGCGACGAATCGCTCTTGTACAGGATCACGAGAGCGATGACGCCGCCGACAGCGGCCACGCCGATCCACTGCACGTTGGACCGCAACACTTCGCTCGTCGCGATCAGGACCTTGGTCACTGCAGGCAGGGAATCGCCGAGTCTCTCGAACAGCGGCTTGAATCGAGGCACGAGCCAAGTGAGCACGAAGAGGATCAACCCACTCGCCGCGACCGTGACGATCGACGGATAGACGAGTGCGCGCCTCACGGTCTTTCGAACGCCACGAACCCAGGCGAGGTAGCTCGCAAGTTCGCCGAGGATCGCTTCGAGTTTTCCCGATCGTTCTCCCGCTCGCACGAGACCGCGATAGATCTCGGGGAACGCGCGGGGCCATCGTTCGAGGCCTTCGGAGAACGACGCGCCGGCTTGAATCTGACTCGCGACATCCACGACGATTTCGTCGATGCGTCCGCCGTCATCACGTTGTTGGGATTCGAGTGCCCGTAGAAGCGGCACGCCGGCTTCGAGCTGCAGCCGGAGATTGCGCGTGAGTGTCTCGAGTTCGTCGATGCGGAGCCGCTCGTCGCGCGTCGCGACCACGCCGACTTCCGCGAGGGACGCATCAGGCGTCGTCGCGCGCTCGAGAAGCACCGGGCTCACGTGCGCCTCCAGACGAGCAGGCCGACGTCACCGGCAGCGATGACACCGGTCGAGGTTGCGCTCGTCGTGAGCTGGATCGGGGTCGTGATCTCGCCATCGCTCCCCGCACTCAGCACGACGAGATGGACCGGATCCGAGCCCGATGGCGACGCGTGCCCGGCACCGACGAGGACCACGTAGGGGCGACCCCATGGATCGAGAGGCGTCGCGTCGAGGAAGGGGCCCCGCCAACCCTGCGATCTCGACGACGGGTATGGCGCGGAGCTCGACCCACCTGGCGTGTTTCGCCCGAGGTGGTTCCACAAGACATCGGATCGTCCCGAAACACGCGACCACCAATCCGTCGAGGAACTCCAAGGATTGCTCGTGGGAACTGTGGCTCCCGTCACGAGCACGTCGAGTCCATCCGCATTGCCAGCACCGTCGCGACACGGCCAGACACCATTCGCTCGCCAGAAGTCGCGGACAGCAGAACCCAAGACCGTGATGTCACGCTCGGCGCGCTCGATCCGAGCGGCTTCGATCCTCGCTTTGACGGTAGGTACGACGATCCCCGCGAGCAGGAGTACGACCGCGAAGGACGCAACCAGCTCGACGAGCGTCATGCCGCTGCTGTTCGGACTACGGGGAACCATCGCTGCGAAACTCCAGCGCTGCGAAGGGGTGAGGGTATCGGTGAGGAGATCGACAGGACTCCGACTTCGACTTGAGAGTTGGCTCGTGCACACGGAGCAATCGTGCCGATGAACACTCCGTGGAGACGAAGTTCCGAAGTGTCGTTGCGGCCCTCGCCGAACACGCGAGTGCACCGGAAGCTCAGATCGTTCGATTGCTCGAGGAGTCGGATGGTGACGAACGGACCCTCCTCCAGAGAATCACGACGCTCGGGCTGTTGAGCGAAGTCGAGGCGTGGCGAATTTGGGCACGAGCGCTGGGTCTCGGTTTCGAGAACCCCGATGTGTTCGACATCGAGCCCGCAGTGCTCGCCGTCCTCCCGGCGGATGTGGTTCGCCGGCACCGTTGCATCGCGATTCGCGATTCGGAAGACGGCATCGTCGTCGCCATGGAGGACCCGCTCGACCTGATCGCGCTCGACACGATCCAGGAGGTACTCGGCGGCCCCGCGATCCCCGTCGTGTGTCCGCCCGAGACCCTGCGCGCAGGCATCGAGCATCGCCTCCACGCGGGCAAGGGGCTCGAAGGGCTCCTGGCATCGCTGGACCTCGCGAACCTCGAGAACTCCGCATTCGCGACGCCGCAGCGCTTGCAAGAGATTGCCGGTGAAGACGCCATCGTCGAGCTGGTCGATCACCTGATCACGCAGGCACTGCGCCGCAAGGCCAGCGACGTGCACGTCGAACCCGCGAGCAACGTCACACGCGTTCGCGTCCGCGTCGACGGTCGCCTCGAGACCGCGCAGAGACTCCCGAAGCCGCTGCATCCGGCAATCGTCTCGCGCATCAAAGTGCTCGCGGAGATGGACATCGCCGAACGACGGCGCCCTCAAGACGGACGCTTTCGCCGCGACATGCGGTCCGGTGGTCAAGTCGAGTTCCGCGTGTCGACCTTACCCGGCGTCCAAGGCGAGAAGGTCGTCCTCCGTATCCTCGATCGACGCAACGTCGACCTGACGCTCGATCGCCTCGGACTCTCGGCTGCGCACTGCGCGACGCTTCGCAAGAAGTCCCAAGAGCCCAACGGCATGATCCTCGTCACCGGACCGACCGGGAGCGGAAAGACGACGACGCTCTACGGCCTGCTGTCCCATCTGAACAGCGAGGATCGCAATCTCCTGACGGTCGAGGATCCCGTCGAGTACGAACTCACGGGTACGACGCAGGTCCAGGTTTCCAACAAGGCCCAACGTGGCTTCGCGACTGCGCTTCGTTCGATCCTGCGCCAAGACCCTGACGTCATCATGGTCGGCGAGATTCGCGACCAAGAGACGGCCGAGATCGCCGTGCATGCAGCGCTCACGGGGCACATGGTCCTCTCGACCCTGCACACGAACAGCGCGATCGGCACCGTCACGCGCCTCGTCGACATGGGTATTGCCCAATACCTACTCGCACCGAGTCTGCGGGCGATCGTTGCGCAGCGCTTGGTGCGACGACTGTGCCCCGAGTGTTCCGCGGCGGCAGATCCGAGCGATGCGATGCTGAGAGCATTGCACTGCGAGTTCGACCCTTCGACGTTCAAAGCCGCGCGTGGCTGCCGCAACTGTCGCGAACGCGGCTT
>JAGQQW010000118.1 GCA_020426005.1 Planctomycetota bacterium | reverse complement strand
ATCTTCGCGGGGAAGCCCGGCTTCTTGCCCCTCGGCGAGTTCGGTCTCATCCAGAGCGATCCCGCGACGATGGTCTACATCCAGAACGACGTCGCGCTCCTCGGCTTCACGTTGGCGATCATCAAGATCCCCAACGACAAGGCACTCGTCGGTGCGTTCGTGATGATTCAGGGGCTCTACGTCGCGCTCGCGAACAACACGATCGACGCGAAGGTCCTCAACGTCGACTGCCTGACGATTCGGGATCGCTGAGCTTTCGAAGGGCGTCGATGCCGCCCTTCGACTCGATGTAGGCTCGAGCTTCCTTCTCGGAGTCGAAGCCCTTGCCGAGCAGGGCTCTCAGCGCGGACTGCAACTTGGGGCCGAACGCGCGCCACTTCTCCCAGCGCCGCTTCCAGTACGAAGCGGGCGGGTTGTTCGCGGCTTTCACGTCCTTCGGCGCCGGTGCGTCGACGTTCTGGAGCAAGAGCTCGATCGCGTTCCAGTCCTTCGTATTCGCCACGTGATCGAGCATCTCGTTCTGCGCGTCGGGTTCGAGGTCGATGAACATCCCGTAGATCTTCGCCCAGGACTTCGCGGGGGCGTCGTGCGCACTCGCGCAGCGCACGAGCATCGCGGTCACCGGACCGCTCTTGCGCAGCTCGCGCTCGCCGAGCGCGTCGAGAGCCACGGGAAGCGCTTTCTTGCCCTCCTGGGCGAGCAAGGCTTCGGCGGCGCGCACACGAAGTGTCTCTTCTTTGGTCTCGAACAGCACGCGTCGTAGCGCTGCCGGGATGCTCGCGTGCTGCACCCGCGCGAGTGCCGTGATACTCGCCACTTGTTCGTCCGTCACCACGGCTCCGATCAGCATCGGGGCGGGCTTCTTGCCTCGACGTTTCGGAAGCGTCGCCGCGAGCATGGCCTTGACGAGGGGGCGCGCTTCCTTTGCGTCGATGATCCGAACGGTCCCGACTCTCGTGTCGACGGTCGACGCGCGGTCTTCCTGTGCAGGTGCACTCGCGGGGACACCGAGGATCGAGACGACGGTCCCGACGAGAAGGAGCGAAGGGCGATCCGAGGACATGGGCTCACGATACCAGTGCGACGCCGCACGTGCGCGCACGCCACCCGCGCTGCTATGCTCGCGCTCGATGCTCGAAGGCCTCGACTACCTCGTCCTCGCCGGCTACCTGCTCATCGTCGCGTGCATCGGACTTCTCGCGAGTCGCGGTCAACACAGTGGCGAGGATTACTTCCTCGGGAGTCGACGGATCCCGTTCTGGGCAGCGGGGTTGTCGATCATCGCGACGGAGACGAGTGCGCTCACGTTCCTCGGCGCTCCGACGCAATCGCTCTTCGGTACCTGGACCTACATCCAACTCGCGATCGGCTCGGTGCTCGCGCGCTTCGTCGTCGCCGGCGTGCTCATCCCTGCGTACTACAAGGCGCGGGTGTATACGGTCTATGAGTACCTCGAGCAGCGCTTCGGACCGGTCTCGAAGAACCTCGCGACCGTGCTGTTCATGGTCGGCCGCAGCCTCGGCAGCGGCGTGCGTCTCTACGGAGCCGCGATCGCATTCACGATTCTCGTGCCATCGGCGGACTACTCGCTCGTGATCGTCGCGATCGCCGCGGTGGCGGTCGCCTACACCCTCGCGGGGGGGATTCGGTCGGTCATCTGGACGGACGTTCTCCAAGGGATCTTGCTGTTCACCGGTGGCGCCGTGGCACTTTGGTTCTTGTGGGAGAAGGCACCCGAGAACGCGTACGAGATCCTGCGTGCCGACGGCAAGTTGCAGTGGCTCGACTGGGGTTTCCGTCACGAGGGCGACAAGACGTGGTTCGCGTGGAACGACAGCTTCACGCTGATCGGCGGTGTGATCGGGGTGCTCTTCCTGACGATGGCCACGCACGGGACCGACCAGGACATGATCCAGCGCTCGCTCACGTGTCGTGATCAACGAGGCGGCCAAGGCAGTCTCTGGGTCAGCGCGGCGCTCAACATCCCGATCGTGTTCCTCTTCTTGGCGATCGGGTCGCTCTTGTACGCGAACTTCGGGAGCGCAGAAGCCGTGGCGGCGCAGCAGCAGTTGCTCGAAGCGCAACACAATCTGCCGGCCGGCAAGGGCAGGGACTACATCTTCCCGTTCTGGATCCTCAGCAACCTGCCCGCGGGGCTCAAAGGTCTGATCCTCGCCGGCCTGTTCGCCGCCGCGATGTCGAGCCTCGATTCGGCGGTCGCCGCCTTGAGCTCGACCGCGGTCAACAACGTCTACCGACCCTATTTCGCGAAACACCGCAGCGAAGCGCACTACATGGGCGCCGGGCGCGTCTTCTCGATCGTCTTCGGCGCGCTGCTCATCGGTGTGGCGATGCTCGTGTTCTCGCTCGAAGGTCGAGGGACCGCTGGCAGCGGCTTCGGAGTCCTCAAGCTCGGCCTCGAAGTCCTGACGTGGATCTTCCCGCCACTCCTCGGTGTGTTCCTCGTCGGTGTCTTGACGAAACGCGGCAGTGACCTCGGCAACGCCTTGGCTCTCGTCGTCGCGATCGGCGTGCTCCTCGGCGTGAAGTTCTGGCCAGAACTCGCATCCGCACTCTGGTCCGTCGAAGACGCGACGGTGCCTTGGGGCTGGGTTTGGAATCCGCCGATCGGGTGCGCGATCTCGTTCGGTATTGCCGCGATCTTCGTGGGACGCCGTCCGAAGGAGCGCTCCGCATGACGACGACACCCGGTGGTGGTTCGAGGCTGATGCTCGGGTTCGAGGGTTTTGCCGTCGGTCCTGCCTTCCGCGATCTGCTCGCGGAAACCGGCGCGCGCTCCGTGATCCTCTTCGCGCGCAACATCACGTGCGCCGAACAATGCAAGGACCTGATCCTCGAGCTGCGCGCGAGTGTGCCATGGCCGCTCCTCGTCGCCGTCGACCAGGAGGGCGGCGCCGTGGTTCGACTGACGCGCGGGGCGACCGTGTTTCCCGGCAACATGGCGCTCGGCGCCGCTGCGGACCCGCAACTCGCGTTCGAGGTAGGGAGGGCATCGGGGCGCGAACTCGCCGCGATCGGCTTCGACCTCAACCTCGCTCCGGTCGTTGATCTGCAGACCAATCCGCTCAACCCGGGGATCGGCATTCGGTCGTTCGGTGCCGACCGATCACTCGCCACCGATCTCGCGGAGGCCTTCGTGCGCGGGCATGCCGAGTCCGGCGTCGCGTGTTGTCTGAAGCACTTCCCGGGCAAAGGCGCAGCGTCCGTCGACGCGCATCTCGACCTGCCCGTTCTCGACCTCGAGCTCTCCGAATTTCGGGAGCCGCACGTGCGGATCTTCGAAGATTCGTTCGCGCGACTCGAAGGCTGCGACCCGTGCGTGATGACGACGCACGTCATCGTCCGCGGGCTCGATCCGGACCTACCGGCGACGTTGTCGCCGCGCGTCGTGAACGGGTTCTTGCGTGGAGACTTGGGCTTCGATGGGCTCGTCATCGCCGATGACCTCGAGATGGGCGCCATCGAGAAGCACGGTTCGGTCGCCGAAGCCGCGCTCGGAGCGGCGATCGCCGGCCACGATGTCTTGCCGGTCTGTCATCGCCCGGATCGGCAGCGAGAAGCCGCTCGCCTGCTCGACGCGGCGATCGCCGATGGTCGGCTCGATGCGGAGGCGCACGCACGTGCCTGCGCGCGGATGGCAAGGCACTCGGCTCGTCGTGCCTCGTCGTCCCCGTCGACATCGCCCTCGACATCGAATGTGGGACCACTCGGACTCGATCTGGAAGCGGGAGCGCGCGTCGCGCGGACGGTCGCGGAGCGCGCGTTCACGGTGCTCGCGGATCCGGGCGGACTCTTGCCGATTCGAACCGATGACCGCGTGCTCGTGCTCGCGGCGCGACCGCACGCCGTCGTCGGTGTGGAGGAAGTCGCGGACCGCGATTGGAGCGGGCTCGTCTTCGGCGCCTTCGAGTCCGCGGGCGCGCGGCCGCCCGTCGTGCGCGATTTCGACCTCGAGACGCTCGGGCGGGAACCGCACGCGACGTGCGGACGCTTGCTCGAGGGCGCGAACGAGTTCGTTCGAGTCGTCCTGCTGTCGTGGAACGCGAGCTTCTCGGAGCCGATGCGCCGGTTGCTGGAAACCGTGTGCGCAGCCGTTCCGGATCGGCTCGTCGTCGTGCACTTGCGGAATCCCTTCGACCAGGCTCTCGTTCCCGCTACGGTCACGGCGGTGACGAACTACGGCTACCGCGTCGCCCACATCGAAGCGCTCGCCAAGGGTCTCTTGGGGGCCTTCGATGCGCAAGGCCGTATGCCTGCACCGATCCGCCCAGTCCCGAATTGACTGCACCGAACTGACATTCTCCAATCGTCGAACGAAACCGATGCCTCGATACGCTTCGTCGTCTTGTGCCGCTGCTCTCCTCGCACTGACGTCCTGCAGCTTCTTGCCGAAGAATGCGCACGACATCCATCAAGCCGTCTGGGTGACGCGCTACGACTTCGGTACCGAGAGCGAGGTTCGCGAACTCGTCCGCAACTGCGCGCGCAGCGGGTTCGACACGATCTTGTTCCAGGTCCGTGGGAACGGAACCGTCGCGTTCGAGTCGCGCATCGAACCGTGGCTCGAGCAGTACTCGTTCCACCGGCCCGGCTTCGATCCGCTCGCGGTCGCTTGTGACGAAGCGCGCAATCAAGGTATTCGGCTGCACGCGTGGATCAACGCACTCCCTGGCTGGCGGGGGACCTCGGCACCCGCGAGCGAGTGGCAGCTCTACAACACGCATCCGGATTGGTTCCTCGTCGACCAATACCATGATCGTCAACCGTTGCTCGTCTCCGGTGCACCCGCGTACGTGTGGCTCAATCCGTGCCTGCCGGAAGTGCGAGAACACGTGGCGCGGATCTGCGAGGAAGTCGCGCAGAACTACGAAGTCGACGGGATCCACCTCGACTACTGTCGCATGCCCGAAGCCGGCGAGGTGTCCCGAGAAGGGTCGTCGAAGACCTCGGGCGGCGCTCCAGTGGACTATCCCTACGACAATCGCACGCTCGAGTACTACCGCGAAGCCACGGGAAAGAACCCTGACGATGATCGTGCTTCTTGGAACGCATGGCGATCGAGCCAAGTGACCGAGCTCGTGCGCGAGGTCCGACGCCGTGTCGGTAGCGTTCGCCGTCGCGCCGTCGTATCCGCGGCGGTCTTCCCGACGCCTGCCAAGGCGACTGCCGTGCTCCAAGATTGGCCGACCTGGCTCGCGAAAGGCTACGTCGACGCGGTGTTCCCGATGACCTACGGCGCGGATGACGGAGAGTTTCGCGAGCGCATCGCCGTGCAGCACGCGACGACGGATCGCCCGATCATCGTCGGCATCGGCGTCTACAAGCACGACAGTCCGGATCAGACTCTTCGACAGATGAAGGCGGTCCGGGACGAAGGACTCCAAGGCTTCGCGCTCTATTCGTATGCCTCGCTCTACGGAACGAAGGAGAATCGCGGCGGCGCGCCCGTCGAGGCCTCGCTACGCGCGAATCGTCGAGACGCACTGCTGCCGGTACTCCAAAGCGGTCGGTTCTTGGGCGACGGCGTGCGTGCCGGACCGACGACGCTCAGGAAACAGCGCTGACAGACGACGCCCGGATGGCGGGGGCCCCTGCGTGAGTTCTTAAGGGGGCGCGAATCGGCTTCGAGATCGCATCGGCCGGACGATTGCAGAAGTAGACTGCTCAGAAGGAGTCCCGTGGCGTCTGTGCTACCGGGACGTCTTCCCATCTCCCTCTGTTTGGATCACCGAACATGCGCGTTCTCTCTTTGACCGCCGCGTCACTTCTTGCGTTTGCTGCCTCTATCCATGCTCAGGCCACGAGCGACACGATGCCGATCGGCATGGATACCGTCGAAGGCAACCAGGTCTTCTATCACTGGGGCAGTACCGGTCGTTCGTTGACCGGGATCGGCCCGCTGTCGCGTCCTCGCGCGCTCAATCAGCTCGCGTTCCGCCGCGATGGCTCGAGCCCCAGCGGCAACAAGCGTACGCTCGATGCCGACGTCACGCTGTCGACCGGCAGCTTGCTGCACTTCATCGGCGATACCGCGACGATGCACGGCCCGGACAAGACGCTCGTCCTGAGCCAGACCGCTCTCAACTTCCCCGACTGGACCACGAGCGCTGGCTCACCGGCGCCATTCGACTTCGTCCTGAAGTTCCAGAAGCCATTCGTGTACGTCCGCGGCGACTTGATCTGGTCGGTCTACTACACCAACCCGTCCGATTCGGGCTTGGCGGTCAACGACCGCGAGTGGACGGGCCCGCAGGCAGGTGGATCGTCGGTCGTGGGTACCGGCTGCGGCTCGTTCACGCACACGATGCAGCTCGAGAACAACGGGCCCGGCATGGCTCACGGCGGCATGCGCATCCGCGTCAACGCGACCGGCACGCAAGCGAACACGCCGACCTGGCTGCTCGTCGACTTCACGGCGAGCAACCTCTCTGTCGGGCTGTGTGCGAACCTCTACGCCTCTCCGACGATCATGACCTATCTGACGACGACCAACGCGACCGGTGGCTTGCCTTACTGCTACGTCGGATTCCCGTATATCGCGGCAGCGCAAAGTGCGACGATCGTGACGCAGATCCTGTCCCTCGACCCGACGCAGTCGCCGCTCCCGCTCGCCTTGAGCGACGGTCGCAGTGCGACGATGCCGAGCAACTCCTCGACCGCATCGAAGGAAGCGGCCTACATGTGGTCGTCCAATCCGACGACGACGGGTACGGTGTTCTTCGGCGGTTCGCTCTGCGTCGAACTCAAGTGATTGCGGCGACGGTTGTGACGACGGTTGTGACGCGTATTGCGTGAATCGTCCGACTTCTGAAGCACTCCACGAGAAGCATTGGTGCGCGTGTCGGCGTAAGCTCGCACGCGGTGCCGGTGCTTCTTCTTCGTTCCTGGATGCTGCTCTTCGTCTGCGTCGGTGCGTGTACCGTTCAGGATGGAGAACAGAACGCGCGCCCCTTGCAGCAACCGACGACTCTCGGCTCGCAGCGCGCTGCGGATTCCCTCGGGACCGAACCTGTTCGTGACAGCGACTCGCCGCTGCAGAAACGCGAACGACGCGCGCTCGGCACCGCGCTGCGTGCGTTCGTCGAGAACGACTTCTTCTCGATCGATCGTCGCACGGACCGCTACTACACCAACGGCATGCGTCTCGAGTGGAACCTGCCGCCGTCGTGGACGCCGGGATTCGTCGACGACCTCGCGCGTTCGCTGCCGCTCTTTCCGAGTGAGCCGGACGAGGTCTCGCTCGGGTTGTCGATCGGGCATCAAATCTTCACGCCTGCGGACATCACGGATCCGAATCCGCGGCCCGAGGACCGGCCCTACGCGGGTTGGCTGTACGGCGGACTGACGCTGCGGAGTCTCGACCTCGACGAAGACGCAGCGCAACACGATGCGATCCACGTGCTCGAACTGCAGCTCGGAGTGGTCGGTCCGAGCTCCGCTGCGGATCGTGTGCAGACCGAGTGGCACGAGTGGTTCGACCTACGTCAGCCCCAGGGGTGGCAGTATCAACTCCGGGACGAACCCGGCATCGATGTGTCCTACACGCACGCTCGGCGACTCGTGCACTTCGATGCGAAGACGGTCGGGATCCCGTTCGAAGGGGACATCCTCGCGAACGTCGGAGGCACGCTCGGCACGGTGCATATGCAGGCGTCGGCCGGCGGCATCGTGCGCTTCGGGTTCAACCTCCCGCGCGACTTCGGGATCGGCACGATCCAGACGTCGGTCGGCGACGCCGGCCAGCGCGACGCGCCTCCGCTCTACGTGTTCGCCGGCGCCCAAGGACGCGCGGTCGCGCACAACATGTTCTTGGACGGCAACCTTGCGCACTCGGGCCCGAGCGTCGACCGCGAACCTCTCGTCGGCGAACTCCGCGCCGGCGCCGTCATCGGCCTCGGGCCCGTCGACCTCGCGTACACGTTCGTCGTGCAGTCCCCCGAGTTTCGCGAGACTAGGCAGAGCCAGCAGTTCGGCTCCTTGTTGCTGTCGATTTCCTTCCGTTGAACCCGTCGCGCGGGCGACCCGCGAAGTTATGATGCGGGCCGCACGGAAGGGGACGGGGGCTGGTGTCCTCCCTGGTCTTCAAAACCAGTGGTCGGCGACCCGAGTCGTCGACGGTGGGTTCGATTCCCATGCCTTTCCGCCACTTCTAAGTTCAACGTCGATCGCGATTTACGCGAACCTGCCCTCACGGGTCTCCGGACTTCCGGGCCTTCGAGCAGCGCGGCGCCTTCCAGAAAAGCCGTAACCGTTACGGGTTTTGAGGAAACGCAGCGATGAGAAGCAGGAATTCGAGGCTGCCGGCCCTGCGCTGGCAACGCACCGTTCGAGGTTGTTACGGGTATGCGATCTTCGACGGCGAGCGTCGAGGCTATGGCAAGGACGAGGCGCAGGCGCGCGTGCTCTTCGACGAGGACTTGGCGCGTTGGCTCGCGAACGGGCGACGCTTCCCCGAACTCGAAGCGCCCGATCCGATCACGATCGCCGAGCTGATCGAGCGGTGGCGCGAACACATGGTGCGCAAGCGCGGTGACGCGTGGTTCACGGAGAACGGCACACGATCGCACTACGCGGCGCAGCATCTCGGCAAGCACTTCGGCTCGACCCTCGTCGCCGACTTCGGTCCGCGGCGTCTCAAGGCCGTGCGCCAAGCGTGGCTGAGCGAAGGCCGGCTCTGTCGACGCGAGATCAACTCGCGGGTCAACTACGTCAAGTCGATCTTCCGGTGGGGCACGAGCGAGGAACTCGTGCCGCCGGACATCTGGCACGGCGTGCACTCGGTCGAAGCGCTCGGCGTGGGCGAGTTCGGCGCGCGCGAGAACCCGACGCGGAACGACGTCGCGTGGTGGGTCGTCGAGGCGACGCTGCCGTATCTGCCGTTCCCGCTCGATGCGGTCGTGCAGCTTCTGTGGCACACGGGCGCGCGTCCGAGCGAGATCCTCGGTCTTCGGCCGCGCGACTTCGATCGCAGCGACACCGAACTGTGGACGGTGACGCTCACCGAACACAAGACCGCCTATCGAGGCAAGCCGCGCGTGCTCGCGTTCGGCAAGGAGGCGCAGGCGATCCTCGCGCCGTTCCTGCTCGGGCGTCCGCAGGATCGCATGCTCTTCCGTCCGGTCGAGGCGCTGGAGGCGCTGCACGCGCGCAGGCGCGGCGAGACGCTCCCGCCTTCGTATCTCGCGAAGCTGCGCGCCGAACTCGAACGCATGCCGGGCGAGAGCTACGACCATCGTGCGCTGCATCGCGCGATCACGCGTGCCGTCGGATTCGCGAATCGACACCGGGAAGGGGAGAAGCCCGTTCCGCGCTGGACGACCTACCAGCTACGGCACTCGATGGGCACGCGCATCGCGCAGACGATCGGGCGAGACGCGGCGCAGACGGCGCTGGGGCACGCCACATCGCAGACGACGGAGCGCTACACTCACGCGGAGAAGGAGCGGGTGAAGTCCGTCTTCCGGAAGCTAGGAGGCATGGAATGAGCGCCAGTTTCGTCCACGTGATCCCGTTTCTGAGTCCGGTCGTTCAGCGTCTCGTGGCGAGAGTCGAAGCGACCGGCGAGCCGTGGGGCGTGGCTCTGCGGCGGTTCGAAGGGTTGACCTGGTCCATGTTCAAAGAAGACGTCGCGCGTGGTCACGCTTCGGCGTCGGCGCGCGGCTTGGACATGCCGCCTCGATGCACGCCTGAGTCGCTGCGTCGCGCAATCATCAAGCGAGCGCGAGAGCGGAAGAAACTCTTGAATGCGATCTTCCATCCACTCTTCAGCAACCCACTTCCAGACTTCGACGCCCGTCTCGCTGCGATCCGCAACGATGCCGACAACAAGCGGCTCATGGTAGACGTTCGCGGCGACCTAGACCGCATGCGGCACTTCGCGAAGGTTGACGCGCAACGACCGAATCGGCATCAAGAACCAGTGGTCGACTGCGCAAAGAGTTGACCTAAGTCGATTCTTTGGAAGGGTTTAGTCTTTCGGCCGGTGTCGACTCGCTCGTGTTTTCGCTGTAACCGTTACGGGTTTCGCCCGAATCGGCGGTTTCAGCGTCGATGATTTCGAGCGATTCGCCACCGCTCACGAGTTGGATCATGCGCGAGAGGTACGCCGAGAACTCCGCGGGCGGTGGTGGGGGCGGGCCGTCCGTCTTGAGCGTCGTGTTGTTGTTCTGAACCGCGACCAGAGGCTCACGAGGCAAGACGCCGAAGAGTCGATCGCACGCGAGGCGCTGCGCCGCGATGTCGCCGTCGAGCGCCTTGCGGATCACGGCACCGGCCACGGCGGCGGCGACTTCGTGAATCGTCGTTCCTTGCTGAGCGGCCCATCGCTTCACTTCGTACAGAAAGTCGAGCTTGTCGTTGAAGCCCTTCTCGCGTCCGGGTCCGCCGGGGTTGCCTTTGAGGAAGCGACCGCGCTTGTCGCGCACGGCGGTCTTGCGGTTAGTCGTGTCCGTTGTCGAAGTCATGGCGTGAGGGTAGCACGCACGTGCGCCGTCGGTTGCCGTGGCTGGCGCTTCGGCACCGGCCGGGGGTGATGGAGCCGATGAGCGGGAGGCGCTTCAACGAAGCGATCTTGACCATCACGCTGCGGCTCGTTGTGAGCCCAAATCCGCATGGATTGGATCACACCCCTACTAGGGGTGTGATCCACCCAATCCACTTGCCAGTGGATCGAGGTGGATCGTTGAAACGATCCAGCGGCAATCAAGCTACAAGCCGCGTCATTGCTCGCCCCCACCACCACCGGTACCACCTATGGATCGAGGTGGATCGTCACTGGATAGTGGATCGTTTGCTGGATCGTTCGACCGGTTTTCCGAGCACGTTTCGATCCACTGTTTTCACGCCAGCTCCACAGCCCCCGGCGGTGCCAGTCGGAGCTTCTGCCCTCTCGTTCGGAGCAGTCGACCAACTTCGAGAAGCTGTCCTGTCCGATTGCGAAGGGTCGGCTCGCTCCACCCACGTTTATCTTCATCTGCGAGTTCTCTCGCGACTTCCCGCGCGCTTAGCCGGTCCGGATTGTCCCCGACGACCTTCAAGATCGCCCGATCTCGGTCGTCGAGCGACTCATCGCAGGGTATCTCGTCGACGAACGGAATGGCACCGATGCGAACGGTCGTAATCTCGTCACCGTCTTCGTCGGTGCCGAGGGGGACCGTTTCGAGGGTGCAGACAGTTGGCGTCTTCGGCAGTGCCATGCGCCGCGCTTTCGTCATGGTGACGTCGAGGATGTCGTCTCGCGCCGCACGGCGAGATACCTGAAAGCTTCCGTCGAGCGCGGCGAGGATCGCGGAGCTGCCTCGCGACCGGTTCTTCTCGCTGTGTCCGTTGTGATGGATACTCAGAACGCACGTCTGGAACTCACGCGCAATACGTTGAGCGCCCCCGAGAGCATTGGTCGTCTCCGTCGACGAGTTCTCGTCCTTGCCGCCGAAGTTCTTCGAGAACGTGTCGACGATGACGAGCGCAAGAGGAGCCGGTCTCTCGCCGTTGCGTTGCGTGCACTCCTCTAATTTGCCGCGAATCTCCGCGATGAGGGCGTCTTGGCTGGACCGGTCTATCAGGCTGACGGTGCCATCGAGGACGACGAACGGTGAACGGTCGATATCTAAGTCGACGAGTTCGCATGCTGCTTTCGCTCGATCATCGATCCCATAGGCATCCTCGCTCGCGATGTAGAACACGAGTGCGTCGCGAGGTCCTCGGTAGCGGTGACCCATCCAATCGCGGCCAGCGAGTGCGTGTGCTGCGATCGACATCGCCACCGTCGACTTCCCGCAACTCGGATCCCCGAAGATCTCGAAGACACCGTCTGCAGGTAACCAGTTCTTGAAGAGCCAGCGAGTCGAGCTTCTGTTCGCAAGGCGTTCGCCGATGAACATGGACCCGAGCTTCGATCTTGGTCGATCCGCAGGTCTGCGCTGTTCGCCTTCCGCCTCAATCGGTTCAAAAACACCGCTCGTGTGTGGTGGTATCCAGGCCGCTGCGCGAGCGATCTCGGCGCGAACCCAGGACGGCTTTGCGTACTTCTTCGGGTCGCTTGACGACTTGACTCTGCCCCGACCCCACGTTGTCCACAACAACGCCAGGGCTGCGAGTTCTTGATCGCCTTCAAACGCAAGGAGAAAGCCGCGAACCAGTTCAAAGTAGGCTTCGGATGCGCTTGGATACCGTTGCGATCCATCGGCCTTCTTGGTGGATATCCAGCGTCCCTTCGCGAGTGTCTTGAGGCGCTCGTCCTGGTCGAAGACGCGTTGGATTCGCTCTACCTCCTCAGCGGTCGGTTTGCGTCTTTCGATGGAGGCGAGAGGCTCATCGAGCCGCGTGTTTCTGTGTGACGATTTCGCAGCACTTGAAGCACCTCGTATGTTGAACGTGTTGATCAGCCATTCGAGATCGTTGACGACCCCCACACTGCTCGGTGTGTCTTCGAGCCGGTTGCCAGAAACCGTGACGTATTGGGCCGGCCCTTGACCGAAGATCTGCATCTCCTGCTTCTTCGGCTTGCCATCCTGTTTTAAGGTCTCCGGGAAGTTGGCGTCATGGGGGAAGGCCTTCCCAAGTTTCGGCGGTGGATGCTTGACGAAGAGAAAGAACCTAAGGCCTGCACCGCTCGGGGTGATTTCCCAATACGTGTTCTTGTAGTGTTCGAGAATCTGTTGGGCCCACGACGCCAACGCGCCTGATTTCGGGTCGTGGCACGCGTCGAGGTCGAATGCGTAGAGTCGGCCCTTATTCGGGACGTTCACGCCGTTTGTCAGGACGAAACCGATCCGGTCCCCTTCGATATCGGCGAGCCTGCGGAGTGCCTCCAGGTTGTTGGTCGACACGCTCGGCACCTTGCTGCCCTTCGCATCGAGCTTCCACGTAATCCAGCGGCGTAGCTCCTTGAGTTCCTTGGGTATCGCGTTCCGATCGCCGGCGCCGGGCGCCGCATCGCTGTTATGATGCGTCACGGCGCTTCCCCCTCTGCAAACGGCGGGAACCCGGCTCTTTTGAGAGGCTCGCACGTGTCCTTCGTGCGAGCCTTTTTCTTTGTGCGATGCTTCGCTCGACCATGAAGCGCGCGAGCCACAGCAGGCACGTGCTCGTCTCCAAGCTGCACACCGTTTCGAGCACGATGCGTTCGTCCTCGTCGGCACCGGGCACGCCTACGGTTGCCCAACGCCAAAGCGTCGAGTAGTCGGGCTCACGCGGTCCGGAGAGCTTCGCCGCGAGCTTCTGCCCTTCGTACTTCAGGGGAACGAGTCGCATGTGTTCGGCTTCGTCGAAGCGGCTCAGCATCTCGCGGACCATGCGGTCGGCTCGTTCGCGATCGCCGTCGGTAGGAGCGCGGCTCATGCGTTCGCCCTCCGCAGCGTGCGTGTTGGCTCGTAGTGAGCTTCGAGCCAAGCGCGTGCGAGTTCGGCATCGAGGATCCAATCGCGACCGACGCGGCGAAACGGAACTTCACCGTCGCGTGCCATCGCGCGCATGAGCTTCGCGGACATCGACAACGATGCCGCGAACTCCGGCACCGTGACGTGCTCTTGGCTTGACCATGCGCGCCGAATCGACTCGATACCGGCGTCTTCGCGCCAGTCGTCGTTTCGTGGATCGAGCTTCAGCGCGTCGGCCGTGAGAATCCGATAGAGACTCGGCCGCACTCGCAAGTAGCCCAGGGTGCGACGCTCGAAGCGCTTCCGAATCGAAGTGCAGCTAAGGCCGTAGAGGCGTGCTGCTGCCGAAATGCGATACGCGAGGAGAACGGACATGACGCTGCCTTGTCGCAATGCGATCTTGCAGCGCGGTCGATTCCATCTCCCTGGGCCCGGTTGCGCTTAGTTCGAAAACGCCGAGAGTGCGCCCAAAGGCCCCCGGTGTCAATACGCGCGTGCGAGTTCTACTCGTGGTCGCCGTAGGGGTATTTCGGGAAGATCGGCTTCGCCTTCGGTTGCAGCAGCCCCTTGAGCCACGGCTCTTCGTGGCCCTTGCCGGTGGAGAAGCCGACCCGGCGCGGTTTGAGATCGTCCGCAGCGACGATCGTCTCACTCGTCGGGAGCATGATGCCGGTTTCGGACAACGGCGGCGGCAAGTCCGTCCCGAAGATGCGGTGGGCTGGCTGCGCTTCGTCGAGCAACACGCAGTAGATGAACTGCGACACGGGGCGATCCCCGCGTTGTGGCACGAACGGGCGGTAGCTGCGGTGCGGGTTCTGCCGCATCGCTTCCTCCTCTTCCTTCGTGGGGATCGTCAGGATCGCCGCGGGAAGCCCGCGGCGACGATCTCCGAAGTCGACGCCACCGTGTGTCTCGTCAGGCGGCACGTCGAAGCGCGTATCGCAGCGCAAGATTCTGCGTTGCAGCTTCTCTGCGAGAAGGCGCAGCTTCGAGCGCGAGAGCTTGAGTACTTGCCCCGCCATGCGGATGCGCTCGGTGCGCCCCATCGAATTCGTTCGGCGCAGCAGCTCGGTGTACTTCTGAAACGCGAGACCCGCGACGTGCACGCTCTCGAAGGGGCAGTAGTCGAAGGCACCGATCCAATACCAGTAGAGCACTTCGCTCTCGGGCATTTCGAGCGCCGGTCCGGTGGCGTCGAGCACTTCGCAAGGGGGCTTTGACTTTGCATCGCTCGCACCAGCTTCGGCCGGTGGTGCGGGAGCGACTTCGCTTGTCGCTTCGTCATCCGCGAAGCTGAGATCTGGGGTTGCCGAGAGGACGGATTCGTCGTTGTCGTTCTTTGCTGGCGTCATGCTTGGGATCCTCGAAGTCCGAGTTCGATGTAGCGTTCGCGGCTCACGCGCATGCGGTGCCCGCTGGCGCATAGCTCGTCGTATTCGCGGCTCAGGCGAACGGTGTCGGTGAATGTGTGCGATCCTGTCGTCAGGTCACGCTGCATCGCTTGCTGCGCGACTTTGCTCGACGGAGTCTCGACCGGCTGCGAGCCTGCACCGCTGATCGCGATGCGCAGCTTGCGCACCGCAGCCGTGATCTGCGCACGAACTGCATCGTTCCTGGAACGCTTGCTGGTCGCTTCCAGTCGATCCGTTGCCTGCTCGACCGCGCTACCGAGAGACGAGCTTTGAAGCACCGCGAGTTGCAGTGTCTTCGCTGCGCGAAGCACTTCGTCGAGCGTGCGACCGTCCTGCGGCGCGCCAGAGATCGGCCCGATTTTGTCGTCGACGGGCGGAATGTGTTGTCCAGGCACCGCAGCAGGGGCCGGTGCAGAACGATCGTGCGGCGACGAACTGAAGACGACTTCCGATGCCGGTCGAAGGCTGCGTCGCCGCATCGCTTCGCCGCCCGCCGACGGGTCCTCGTCGGTGCCAAGTGCGATTGGAGGATCGGCGAAGTAGGCATTCGCGATGGCTTCGACTTCGTCGTCGGCGCTGCGTGATTGTGCGAGCTTCTGCGCGATGTCGAGGATCGCCGCTTCGCGCTTGCCCTGGTCCGGTTCGAGCGCGAGTGCTTCGAGACGCGTGAGTGCGGTCGCGTCGACGCCAAAGAGCAAGCGACGCGTTGCGCTGAGCGCGCGGGGGATGTTCATGGGGTTGCTCCTCGAAGGGAGGAAAGGCCCGCCGCCCCGCGACATCCCGACGAAAAGAAGAGGATGACCGCGGAGCGACAGAACCAAGCGCTGGTGTCGGTTCACCTTCTCTGGCAGGAGCCATGAGAAGAAGAACGTGGCCATGCTGCGACGAGGCGTCGGTTCAGGTCAAAGCGCTGAAAGTGCAGAACGCCGCCTGTGGGTGTCTACCGGTCACGTTCCGCGTCGCTGCGAATCACGTGAACCAGTTGACGGGGTTCAGTCTGCGGACGAGTTCGTCGACGGCTCGATCGACGAGTTCGCCGAAGGCTGCAACGATTCGATTGATCAACTGGTCGACACCGGGGCCGCGGAAGCGAGCGTCCCGCTCAAAGATCTCGCGTCCCTGTTCCTCTTGAAGCCGAAGCGTCTTGATTTGATCGAAGAAGTTCTTGGCACCGGGTGGGATGCTGCCGCGCGAGCCGGCGATCGCGCCGAAGGCTTGGATCGTTTCCTCGCGCGCGGATCTCGTTGCCTTCGCCTGTTCGTCGAGATCTCCCAGCACGAACTGCGCGAGTTGCGCGCCGACACTGCCGAGGGACTCTCCGATCACGTCGCCGATGCCGGAAGTCGTTGTTCCTCGCACGGCCGAGAGCCCGGTGCCGAACGCGAAACCGCCACCGGTGAGATTCAGCCCTTTCCGGAGCGTTTGCCGCATGCCTTCGGACACGCGCTGCTCACTACGGGCGCCCTCTTGGATGAACGCGCGCAGCTCGGCTTTCGCTTGCTCT
>JAGQQW010000117.1 GCA_020426005.1 Planctomycetota bacterium | reverse complement strand
GCGCCTCCCAGCGCCGGCGCACAGGTCACGGACGCACTTGGATGCGAACGGGACGCTTCGTCTTGGACTTGGGAAGCGTGATCTCGAGCAGGCCGTGCTCGAGTTTCGCCTCGGCGTTCTGCGCGTCGATATCGTGCGGCAACTGGATCTTGCGCGCGTAGTGACGCTGCACGCGCTCGCGTCGGTGCCAAGTCCTGGTCGGACCGTTCGTTTCGCTCTTCGGTGCCTCCGCAGTCGGGTTCGTTTCCGCCGTCGCGGTCGTTTCTGTCGCGGGCTCGGTCGCGTCGACGTTCTTCGTCTGCCGCGCGACGATGCTGAGCTCGTGCTCGTCGACCGTCAGTTCGATGTCGTCGAGCGTGAAGCCGGGCAGCTCGACCGCGATTCCGTACGCGTGGTCGTCCTCCCAGATATCGAGGCGCGGGGTCGCGGTCGGCTCGACCGTCGGCAACGCCTGCATCATCAGGTCGTCGAAGAGGCGGTGGAAGGAACCGAAGCGAGGAAGGGGTAGCGGAAGGTTTCTCATCGTTTGGACTCCTTGCAGCGCGTGCTGCGTCCGGGTGTGTTGCATTCGCCCGGAGCAGAACAAGCGGCGTGCCAAACGCGCCATACAGACTCAAGTCGCCATAAAATAAGAACTTACGATCGCGATTTGCTCTGCGCCGGCGTGGCACTGGCAGCCAACCTGGCAGCATCCGCCATTTTGGCATCATCGACGCGCACCGCCTCCTCGAGAACGGCGAGCGTCGCGTCGAGACGCCGTCGCGCTCGGCTCGGAGACGCACTCGACTCGATCCCGAGGCCGGCCAGCACCTCCTCGACGCGCCCGCTGCGCGGAAGCCCGACGCGCGCAAGCAACGGACGCACAGTGAGCGTCACCGCCTCTGCACACGTGGACAACGACGTGCCGAGATCGACACGCCCTGACCGTGACTCCGCGCAGTACGCGTTCAAGAGCGGCACGACGCGCTCGTTCCACGCGACCAAGATGTCCGTCTCGCGACGGAACCGCGACCATGCAGCATCCATCGCCTCGGGGCCGAGCGCGCGCTCGAAACGCTGACGATCGAGCCCGACGAGCTCGAGGTGCTCCTCACGTGGCGGATTCGCGGGGACCGCGACCTCATCGAAGACCTCACCCGTCGACGCGCGCACTGCGACCCAGTGCAACAGTTCGGGGATCCTCGGGTCGCGCCTCAGAGCTTTCTGGACGGTTTCGCCGTGCACGCAGACGACGTGCTCCATCGACTCGCGGAAGCGAGGCGGAAGCGCCGACTTGACCTGCCGCTTACGCCTGCGCGAACGCGGCTCGAAGCGTCGCGCACGCGCCGCGATGCGGCGATCGATCATGCGAACGAACGCTTCACGCAGCGCACCGAGGCCGTCGAGATCCGGCTCGAGGATCGCGAGCGCGTGCACGATCGCTTCGAGTGTCGACACATGCACGTCGCTCGGCTCGCGCCGAATCCGGTACGCGCTCGGCGTATCCGGCGTGAGGCTCACGTGCGGAAGATCACACAGCCATGCGTTGTCGCGATAGAGGCCCTTGGCTTGGGACCACGTGCCATCGAGCACGACCAGCTGATCCGGGCGTTCGTCCGCCGGGAGACTCTCGAGACGACGCGCGTCCCGGTGCGGATACAGAAGTGCAGCGCGATTCGAGAGTTCGACTTCGGCGCGCAGTCCATCGCGAACCGAACCCGCGACGACGTGCAAGCGCACGCGCTCCAAGGCGTGCCGGACGAGACGGGCCGTGCCGATCGGGTGCCGACGCTCGTGTGGGTGCTGAAGCACGACGATCTCGGTCGCGTTGCGCACGCGAGGCAGCGCTTCGCACATGCACAGGTTCATGGGAACGAGGCAGGTGAAGCACATCCGTCGCATTGCACGAACGATACGGCCGCGTTACCGCAGGATCCTGCACGCGTACCGATATCTGCCCAATCCTCGACGGAGAACTCCATTGCATTGCCGATTGTCCGCCACGATCCCGTGCGTCTTCGCACTCGGACTCGTCCATTCGTTCGCCAGAGCTCAAACGCAGGCCGTCCCCGTTCCGACTGCCGGACTCGAACACCGATCCGTGAACGCTCCGGTCGCGCCCGAGGCGATCTACATCGGCCGCAAGGGAGGCGTGTCGGTCATCGATCTCAATGGCTTCGGACAGGGCACGGGCTCGATCGCCCGGTATCTGAGTCCGAACTATCCATACGGATACAAGCGAAACCCCAACGTTGGACAGCCGGGCGTCGTGCCGGTGCTCGTTCCCGGAACGAGCAACGACGACGCCGGGAGCGCGGGCGCACTGACGATGGCGCTCGATTCGTCGCTCTCGGACGTGCTTGCGCACCTGTCGGAGGGCGGTGACATCCAGATCGGCCAGCCGCTCGACCTCATCTACAACAACTCCGGGATCAACGCGTTCGCGACGACTTCGAACCAGGTCAACCCGTGGTCCAAAGTCGCCATGCCGGGCAACTCGATCGCGGTCGCCCCGCACCCGAATCCACCTCGACTGGTCGAGCCGGCACCGAATCCACGCATGGGGATCGAATGCGAAGAGCCGACGGTCACGACCTCGATCCAGGTCCCCGGCCGGGTGACGACGATGAGCCCTCCGTGCACCGCGAGCCCCCTCAACAAGCTCATCAACGGGAATCCGTTCTCGCTTTCGGCCGCGAACCTGGGCGTCTTCCACCAGAACTTCGATGGCGTGTTCCACGGCCCACAGCCGATGCCACCGTCCCCGCCTCCGCCGCCGCCCTACTGTCCGTACACGACGCGCCAACAGATCGGTCATTTCCTCTACGTGCTCGATTCCGTGAACGATGCCGTCATCGTTCTCAACAGCAATCGCATGACGCGGCTCGCGTCGATCCGGCTCCCGTCACCTTCCGCGATCGCGATTGCACCGCACCTCGGCGTTCTCGCCGTGACCAACGAGCGACACGGAACCGTGAGCTTCCTCGACAGCAATCCGCTCAGTCGAACGTTCCACCGAGTGCTCGGAACGATCCAGGTCGGAACCGGCCCGACGAAACTCGCATGGCAACCCGAAGGCGAAGCGCTCGTCGTCTGCAACACGGCGACGAACACACTCTCGATCATCGACGGCAGCTCGTTCTCGGTGCGCACGGTGAACCTCCCGGCAAGCGCACCGATCGACGTCTGCGTCTCGTCGCGTCAGTTCCGCATCGGCATCGATACGTGGACGTGGTTCGCCTACGTGCTACACAAGAACGGGGATCTTTCGATCTACGAGTCCGGCCCAACGCCAATCGGACCGGACCGCGTCACGGCCACGGGGCTGCGTTTCTCCAGCGCCACGAAGCTCCACCATGCGGCATCGCTCGCTCCCACGTGCTTCGTCACTCACCAGGACGCGACTGGCCTCGGACAGATCAGCGTCGTGGAGACGAAGCGCACGGCAAGCGGCGGACGCACGTCGACCGTGATCGCGCGCATCGGCGGCTCCAATGCGACAACCCCCGTCAAGGATCGACTCTCGGGCAACCGAATCATCGACATCGCCTTCGACGACATGAAGAACTTCGGGGCGCATCCGGAGTTCGCCTCACCACTCTATCCGTCGCTGCCGCACGCACTGCACAGCGGCAAGAGCCTCGCGCGCCTCGACGGCACGACGTACCGCGCGACGTACGAGCCGCGCTTCGTCTTCGTCGCGCTCGGAGACACGAACACGGTCGACATCGTCGAACTCGCGACGGGCAAGCTCTTCCGGTCGCTCTCCGTTCCGGGCGTGCGAAGCCTCGGGCACTACTTCTCGCAGTAGTGCGCCACCCAATCAGACGTAGACGCTGACCAGGTAGACGACGAGCAAGATGGCGGCAACGAGCGCCGCCGGCCCGGTCGGCCATGGCTCGCCGAGCGGGCCCGGAGGCGCATAGAGCTTGCGCAGGACGCGCCCTCCGCCACGCAACGTCGCGAGGGATGCGACTACGAAACCCTTCTGCGCAGCGGAGATCATCCGTCCCGACCACACCGCGAGTGCGGGCAGCGGGCGTCGATAGAACCAATCCGCGCCGAGGATCGTCGCTCGCCGTTCACTCGGATAGAGATGCAGTTTCTGCAAGATCACGAACGCAGCGATCGCGAACACGAGCAACTGGAGCTGCGTCACGATGTGCGACATCGAGTACGGCGAGTACGGGACACGGTGCGGCAGGAGTGCGTAGAGCGGCTGATAGAAGACGCCGAGTCCGATGCATAGCGCGGCCGCGATCCCCATCGCGACGAGCATGTTGCGCGGCGCCTCTTGGACTCGCTTCCCACTGTCGTGCGCGAAGAACGCGAAGTACGGGATCTTGATTCCGCTGTGCTCGAGCACGCCCGCCGATGCGAAGAGCAGGATGAGGAACACGATCGGGTGATGCTCTTCGGCCGCGGCCGTCAGGATCATCGACTTGGACGTGAAGCCACTGAACAGCGGAAACGCGGAGATCGCCGCCGCGCCGATGATGCAGAACGTCGCCGTCCACGGCATCGATTTGTAGAGCCCACCGAGTTCGCTGGCCTTGACGGTTCCTGTCCGATAGAGCACCGCTCCCATCGACATGAACAACAGCGACTTGTAGAGGATGTGCGCGAACGCGTGTGCCGCGGTGCCATTGAGCGCCAGTTCGGTGCCGATTCCGATGCCGACGACCATGAAGCCCAGCTGGTTGTTGAGGCTGTAGGCGAGCACGCGTCGCAGATCGTTCTCGATGACGGCGAAGAAGACGGGGAATACCGTCATCACGCAGCCGATCGGGATCAGGATCTCGGTCCCTGCATAACCACGCGCGAGTGCGTAGATCGCGAGCTTCGTCGTGAACGACGACAACCAGACCGAACCGGTGGCGGTCGACTCCGGATAGGCATCCTGCAGCCATCCGTTGAGGAGCGGGAAGGCGGCCTTGATGCCGAAAGCGACGAAGATCAGATCACGTCCGAGACTTCCGAGGCCGAGAGCACCGAACGCCAAGGAACCCGTGTCCCCGTAGTGCAGCAGCGCACCCGCCAGGAGCAGCACGCCGGACAGCACCTGGACGACGAGGTAGCGGACACCGGTTCGATAGGCACGATCCGTCCGTCGCGCGAAGATCAAGAAGACCGACGTGACCGCCGTGAGTTCCCACCACACGAACAGCGTGATGAGATCTCCGGCGAAGAGCGCCGCGACGCCGCTACCTGCATACGCGATGCCGGCGCACTGCTGCATCGTGTCCTTCACGTGCAACGAGAACAGCACGCTGAGGAACGCGGCAAGATAGAAGACGTACCCGAAGACGCGACTGAGCTCGTCGACGCGCACGACCTCGAAGAGGTACCCCTCGAACGGTTGCCAGTTGATCGTGAGGCCATTCGGCAACGACCAGAGCTGGATCGCACCGAGAACCGGTAGCGCGAGCAAGACGGCGCTTCGAAGCGTGCCGCGCAGAACGAGCGCGAGGAGCCCGCCGACGATCAGCAGGAGGCCTGGAGGAAAGGACTCAAACACGGAGATGGTCCTCCGGCTGCCCGGCTTCCGGCTCGATGTCGAGATCGGCTTCGGGGAGACCTGCTCCTTCGGTGCCGTTGCGCGCCTCGTAGTAGTTCTCGGGCCGGGAAACGACGAACCGCAGCGCCGCGCCGAGTGCGACGATCACAGCGAACGCGGCGAACCCGAAGAGTGCATGGAAGAGCGGAATCTTCTCGTAGCCGAAGTGCGGATGCATGTCGAACACGAGGCCCGCCACGGCCAGCACGGCACAGGAGATCCAAAGGGCACGCAGTAGCTTCGCTCCGTCCCACTGCTTGAGTGCCGTGGGAATCTTCGGCCCGATGCTGCTTCGATCGACATCGTTCTTGCTCATCGGTCAACCTCCGATCGTCGTGTCGCGGACGATGGGTAGGAGCAGCGCGTAGAGATCGCGCGCGAAGTAGAACAACGCGAAGCACAGCAGCGCGGTGATCGACAACGGCAAGACGCAAGCGAGCGGCGCTTCGTGCAATCCGCCATTCACGTCGCCGTGATCTCCGTGCTCCGCATCCCCGTGCGCCGCATCGGCCCCGTGCGCGTTAATCGCACCCGCGGCATCGGCACGACAGAAGAACGCACGCCCCACGACCGGCATCAGATACCCGATGCTGAGAAGCGAACTCAGCATGTAGACGCCGGCAAACACGGCTTGATGCGCATCGACGGCGCCGAACGCGAGGAACATCTTGCTCCAAGAGCCGCCCGTCGGCGGCAACCCGATGATGCTCAGCGAAGCGATGAAGAACGCCGTGAACGTCACGGGCATCCGACGCCCGAGCCCTCGCATCTGCGAGACGTTCGTCTTGTGCGTCGCGACCATGATCGCACCCGCGCAGAAGAACAGCGTGATCTTCGCCGCAGCGTGCATCGCGATGTGCATTCCGCTGCCGACGATCGCATTCGGCGTCGCGATCGCGGCACCGAGGACGATGTAGGCGAGTTGGCTGATGGTCGAGTAGGCAAGGCGCGCTTTCAGGTTGTCCTTGGACAAGGCGACGACCGAAGCCGACAGCACGGTGAACGCAGCGATGTAGGCGAGCCACAACGACGCATTCCCTTGTCGCAAGAAGTCGATTCCGAACACGTAGACGACGATCTTGACGATCGAGAACACACCGGCCTTGACCACCGCGACGGCGTGCAGGAGCGCACTGACCGGTGTCGGTGCGACCATCGCAGCGGGAAGCCACTTGTGGAACGGCATCAGAGCCGCCTTCCCGATGCCGAACGCGAACGTCAGCAGCAGCACCGGAGTGAGTGCCGGATTCAGCTTGCCGTCCAAGATGCCGCCAGGGCGGAACTCGAGAGTGCCCGAGACCGCGTATGTCCAGACGATCGCGAAGAGCAAGAACGCGACCGACGTCGACACGAGGATCCCGAGGTACTTCCGACCAGCCTGCTTCGCCGCTTCGGTCCCCGCGTGCGTCACGAGCGGATACGTCGAGAACGTCAGCAACTCGTAGAACAAGAAGAGAGTGAAGAGATTGCGCGCGAAGGCGATCCCGAGCGCAGCAGCGATCGCTGCCGCGAAGCAGACGAAGAACCGCGTTTGGTTCTTCTCGTGGTGCCCACGCATGTAGCCGAAAGCGTACAGCGACGTCAGCGGCCACAGCCCGGCAGCGACCAGCGCATAGACGAGGCCTAGCGGCTCGACTTCGAACGCGAGCGTCAACCCCGGCATCACGTCGACGACTTCGAGCGCGAGGCGCGCTTCGTCTGCGTGATAGCCGGCGATCCGAATCACGAAGTAGAGAGTCGCGATCCCCGCGAGGATCGAGATCGTGTCCCGGACGTTCTGCCACCGACCAGAGAGCAGCACGAGGACTGCACCGACACACGGCGAGAACAGCGCCAGCTGGATTGCGAGTTCGGGGGTCATGGCGTGCCTCCGAAGAGCTGCGCCGCCGCGAGCCGTGCGACTCCGGCGCTGTGCTCGGTGAAGATGCCGAAGTAGATCGTCGCTGCAGCGAGCGCCCAAACGGGGACGACCATCGTCAGCGGCGCTTCGCGGACCTCAGCCATACGTATGCCCGGCTTCGGATCGGAGAACCACGCGACTTCGACGAGTCGCCAGACATAGACGACGGCGAGCAGGGAGCTCACGAGTGTCAGGAACGCGACCACGTACAGTTCCCGTTCGAGTGCGCCGAGCACGAGATACCACTTGCTGACGAAGCCGACGGTCCCGGGAACGCCAACGAGTCCGAGGCCGAGGACCACGACGGCACCCATCGTCCACGGCATCCGTCGCCCGATCCCCCGCATGTCATCGATCTTGACCGATCCGAGACGGAACAAGATGCACGCGACTGCGAGGAAGAGCCCACCCTTCATCAAAGCGTGGTTGAAGAGGTGCACGATCCCGCCAACGAGCCCCGTGAGTGAGTCGAGGCTGATCCCGAGCGTCATGTAACCGATCTGCGCGATCGACGAGAACGCCAGCAAACGCTTGATGTTGGTTTGGTAGATCGCAGCGATCGACCCCATGAACATCGCTGCAATCGACAACGGAAGCAGGATTCGATCGAGGTTCATCTGCTCGAACGATCGCTCGCGCCCAAAGATCGTGAAGATGATGCGAAGCATCACGTAGAACGCGACCTTCGTCGCCGTCGCCGCGAGGAAAGCCGAGACCTTCGGGGGAGCGTAGGTGTACGCGTTGGGCAGCCACTGGTGCAGTGGGAACACCGCGAGCTTGATCGACACGCCGACGAACAACGTCGCGAACGCCACCGACAACGTCCGCACGCTCGACACGTCGTACAACCTCATCGACAGATCGACGATGTTGAGCGTGCCCGTCATCTGATAGAGCATGCCGATGCCGATCAGGAAGAAGAGACCGCCGATCGTCCCCATCGTCAGATAGGAGAAGGCGGACATCATCGCGCGCCGTTCGGCTCCGATCGCGACCAGCGTGTATGCAGAAAGGGAGCTGATCTCGAGGAAGACGTAGACGTTGAAGAGGTCACCCGTCACGCACATGCCGAGCAGACCGGAAGTGCACAAGAGGTAGACCGCGTAGATGACGTTCGTCCGCCCAGCGGGCACGCGAAACGCCTTCTTGTTCTGACCGAACGGCACGACAACGGTCGCGACGAACGCGACGATCAGCGCGACGAACGCATTGATCTGGTCGTAGCGGTATTCGATGCCGAGAGGTGGAGGCCAACCTCCGAGTCGATACGAGACGACTCCCTCGTCGAGGACGCGCCCTAGAAGATGGATGACCATCAGGAGGCACGACAACAACGCGAAGAAGGAGATCCCGCGCGCAGCTCGCCCATTGCGCGACAGGAAGCACAGGGGCGCCGACAGCATCGGCACGACGACGACGAGTACGGGGAAGTGCTCGGACAACGTGCTGAGCGAGGTCGCCCAATCGCTCCATGTGGACAGCAAGCCGAACATCAGGTTGCCTCACTCTCGAGGGAGTGCTCTTTGGCACTCTCGGCGACGGAGGCGGCATGGTCGGCAGCGAGGACCTCGTCCTCTTCTGCGGTTCCGTAGCTCTCCTTGATGCGCACGACGAACGAAAGCGCGAGTGCATTGGTCGCAACGCCGACCACGATCGCCGTCAGCATGAGCACGTGCGGGATCGGATTACTGAAGACGACGTCTTGCGCCTGACGTGCGACCGCGTCGTGATTCATCGTCTCGAGGATGGGCGCGGTTCCACCACGCACTTTTCCCATCGCGACGAAGAACATGATCACGGAAACCTGCGTGATCGTCAGCCCGAGGATCTTCTTGACGAGATGCTGCCGCGAAATGACCGCGAACAGGCCGACCATCATCAGAAGGATGCAGGCGTGGTAGTGCCAGAGGCCGAGGTACGAACTCATCGTCCACGCCCCGCGAAGAGGTAGAAGATCAACGTCATTCCACTCGCGACCGTGCACAGCACTCCGAGCTCGACGAACATGATCCCTAGGTGCTGCCCATGCACGAAGTGCTCGGGGTCGAGCTTGCCGTATTCGAGGTAACGACCACCGCTCTGCATCGTCCAGATGCCCGTTCCACCCCAGATCAACACGCCGACGGCGACTCCGATCTCGACCCAGATCCTCGGTATGACGGCCTGCGCTGCTTCGATTCCGTAGATGAGCCCGTAGAGCACGATGCCCGCTGCGAAGATCACACCGGCCTGGAATCCTCCGCCCGGTCCGAAGTCTCCGTGGAACTGAACGTACAACGCGAACAAGAAGAAGAACGGAAGCAGGGACTTGGCAGCCACGCGCAAGATCAACTTCTCGCGCATCCGCATGTGCTTGGGCACGTTCATGATGCGTCCTTCTTGCTGCGGTAGAGCATCAGGATGACTCCGAGAACGGCCGTGAACACGACGAAGCTCTCACCGAAGGTGTCGTAGCCGCGATAGCTCGCGAGCACGGTCGTGACGACATTCGGGATCTCGAGTTCTGCCGAACCCTCGATGAAGTCGGGCGCGAGATGCGAGTGGATGACCGCGCTCGCGTCCCCGTAGTGCGGCATGTCGAGCGTGCCGTAGATGAGTGCGGCACCCGTCAGCGCGACGACGACGAACGGAAAGACTTGTGCGCGCTTCTTCGCCTCGCGACTACCCGTCAGCGACAACGCTCCGAGACTGAGCACAGTAGCGACGCCCGCGCCGACCGCCGCCTCGGTGAACGCCACGTCGACGGCGTCCATCAAGACGAAGAGCCCGGCAGACAAGAGACTGAAGATCGCGGTCATCATCGATGCCGCGTACAGGTCTCGGAGGCGAGCAACCGTGAGCGCCGTAACGAGCAACAAGAAGAACAGCAGGGCTTCGATGGGAACGTCCATCACTCGTTGCCCTCTTTGGCTCGTTTTGCCTGCGCGTCGCGCTCTCGCTTCGAGGGCAATCCGATGGTCGGACCGTCTGCCCTGACGCGGAGCCCTCCGGCATAGGCAGCTTTGACGAGCGCGTGTGCCGACGTGGGACTACTGATCAGAATGAGCCAGTAGATGATGGCCAGCTTGATGACGACCTGGATGTGCGTGGCTTGCAGCGCGAGACCCGCGAGGATCAATGCAGCGCCCAGCGTGTCGATCATCGTCGCAGGATGCGTCCGCGCATAGAAGTCGGGCATGCGGAGGATCCCGACCGCGCCGACGATGCACCAGATCGAACCCGAGACGAGCAGGATCCAACTGAGTGCAGACAACAAGAAATCGAGGACTTCACTCACGACTCGACCCTCACCAGGCACTCGGGCTCGAAGCACTCAGGACTCATCTTTCGCTCGCTCGTCGTGCGCGAGTCCACCGAAGCGCGCGTACTTGGCGACCGCGATCGTCCCCGCGAAGTTGACGAGGGCGTACACGATCGCGAGATCGAGCCACTCGGGGCGCCCCGTCCAAAAACCCGCAACGGCGATCAGGAGAATCGTGACGGTTCCGAAGACGTTGGCCGCCAGCAAGCGGTCGTAGGCCGTCGGACCGAGAACTCCGCGCACGAGCGTGAGGAACATCGTGACGAGGACACCCCCCATCGCGACATCGAACATGTCGGCCATCAGACGCCCTCCTTCGAATCCGACGACGACGAGGAGTTCGACATGGAAGGCGGACCTTCGAGCGCTGCACAGCGACGGTCCATCTCGCCGGAGAGCAGCCCGTCCGCCGCATCCTTGGTCAGCGCGTGGACGAGCAAGACTCCATCACGAATGTCGAGCGTCGTCGTCCCTGGTGTGAGCGTGATCGAGTTGCCGTAGACGACTTGCGCGATCTCCGACTCCTGGGACGCGCGGACGCGCACGAGCTGCTGATGAATCGGCATGCGCCGAGCGAGAACGACTCGGGCGATGTGGAGGTTGGATTTGACGATCTCGCTCATCAAGTACGGCAGGTACGTGAGCGGTCGCAGTCCCAACTTGTAGTGAATGTCGTCGCCGTCGTAGTGATCCATCCGGCGCGCGAGCAGCGTGACGAGGATGCACGAGGCGAGGCCGAAACCCAGCAAGAGTTTCGTGAAGAAGCCGGACAGTACGACCCACGTCACGGCGAGCATGAGGAAGACCATCAAGGACCGCATCACGCACCGCTCGTTCGAACAACTGGGACCACGACTCTACCTCCGGGGACCAGACCACGACGCGCGCGGGGGGTTCGACCGCGTCATTGCCTCGCCAGCAAATCCCGTTGTGACGGGACGGTTCCGTATCGGATGCTGACCACCCAACGCTAAAACCGACCTCGACAAAATGCGAGATCAGCGCGAGCGGACTTCGCGATCGACTTCGCGCCTGACTTCCCGCCTGACTTCAGAGTCGCGCGATCAGTCGATCGCTTCGAGTACGTGCACCTTCAGGTAGTCGGCCTCGGGATGCCCGAGGAGGACGCGGTGGTCCTGGGCGACACGCAATCGTCCGCGATCGACGAAACGACGCCCGACACGCCGCGCGGCCGTCGCCAACAACTGCCCGAACGCGTCGTCGCGGAGCGCGTAGCTGCACGAACACGCCACCAGGGATCCTCCCGGTGCAACGACGCGCATGGCTCTGCCGTGCAATTCGGTGTATCCCCGGGTGGCGCGCTGGAGATCCCCCTTGCTCTTCGCGAACGCCGGTGGATCGCAGATGACGAGATCGAAGCGCTCGTCCTCGTCGGCGAGCGACTGCAGCAAGGGCGCGACCTTCGATCGTCGGGCCTCGATCCCGTCGAGGCCGTTGCGCGCGATCCCGGCTTCGACTTCGGCGATGGCCCGCTCCGACGAGTCGACCGCGAGGACCGCATCCGCGCCGCCGCGCCGGGCGTGGAACGAGAACGCCCCCTCGTAGCAGAACAAATCGAGCACCCGCCCTTTCGCGTGCCGCCGCACACACTGCCGCGCGACCCGCTGATCCAGGAAGGCACCGGTCTTCTGCCCGCTCCAAGGATCGACGGAGAACTTCAGGTCGTCGTCTCGGTAGACGGTCGACGCGACCCGGCGCCCGTGCAAGAGCTCCACACTCGCGGACAGCCCCTCCATTCGCCGCACTCTGAGATCGTTGCGACCGACGATCATGCGCGGCTGGAAGCGTTCCACGAGCCGTGGAACGATGAGGTCGAGCTGCGTGTCGACGAAAGGCGTCAACGCCTGCAAGACGAGCACGTCGGCATAGCGATCGACGATCAAGCCCGGCAAGCCATCCCCTTCGGATGCGATCACTCGATACGCGTCGGTCGCCGCCTCGAGGTCACGCCGCGCTTCGATCGCGGCATCGATGCACCGCGCGAACCATGCTTCGCGTTCGGAAACACTCGCTCCGGGCGACTCGCGACCGAGGAATCTCAACGCGATCTTCGAAGCGGACGAACTGGCGGCGTAGCCGAGCGACCGGCGATGTTCGTCGACGAGTTCGCAGACGTGCGTCGGAACATCCTCGAAAAGGGCGAGATCGTCCCGGTAGATCCACGGATGGCCGGAATGATGGAGTCGCATTCCCTTGCGGGACACGACCGCGAGCCCGATCGAGAAACGAGGTGTCACGCGCGTCGCGCCCTCAACGTGGCCGGATCAATTCTTCGAAACGCGCATCGCCACGCAACGATTCGAAATCGTGGTCCTTGGATGCCCATTCGCGCTGACGATTGCGAGCCTTCTCGGTGGCGTGATTCCATGTCAGGTCGAGGGCGAGATACTCGAGAGCGTCGTTCTTCTTGCCACTGAGCGCGTACGTGCACGCCATGTTGTAGTAGAGCGGCGGCGATGGATCGACGGTCTCCAGGAGCGCGGCGGCTTCTTCGTACTTCTTGTCGCGAGCGAGGTAGCAAGAGTACAACACGCGATTGAACGGGTTGTCCTCGAGTGCGTAGGCCTTGCGACAGTGTTCGCGGGCCACATCGAGCTGTCCCAACACGACGTTGTGCAGCACGGCCATCGAGATGTGCCCCGTCGCGAGACGCGACGCGAAGAACGACTCGGCAGCACGAGCATCGACGTAACGCTCGGGCGCTTGGCGCACGTCGCGAAGCGACTCCTCGTAATGCTCGAGGTATTTCTGAAGACTCGCCTTGGCACTCGCGGCGTTGCGCCGATCGATCTCGATGCCCGCGTGGTCGAACAAGTACCCCGCCCAGGCCCGACGATTGCTCCACAGCCCGGCATGGTCCAAGTCCTCGATCAACGACTCGAGAATCTTCGAAGCCTCGGCTTCGTCCCCGAGGCGGTGCAAGAATCGCGCGTACGCACCGGTCACGTCCAGGTACGCACGCTCGCGTGCGCCTACGAGACTCGCCACGGGAGCGGTGCCCGGCAGAGGCAAGACGCGTTCGGGCATCACCGACCACAGACCCTCGACGAGTGCGCGATAGCCGCGTCGCGCTGCTTGCCTGTGGGCTTCGAGTGCGCTCGCGTCCATATGCAGCTTCATCGATTCGTTGCCCTCGAGCGCGCGCTCGAGCAGGTCGTAGGGACCACAGCGCATCGTGAGCGCGGCTTCCAGGTCACCGGGCTCGCCAGCGACCGCGAAGTCCCAATCCGATTCGAGCGTCTGCACGACATCGCGCGCATCCCGGAACCAACGAGCGGCCTCGGGATCGTTCCCCTCGAGCACGTAGAAGATCGCACCGACGAGCAAGACCGAAACCCTGCGACGACCGCGGGCGCGGAACACACGCCCTGCAATGCCTCCCTCACGAACGAAGCGTCGGTGCCGAAGAACGACTTCGTCTTCGCCGAGTGCGGGCTCGAGCTGCCGGCGCCACGTGTTCTGGTACTGGAACTCGACCTCGGCCGCACCGAAGAGGGATCCGCTCACACCCGAAGACGCTTCCTCGCTCCATGACGAGTCGGACCTCGCGAGAGCTTCGCGCACGAACGACATCGGGCTCTCGCCGCGAAGGTAGCTCGCGACACCATGCAAGAGCGACGACTCGATCGCGACATCGCTGGCGTGGTCCGATGCACGGTATTCGAGTTCTTCGAGGGCGCGCGCGCTCCGCCGGCCATCGCCGGCGTCCATGACCGCTGCGTGCGCAGCACGCACCGCCCACTCGAGATTCCCCGGGTCGAAGTCGCGGAAGCGCTCGAAGAGCGCCACCCGGCGAACATGCTCCTGCGCAGCGAACAGGTCCCGATCGAGGTCGACGACGAGTTGCTCGAACGCGCCATGCACGGCAGGCGCCCTCGAACGACTCAGGCGATCGATCCGCCCCTCGAGGACACGCTCCGGGAGACGACGAAATGCCGGCAAGAGCGAGGGAGCGAGCCACGGCGCATCGCGCTCGCAGCGCGAGAAGAGCGCGTCGACGTATGGTCCGGATGCACGGAGTTCGGCGAACGAGCGTGCGCACGCGAGCAAGAGGTCCCGATGGCCGCCCGCATCGACGAGCCGCGCGATCTCTGCGGCGAGCCCCTTGGCGGCCACATCGACGTCGTACTTGGCGAGCGCGCGAGCGGCGACGAGTGCGTGTTCGGCATCGTCACGCCGCACGAACTCGAGCAACGCCGCGGCTCGTGGCGTCTCGAAGTCGCGCACGCCCTCGACGTCACGCCGTGCGAGCCACGCGACGAGACGTCCGCGCGTCGCTTCCTCACAAGGACCGAGAAGCTCGACGAGGCGCTGCCCCGCGGATGCAGGTGCGAGTTCGAGAGCGAGGTCGACGATGCGAGGATCGACGATGTGAGGATCGACGATGTGAGGATCGACGTGCGGTGCCGCTCCATTGCCGCTCGGAGATTCGAGGCGCTTCTCGAGAAGACGCAACAGCGGCAGGGCCGCCGGTGCACCGAGAGCACGGAGCGCGGCCTCGGCGGATTTTCGATCGTCGGGCACGCCTCCCGCGAACGCTCGCGCGAGCTCTTCGACCGTGCGCTCGGTCGCCCCCGACTGTGCTCGCGGTGCGGGCACGGCACCGCCGAATACCCCACCGAACACGATCGCGACGACGATCGCACGCATTCCCGACCACTGCGGTGCACCGCGACGACGCAGGGTCACGTCAGCGTTCGAGCACATAGCACACGTTGGGATTCGAGGTTTGGCGCGCGCCCGGTCGGCGACGAATCTGCAACGAAACCGTGACGCTCGAAGAACGCGATGGCGGCCCCATTGGCCCGAGCGACCTGGACCCAGAGATTGGCACGTTCGTCACGCGCGAGACGATCGGCGTGCGCGATCAGAACGCTTCCGACGCCGCGGCGCCGCCTCGCGCTCAGGACGGCGATCGTGAGTTCGATACCGAGTCGCGAACGATCGACGACGAGGAGCCCGACGGGTTCGTCGCCATCGAACGCAGCCAAGACGTCACGGCCCACGCACGCGGGGATGCCGCCATCGTCGGCGCGTCGCCCGAACTCGAGCCAGGGATCGCCTTCCAATGCGTCGAGGAGTGCGATCGCGCGCGGCCCGAATGCCTGCACGCGAATCTCCGTCGCTTCGATTCCGTTCGCATCCAAGGGTGCCACGCTCGTCGAGAATAGCAGGCGCGAGGGGGCCTGGGACACTCGTGTCCTACGTCACCGTGCACCGCGGATCCGCTCGAGCACTCGCTCCAGGAGGGACCCGTCTTCGAGCAGCCGGTAGAGATTCGCGCCAGGACACGAGGTCTTCGCGTAGTCGCGATGTCCTCGTAGCGATGTCGGATCGATGTCGAGGCTCGTCGAGAGCCACGCGAGAACATCGACCGCGGCGTCGATCTGGGCGTCCGTCGGCTCCTCGCGCTCGAAGTCCCCGAAGAGCTGGACCAACGCATGGCCCCGCGTGTCGTATTCGGTGTTGGTCGCGCCGGCGATGCCGAGCGGGCGACCTTCGAACACGGTTCCGTCGGGCGCGATGAGGAAGTGATACGGCACGTCGGGCCACTTCTTCTCGCTC
>JAGQQW010000116.1 GCA_020426005.1 Planctomycetota bacterium | reverse complement strand
TGGCAAGGGGCTCACGTTCGATGCCGGCGGTATCAGCCTCAAGCCCGCAGGGAGCATGGACGAGATGCGCTACGACAAGTGCGGCGGCGTCGCGGTTCTCGGGCTCTTCCATGCGATCCAAAGTGGTGCGGTCACGCCGAAGCATCGTGTGATCGGCGTCGTCCCCGCGAGTGAGAACCTGCCGGACGGGAACGCCAACAAGCCTGGCGACATCGTGACCGCCTGCAACGGCACCACGATCGAGGTGCTCAACACCGACGCCGAGGGTCGACTCATCCTGTGCGATGCACTCGCGTGGGCGATCAAGACCTACAAGCCGGATGCCTGCGTCGATCTCGCGACGTTGACCGGCGCTTGCATCGTCGCGCTCGGCCACGAACTGAGTGGTGCGATGGGGAACGATCAAGAGCTCATCGACGAGGTCATCGATGCCGGGCGACGTGCCGACGATCCATGCTGGCAGTTGCCGCTCCTCGACGTGCACAAGGAGCAGATGAAGGGCACCTACGCCGACCTCAAGAACATCAACTCGCCGAAGGATGGCAACGGCAGTACCGCCGGTGGGGCGTTCCTTTCGTACTTCGTAGGGGATACGCCGTGGGTGCATCTCGACATCGCAGGCACGGCATGGAATCAAAAAGCCAAGGACTACTACCAGAGTGGAGGATCGGGCGCCGGCGTGCGTGTTCTGATCGAGTGGGTCGAGTCCCGTTGAGTTCTCGTCCCACGTTGTCCGCGCTGTCCGCGCTGTGCTTACGTGCGATCGCCGGTGCGGCGATCGCATGCGGCATGAGTTCGTGTTCGAAGGCGACGTCCGATCGAACCTTGCTGGGTGTCGGAGCCGCTCCGGCGAACTCATGGGCCGCGATCACGTGGGATGAGGCGATGCCGAGTGGAGTGCGCACGGCGCTCGAGCGACTGCCGCTCGCCGGGGCACAGGCGATGTTCTCCGCAGGCGCAGGTCGCGGTGCGCTCCTGGCACCGTTCGACCGCAAGGCCGAGCGCCGTCTCGTCGCTTCGGCCATCGTGCGCACTGCCGGCGATCGTCATCGTGCGATCGCCGAGGCGTTGCCCGAATCGTATCGGCTCGAAAAGGACGCGTCAGGGGCGGGTCGCGACGACGCATATGCGATCACGCCACGACAATGGTCGGACAGCTACGAGCCGCCCAAGGCGACGCTCGATGGTGAAGCGTGGTTTCAGAGCCTCGCGCATGCGTTCCCGCTTCCGAAATCGACCGGTGCTCGTCCTCGTGGAGTCGGCGTGCTCGGCGTCTGCGACCTTGCCGAAGCGCGAGCGATGATCGTCGACGCGCCCGAGGGAATCCTGCGCTTCTTGCAACACGTTCCCGGGATGACGAGCTTTCGGAGTCTCGGACTCCGGCTGACCGCGAGCGGTACGGACGACGCGGACATCGACATCGCGCTCGCGAGCGTTCTCGCGAGAACTCCTGTCGGGATCGCGAAGGCTCTTGCAGTGGAGCCCGCCAAGTTGCGTCTCGAGCCGGCCATGCGTCGTGTCCTACGACGAGAAGACCCGACGCTGGCAATGATCCTCCGCGTCGATCCCGGCGTCCTGATCGACAGTGCCGGAGCCGCGTTCGGGATCAGCGCGGGACTCGGCCTCGATGTGAACCCCGTCGAAGCACTTCGAACCCTACGTCTCGGCAAGGTCTTGACGCGCGCGTTCTGGAACACGCTCGATCGAGAGTGGGGCATCATCGCCCGGCAACGAGGCGGTCGACTCGACATCTGTGCGGTCGCGACCGTTCTGGATCGCAACGAGCTCATCGCAGGGTTGACCGAGATGACCGGTGCAGCGCCGCAGCCGCTCTCCGAGGACGGCAGTGTGCTCGCCTTCGAGCGGCGGATGATGGGCTTCTCGTGGAAGGTGCTGCTCGGACGTGACCGTGCTGCGCTGGCGACGGGTGGCGCCGGCGAACTCGCGCTCGACTTCGTCGGGATGAAGGCGCGTGACGAGCCTGCACCCGCTCTGGTCGCGAATGGCTGGCTCGACTTCAGGCCAGGTGCGCTTCCGGCCTTCGACGCTGCCATCGGGTCGCGCCGCGTCGAAGGCACACTCGAGTATTCACAAGCGGCGCTGATCTTCAGCGGCCGTGCTTCGCGCTGACGGCCCTGCGCGGGCCCGCGATCAACGGAACAGATGCACCGGGCCGCGGTTGGTCGTGTATGGACCGTACTGGGCGGTATTGGTGAACGTCGTCCAGTTGTAGAGGTAGTTGCACATCCCAGAGCTGCCGAGCGACAGGTGCGTCGCGTTCGTCGTCACGGCATTGTTGCCAGTCGGATGGAAGTGAATCGCCTGGCAGTGGATCACCAGGGTGTCGCTCGTCGGTGCCGCCAGCGGGAAGCTGAACGTGTGGCTGCCCGAGGCGTCCGCAGCGATCCCGATCGTGATGTCCGGCAGAACGACGGCCGTGCAGTTGGGGCCGAAGATCGAGCCGAAGTCGAGCGGAGCTGCGAGGTGCAGACCGAGCAGGTAGACGATCGGAAATTGCGGCTTCGCTCCGGTGACTCCCAACGTGACCGTGTTGTTGGAATAGCTCGTCGACAACGTGCCACCGCAGCTCGGATCACTGGTGCGGACCAGACCCGAGGTGGACGGAATCGAGTCGCAGAGCCATCCGGTCTGGGCACCGGCAGTCGGCGAGGTTTGGTTGTCGACCTGAATGATGATCGACGAACCGATCGTGTGGATGTACGGGCGGTCACCGCGGATCCACACTCCAGGCACGTCCGGATCGGTCGTTGCCGATGAATAGGCCGGGAAGTTCACTCCCTTGAGTGCGAGGAATTGCGTCGGCGCTCCGTTGAAGTTGGACGCGAATGTCTTGTTCAACGTCGAGAACGTCGCGGTCGTCTTGCCGATGTAGATCTCGAGCATCATCGTCACCGCAGGAGACGTCGTCTGGCTCGTGGATCGTCGCCAACCGAGTTGCGAGACGAGCGGGGTGCGCAGGCCGACGTGATTGCCGTCGATGAAGTACTGGATGAACCCCTTGGTTCTTCCGAGCGGGAGACTGTTCGAACTCTGGCCGAACGAGCCGGTGTACATTTCGGGAACCGACACCGGATGTTGTGCTTGGATCGTGCGGGGAAGGAGCACGGCTGCGGCCAGCAGGCCGGTCGCGATCGTGAGACGGTGCTTCATTGCTGATTCTCGAGAGGGGAACGAATGTCATTGGACCCGGCGATCGTGCGAATCGCTGGAGCCAGACCATGCGCTACGCAGTGTATCGCCAGATGCGGAGCCATGTCTTCTCGGTCGGCAAGCCGAGGAGAAAGGTCAGGCATTCTTTCGGGGAGCTATGCCCGCGATGTCCCGTCGCCTTCGTCGCGAAGGCCCACATGGGTTTCTTCACCGAACCAGTGATCCTTGACAGCGATCGTTTGGAATCGCTTGACGAGGGATGCCTCGTCGAGACCCGAAGCCAGGGCGAGCCGTGCGCGACGTTCTGGATCGTCGAGGTCGCTCTTGCGCAAGCGGATCTGGTAGCGCGAGGCCACCATGTAGCTCTCGGATTGGGTATCGACCATGCGGATCGGCATGCGCCCGGTCGCGGGATCGATCATGTCCGCGAACGGCACGACTTGGATGCGGCCGTCAACACGGCAGACGACGCCGCTCGGCGTTTCCTTGCGCACGGCACGCATCGCGGCGAATCCGAGCTCGCGCGTGTATTCGGTGTCGAACGGGATCGGCGGCGCACAACGAAGCTCGTAGCCGATGACCTTCGTCGTCATGTTGATGTCGATGCCGCGCGCCTCGAGAGTCTTGTTGAGGTGGGACCTGAGCACGTTGCCGAGCGGTAGGTCCGACAAGCGTAGGTTCCCCTGGTTGTCTCGCTGGACGCAAGCTTCGTCGACGATCGTCGCGGGATCGATCTTGCGCGCGAGTCCTTCGGCGAGAACGACGACGCCGTCCCGGCGTCCTTCCGACAGTCGCCGGATGATCGCGCCTTCGATCGGCAGGGCAAGGTCCTCGATGCCGATGCGGTCGCTGTCGAATTCCTCCGGGATGACGGTCACCGTCGCACCAGCCGCCTTGCCGATTCCCATCGCGAGGTGACCGGCGTCGCGCCCCATCGTGATGACGAGATACCATCGTCCCGTCGTCTTGGCGTCCTCCATCAAGTGTTCGACGAGTTCGACGCCGATGTGGCGAGCCGTTTGAAACCCGAAGGTGGAGAAGCCTCCGGGAATCGGCAAGTCGTTGTCGATCGTCTTGGGCACGTGGATGACACGAAGCCCGTCACCTTCGCGAGCGAGGGCAGCGGCGGCGCTCGCAGTACCGTCCCCGCCGATCGAAATCAGCGCGTCGATGCCCAGTCGGCTGATGCCAGCGAGCACACGCTTGCGGATCTCGGGTTCGTGCACGTTACCGCGCCGCGAAACCCGCAGGATCGACCCACCGGTGCCGTGGATCCGCGAGACGTCGCGGATGCGGAGGTTTCGCGTCTGTGTCGTGATGCCTTCCGCGAGCCACGAAAGCCCGTCGTAGAGCCCGAGCACCCGCCACGCGCGATTGCGTGCCTCGATCGTTGCCGCAGCAATCACGCCGTTGATGCCCGGAGCCGGTCCGCCTCCGACGAAGATGCCGACCGTCGGTTGTCTTTCTTCCATGAGTCCCTACAGCGTGACTTGAAAGGCGCGTGTATCGAAGTCGTTGCCCACCGACTTGAGGATACGCACGTGGTTCTTCGGCACTCCGTTCTTCTCGCGCAGGAAGAGGTGCAGAACGTTGTCGAAGGTCGAGAGCATTTGAGACGGGTCCATTTCCAACTCTCCTGTCTCGTGGCTGCTCGGCACGTGATCGATGAACAGCGGCGTCACGCTGCGATATCGCAAGAGGTCGAGGAGCGCGGGAATCAAGAAATCCTGCCCCTCGAGGAGCGGGAATCGCCGGTGCAGGTTGTGCACGTTGTCGAACGCGAGTCGCTCGATGCGCGGTTCGGGATGCCCTTGCTGCGTCGGGTCCCCAGGCTCGCACATGCGGATGATGTCCGACGTGAACTTGCCGGCGGACAAGAACTCGGGGTGCAAGTAGAGGAGCCGGAAGAGCGGTGAGAGCTGTCGCCGGTCATCGCTGCCGCCTGCAGCCTCACTCGCAGTCGGTGTGGCCAAGAGTGGCTGGAGGGACTCGCGGTTCTCGCAGATACGCAGGATCGCGTCCTCGTCTTCTTTCGTCGAGACGAGGAGTCCCGCCTTCCCCGTCTCGACGCCTCGCGCGAGCCAGTTGAGTGCATAGCCCGTGTAGCGAGTCCCGGGCTCGGCGAGTACGACCGTCGAACTCAGCCTTCCCGGTGCCGTGCCGTTTCGGTACGCCTCGCGCACTTCGGGTGGACCGATCTCGATCGAATCACGTCCACGTGGCGGGACGCGGAGCTGGGACTCGTCGCGCGCGAGCGAGAGTTGCGCGGCGAGCGATGGATAGATGTGCGTTCCTGGTCCGCGTTCACTGCGAGCACCGAGGTAGAGCGAGCGGTTGACGCCCTTGCCCGCGATCGAGAAGTGGTGGCGACCGCGGTAGTAGTACTGATGGCGCGCTTTGAGGATCTCGATCGAGCGAGACTTGAATCGTGCCGAGTCTTCGAATCCGAGTCGGATCAGTACGTCGGTCGACAGTTCTTCGGCGCTGGGAAACCGCATCGCACCATCGGACTCTTCTTGGATGAAGATGCCGTGGATTCGATTGTGCATGAGGAGCTTTCGTGCCTCGAGCAAGGCCGCGCGCTTCTCGAAGTACTCGAGGTCGTTGAGCAACAGACCGACGTTGTCGATGCACACCATGCCGACGTCCTCGATCCGCCCGTAGTTGCCGATCTCGGCTTGGATCCACTCGATGTCGATCGGGAAGCCCTTGGCCGCCGGCAAGGCCGAATGCGCGTGCGTCAGTACGAGGCGATTCGTGCCGCCCGACGACGCATCGACCTCGAGGCAGAACTTGGACGGATTGTCACTCTCGACCAAGCGAACGGGGCGCGGCGCTCCGAAGTAGCGACCGAAGTCGAACTCGAGCTTCTTGTGGATGTCCGAGGGCGACTGTTCGACCGAGTAGAAGAGGAAGGTCCTCCCGCCATGGTCGTCGCTCCAGAACGCGCGCGTGAGTAACTCGAGGCCGAGCAGTGTCTTGCCGGTTCCGGTTTCCCCGGTGATGAACAAGAATGCCGCCGTTCCCTCGGGGTAGCGGATGCCGCTGCCGAGGATCGCGTCGAGGCCATCGATACCAGTCGTCAGTGTTTCGAACACGGTTCGTGAGAAGGTACGCGGAAGGGCGGGCGATGGCGCGCAGTTTTCTCGTTCTGGTCAAGCTCCTGGCCGAAGCGCGCCTGCCATCTATCCTGGCGGCATGGCGGCACCCCTAGGCGGAATCGACATCGGTGGCACGAAGATCCTGGTCTGTCGCGGGGACGCGGAGGGTCATGTGCAGTGGACCGACAGTTTCGCGACCGACCCCGAAGCGTCGCCGGGCGAGTTGCTCGCCGAGGCCTCGCAGCGTCTGCTCGATGGTGGCACGATCGCAGCGCTCGGAGTGACGTGTCCCGGACCGTTCTTTCGAAGGACGCAGACGTTCGAAAAGCCGCCCAACATGCCACGTTGGCACGGATTCGAGCTCGGGTCGTGGCTCTCGTCCCACGTTCCAGGAATTCCCTTCTCGGCCAAGAACGATGCCAACGCGCTCGCGATCGCCGAACATCGATGGGGTGCGGGTCGCTCAGTGTCGACGCTCGTGTTCTTCACGATGAGCACGGGAATGGGAGCCGGGCTCGTGCTCGATGGTCGTCCGTACGAGGGTGCACGAGGGTTCGCTGGAGAGATCGGTCACCTGCGACTTTCGGACGAAGGCCCGATCGGCTTCGGCAAGCGCGGGTCGGTCGAAGGGTTCCTCAGCGGGCCCGGTCTCGCGCAACTCGCTGCCGAAGAAGTGCGGATCGCACGACAACGTGGCGAGTCCACGGAGCTCTTCGAGGTCGCCTCCCTCGACGCCAAGGCGCTCTGCGCCGCCGCGCAGCGCGGCGACAGGGTCGCGCGACGCGCGACGGACCGGGCCGGCGCTCGTCTCGGCCAACTCATGGCGATCCTCGTCGACGTGCTCGAGCCCGAGCTGTTCGTGCTCGGAACGATCGGTCGCGCGTACCCCGAACTCTTCATCGAACCCGCGATGCAAGTCGTCCACCGAGAAGCGCTGGCACTGTCCACTACGGACTTGCGAATCGAGCCGTCCGCACTCGACGACCATGCTGCTCAATCCGCGCTGGTGCTCGCAGCACTCGCGAGCGAGGCACGCGATCGATAGGCTCTCGGGGCATGCTCGCAGATCCCGAAACGTGTGCGCGACTCATTCTCGTTCGACACCCCGAGATCGATGATCCGGAGCGTGGGCAGGCGATCGGTGTCGGCGACGCCACGCTCTCGAGGCGTGGGATGCAACAGACGGTCGAAGTCATTCGCACGCTCGCGAACCTCACGATCGACGAGGTGCATGCGTCCCCGGCTCGTCACTGTCTCGATGCCGCGACGGCGATCGCTCGCGACCGCGGACTCGACGCCGTGCCCTCCGAGTCCTTGCGAGGCCAGAACCTCGGTTCGTGGGAGGGCAAGGCGTGGACCGAACTCCATGCTGATTCGGAGGCGCTCGTGCGTGAGTTCTTCGGCGCCTACGGTGCGTTTGCACCCCCAGGTGGGGAGACGCTCTCCGACGCGGTCGATCGTGCTCTCGGTTACTGGTCGGAGATCGTCGAGCGACTCGAAGGCAAGAGCGTCGTCTTCGTCGCCGCGGCTCCGCTCCTCGGTGGACTCGCGGCGCGCATGCTCGGTCTCGGCCTCGGGCGTGCGCCAGCGCTCAATCTCGCACCGGCCGCGGTCGGAATCCTCGACGTGTTCCGCGACGGTGCGGCGGTCCGGACGTGGCACCCCAACGCGCTTCGAGACGACCTGCCTTGACCGGTGGTCAGCGTTTCTCGAGGTGCCTTTGCAGAGTGCGCTCCAGCTTGGATTCGTCTCCGGCGAGGAAGCCCACCGAAGTCTCGAGAACGGTGCCGTCCTTTGCGATCCAAACGTGGAACGGATGCGAGCGCGTGTGATACAGGCTCGAGACCTCCCGGCCTCGTAGCAGGATCGGATGGGTCAGGTCGTGCTCGCGCGCGAAGCGTTCGACCTTGTCGCGCGGTTCGTCGTACGAGTTGACAGCGAGAACCGTGAATCCCCGGGATCGATACTTCTCGTACAGAGAAGTGAGGTGGGGAGCCTCTTGGCGGCAAGGGCCTCAGCCCACGCCCCAGAACGCGAGGAGGACGAGTCGCCCTTTCAGATCTCGGACGTGCACGTCGTTTTCGTCGAGCGACTTCAGCGTGAAGTCCGGTGCGTCCTTGCCGATCAAGGCTGCGACCTTGCTCCGCCACTCCTCGTCCGCGCGTGCGCGTTCCGCCGCTTGCTCGGCGTCTTTCGTCACGAGCGCGACCAAGGGGTCCTCGACCTCGTCTTCCTTGGCGAGGTCTTCCTTGGCGAGGCCGCGCAACTGCGAAAGTGCTCGCATGGGATCGGTCCGCATCAGGATCGTCGCGTCTCGCAACTCTCGGAGGCGGCGGAGAGCGGCGCTTTCGATGCTCGTGAGCCCGCCGGAGAAGAGCTGGAACGACGACGTGCGCGTCTGCTCGGTTCCGTGCACGAGCACTTTCGTGCTCGAGTGAGTGCTGACCAGGCGGCCCGCCTTCTCGTCGATGACGAACTCACGTTGGAACGTTACGACGTTCATGCTGGTGTCGCCACTCTGCACCGTCACCGGCTCGTCCGCTTCGAGAGTAAACGTCGTGCTCATCCACTGTGATGCCGCAGCGCCGTCGACTCTCTGTCGCTTCGCGTGCACGAGAACCGTCGTGTCCGCTTGCTGCAATCCGAACTGCGTCACGTCGATGGCGTACGACTGCGTTCGTTCTTTCGAGCCGGGAACCACGACCTGTGGCAACAACTGCTCGAGGAAGGACGTGTCGTTGGCGCCAGGCTCGCTGAGCAGCCGCAGCGTGCCGTCCTTGCGACGAAGTTCGGCGAAGCACAAACTCGCTGTGCGGTATGCGTCCGTCGTTCCTGCTTTGCGCCGCGATGCGACGATGGCGCAAACCGCGCGATCGTCGTCGTGCTCCAGAACGAACAGTTGTAACCGCCACTCGAGATCCACGACGAACGGCTCGGCACCAGCCTGCGCAATTCGATACTGAGACGTGCCGTCGTATCTGAGCGCGGTGCCGACCACGAGGCGAAAGGCGCGACTCAGCGTCTGCGCGCTCGACGCGTTCGTGAGGAACACCGCGCCGAGGAACGGAGCGAGGCAGACAACGAAGCCGAATCGTGGATGCATAACGCTCTCCTCGAGGGACGCGCATCACCCTACAGCAAACTCGGCACGACGCTCAAAACCCTCGCGGGCGGGGTTGTCTCCGAGAATCGAGTTGTCGAAACTCCGAAGCATGAGACTCCCGAGCATCAGCCGTGGACGGAACACCATCGGTCTCGTCCCGTCGGTCTTGTGTGCGGTCTTCGTCGCGGGCGCTGCACGGCACGTTCCGGCGCTTCCGCAACGGCAGTCCGCGAAGATCTTTGCCAAAGAGCTCGATTCGCTCCTCAAAGAGCTGGATCGCGGTTCTCCGTTCTTCGTCGTGAAGGGCATCGCCAAGGATTGGAAGAAGGCAAAGGCTGAGTTGCGTTCGCGTGTGAAGAAATGCAAGTCCGAGGCCGACTTCTTCGATTTGGTCGTCGAAGCCGGAAGGCGATTGCGCGACGGACATTTCCAGATCACGAAGGCGGACGTCGAGAAGAACGAGTTCCCGAAGAGCTGGTGGCCCGGGATCGCGATGCTGCCGGCGACCGAGAATCGAGTCGTCGTGATGGGGGTGCCGCGTTCGCTGTCGGGAGTGCTCGAAGTCGGCGACGTCGTCACGAAGATCGATGGCAAGCCGGCGCGCGACGTTCTCGATGCCCGCGCTGCGGGCGAGTGGGATCGCGGTGGGTACTTCTCGAGCCCGCAGCGCGCGCGGTTCTTCGCGTATCGAACGGCGCTCATGACCGAGGAGGCGAATGCGAAATTCGATCTCGAGTGGATCGACTCGAAGGGAAAGAAGCGGCGCCGATCCGTGCGTGCCGAGTACGAGCCCCGCGGTTGGCAGCACGAATACAACATGCCCGAGGGGCTCGAATCGGCGGCCAAGTCGGTGTACTTCGCGAAGATCGGAACGACGGGCTACATCTACTTCCGACGATTGGATGCGACCGCCGAATCCGGGTTTGCGAAAGCCGTTGCGGGTCTCGCCGATGTCTCGGCATGGATCGTCGACCTGCGAGGGAACACCGGCGGCGGCTATGACCGAACGTTCGTCGATCGTCTACCAGAACTCGCGAAGGACTCGCGCAAGGTCGCCGTACTAATCGATGGCGGGTGCATTTCTGCCGGCGAAACGATGGCGCGCGACCTGGTTCGACACGCGAAGGCGCGCCTCTACGGGCAGACGACCGCTGGGTCCTCTTCGACGAAGAAGTTGCTCGATCTCTTGGGTGGCAAAATCCAAGTGCGCTACTCGAACGCGAGTCGGAACGGCATCAAGCGAGACATCGAGTTCTACGGCATCGAGCCCGACGTCATCGTCGAGGCGGATCCGGACGAGGTGCGCTCTGGGAAGAACTCGATGATCGAGTACGCGCTTCGCCAACTCGCCGACTCGGGGAAATGAACCGGCGGGACGCGACGATGGTCGCGGCCCGCCGTGCTGTCCCGTCGTTCTCGAAAGGACGGGATCAGAAGAGTTGCGTCGAAGTCGCGCCAGAACTCGGAATCGGTTGACGATTCGGGTTGAGCGTGTCGATGAACAGCGACTCGAAGTAGAGCGGAACCGCAGGCAGTGATGCCGGGGCGGGCACGGCGAACGATGCCGCACGCGTCGTCGCATCGTGCGCGCCGACCGCGATCACGAGCAGGCTCGGGTCGATGATCGTCACCGGGTTGCCACCGTGGCCGAGGCTGACGAGGCCCGGGATGTTGAGCGGCGTGCCCGAACCGCTGACCGTGAGCACCGAGATCACCGTGCCCGGTTGGTTACCACGGTGGATGATCACATCGATGTTGCCGCCGCGCTGCTTGCGAACCGGGGAGCCCGCGAACGGAACCGGGTTGTGGGTGACGGTGATGGTCAGATTTCCACTCGACACGACGCCGTTGGAGACGCGCACGACGTAGTTGCCGGGCGCCTGTGCTTGCGGCGTGTAGAGGTCGATCGCCGTGTTGCTGACGATGCGGAAGTAACCCTTCGCCCAATCCTGATTGTCGTTGGAGGTGATCGTCGTCGAGCCGAAGGTGACCGACTTGACCGTGCTCAGGTTGTTGCCGTTGATGCGTACGGCTTGCTTGTTGACGACGTAGACCGTCGAAGGTGTCAGGTTCGAGAGCGTCGGCGTTCCGACGTATTCGATCGAATCGCTCGCCGCACTGCTGATGTTGCCGACCGAGTCCCGCATCTGGCAGTAGCACGTCTTCGTGCCGAGCGCGGAGTTGCCGCCGTTGCTCGACAGGTTGTAGTTGAGCGTTGCCGTCGAGTAGGCCGACCAGGTCGACCACGTCGAGTTGTTGCTCGAGAAGCGCATTTGGGTCGGGCTGCCGGAGCCGGTCACGCGCAGTGTCGTGACGATCGTCGCGGTCGCTGCCGCACCGCCGCCGAGTTGGACGAGCGTCACCGTCGGCGGGACGGAGTCGTAGACGATCGAGTCGCTTGCTGTCGTCGAGACGTTGCCGGCGTGGTCGCGGACCTGCACGTAGACGGTCTTCGTTCCTTGATTCGTGTTGCCGCCGTTGCTCGACAGGTTGTAGCTGTACGACGCGGCCAGTGCTTGCCAAGCGGACCATGTCGAGTTGTTGGACGAGAAGCGGATCTGGATCACGCCGCTGTGCGCATCCGAGGCCGACCCCTTGACCGTGACCGTGAGCGAGTTGGTCGCGGCAGCGTTGTCGTTGAGCGTGACACCCGAGATCGTCGGCGCGACCGAGTCGATGTAGTAAGGGCCAGCGGATGTCGTCGACGTGGAGAAGTTGTTGAGGTTGTCGACTGCGCGTGCGGTGAACCAGTATGGCTGTGTGTTCGACGACACGGTCACGTTCTGAGACGTCACGTTGCCGAGGTTGCGCGTCGTCGGCGTCACCGCCGAACCGAGGTTCGAGCGTGTTGCGAAGCCGAGGATGCCAGCGCATCCGTTGTCGACACCGGCGTTCCAGGCCATGGCGAGCGTCGTATTGCTCGACCACGCATTGGCCGTGTGGCTCGTGCTGCGGAGGTTGGACACGTTAGCCGGTGCGAGACCATCGACGCAGATCGGTAGCGAGACCGTGCGCGTCGCGACTGGATTGGAACGTGAGTTCCCGGTCAGCGTGTAGCTACCGCTCGTCGACGGCGAACGAAGAGTCCACGACAAGGAGCGCGTCGTGCCGGTGCCGACGGTCATACCGTTGGTCAGTGAGGGGTACGGATAGGACGGATAGGCGGTGCCCGAGTAGGTCTGCAGGACGGAGTCGAGCGTGGTGCGCTTCATGTCGACGAACGTGAATCCCGAAGCCGTGAGCCACAGGCGCGCGTCGTTGAAGTCCGCGACGTTCGTCGGGGTCGTCAGCGTGAGGGATGCCGTGAAGTTGGTATTCGGAAGGACGCGCGTCGGCACGGATCCGGATAGTGTCGAACCGCTTCCCTGGAGATCCTTGTCGATCATCAAGGTCCACCCAGGGCGAATCGTCGACGAGACGCTCGCACCCCAGATCCAGATGCGGAACGTCTTGCTGCGCCAGCCTTGGACCGTCGTGCCCGTGCGGGCGAACGTCAGGATGTTGTCCGCGGAGCTGGACATCGAGATGTCGCCGGTACCGGGGCTCGAAGGCGTGTTGAACGGCGCGACGTCGAACATGAAGCGCACATCGTTGACGCGCGCTTTCGTTGCCGAAGCGGAAGCCGCGGCTTCGATCCAGGAGCCGCAGAACTTCACCGCTTCTGCGTCGCTCGGCATCGTGATGTCGGAATACCAGGTGACGCCGTTGGTCGAGGACGAGAGATTGCCGACCGTGAACCAGGTTGTCTCGGAGCTACCCGGCAGCTTGCGGCAGTCGATCTGGCCCATGCCGAGACGCGTGCCGTACCAGCCACTCGACGATCCGGGGTATCCGCCCCATTCGGTCGCGGCGGTCATGTGCGCCTTCATGCGTGCGGGCAAGTAGCTGAACGTCGCCGTGTACGCATCGACGAGTGCACCGGCAGCCGCCGTGATGTGCGGCGTCGCCATGCTCGTGCCGGACTTGTTCGTGTAGCCGTTCGTCGTCTTGGTGAGGCACGAAGTCACGATGGTTCCGGGAGCGAGGATCTCGGGCTTGCGACGGCCATCCGTGACGCCGCCGCCGCTCGACGCGGAGTAGACGTCGCCGGCGTAGGACGTGCCCGACGTGTAGTCCTGTGTGCCGCCGACGGTCAGGACGTTCTTCGCGGCTCCAGGCGTGCGGACGTAGGCCGTCGCGCCTTCGTTGCCGGCGGCGAAGCAGTAGAGCTGGTTGTAGCTGAAGACGTACCCATCGACCGTACGCGAGCTCGAGTCCGCGCCGTTGTAACCGGACGCGCTGTAGGCACCCCAGCTGTTGTTGATGGCCTGGGGGCGTGGGGACGTCAGACTTCCGCTCGTGTAGCTGCTCGACAACGCGGCGTAGAGCGTCGAAACGTTTCCGGTTCCGTTCCCCGACGCATTGAGGTAGCGACCGATGAAGATGCGGTCCGTGCCGTCGGTCGCGGTCGTCGGCAGTGCGCCCTTGTAACGAGCGTCCGCGTTGCCGCGCCCGATCATCGTGCCTGCGACGTGCGAGCCGTGACCGTTGGCGTCGTCGTAGGGGCCCGTTCCGACCGTGTCCCATCCGACTGCGAGGCTCGAAAGGTCCAGGTGCTGATAGTGATAACCCGTGTCGATCACGCCGACCGTGATCCCACGGCCGCCGTAGCTGTTGCGCAGCAAGTCTTGGTGGGTCATGCCCATCGACTGGTCATGCGCGGTCCGGTGGTCGGGGCGTGGTTCGACGTAGGCGACGAACGGTAGATCGACGATCTTGACGAGATCCGCTTTCGTGATCTTCCCATGGAAGACGTGCACGTTGTCGATGTCCGTGTAGGCGGTGAACTTCATGCCTGCGTCGATCAACTCGGCCTGGAACGGTCCGTTGGGGACGAGGCGCGTGATCGCTTCTTCGATCGGGCCGGTTTGGATGCCCGTCAGCGGTCCGCGGTCTTGGATCCGTTCACTCTTCGGACCGAGGTCGGTCGTGAACGTGCTGATGTCGACATCGACGAGCTCTTCGGCGGTGGCGTTCGAGAGGATCGCGGTCAACTTCGGGTCGACCTTCTGCCACGGCTGCGCCATGCCGACCCAGCGGACGAAGTCGAGTGCGACGAGGCGATCCGCGATGGCCTTCGGGAAGCGCGCGACCCAGCACTGCCAGGTGTGCACACCGAGGATCTCGCAGCCGAGTGCTTCGAGCGCTTGGCGACGGCCGTTCTTGTTCATCTGGCCTTCGACCATCACGTAGCCGTAGACGAACTCACCGGGCACGCTGCGGATACGAGGGTCGACACCGGGCTCGGGTTTGTAATCGCCGGACGGGCACGCGAGCACGTAAGGGTCGCCGATGGGTTCGAGAACGCGCGTCGCCTTGCTGCCTTCGGCGACGTCGACTTCGTGGTAGGGGCGATAGTCGGGTTCGTCGCCGGGCATTTCGAGGACGGGGCCGGTCTTGGCCGCGACGTCATGACCCTGGGTCGTGTCGAATGCGAAGGTCTTGGTGGTACCGGTCGCGACCGGTGCGGGAACTTCTTGACGTTGCGCACGCGGCGCCGTCGCGATCCAAAGTCCACACAGGACGATGGGAAGACCGCGCCGGAAGTACGAAGCGCGGGGGAGAGGTAGCTGACTCATGGTTCGTTCCAAATGCAGGAATGCACCATTCAGCGCTCGATTCGCGTGCTCGTGACGCGTGCCCCGACGAAGTTCATGGCCGCGTAAGAAGTCGTCGTGCGCGGCTCGTTTCTCTTTCGGAGTTCTCAGGGTGTCTTGCGTTTGCCTTGCTCTTCGCCTTCTCTGCGATCGCGATTTCGTACGGGGTCGATGGCATCGAGCACGTCGTTGACTTGTTCGTCCATAGGTGTGTCCGGACGAACGAGCTTCAGGCGCACGGAGACGATGTCATGCTTGCTTCCGCGACGCGGGAGTGCGAACAGTGCGATGTCCTTCTCCGCGACTTCGACGCTCGTCGCGATTTGGGTCGAGAGCGCCTTGGGGAGTTGGATCGTCACTGGCTGTCCGGCACCGAGCGACGTGGTCATGGTCTTGATCGGACGTTCGAGATCCGACCGAACGCAAGCGAAGTCGAGCCCGAGGCGGCCGTTCGGCAACCTTGCGACGAGGCCCCCGATGGCGATGCCATCGTGGAGTTGTCGCACGACCGGATCGGCGACGACCGTGTTCGCCTCTTTGCCGATCTTGATCTCGAAGTCGGCGACGTAACTGACTTGCTCGCCGATCGAGATTTCGATCGGAGACGCGAGATGGAAGGCGCAGCGCGGTGCAGTCAAAACGGACACGCCTTGCGCATCCTCGAGACCTTCGAGAAAGCTGCGTGTGTCCTTGCCTTCCGACAAGAACGCGACCTGAGCGTCGGGTTTTGCCTGCAAGAACCGCGACTTGTGTGGCGCGGCTTCGAAGACGGGGGCAAAGCGCTTGCTGAACGCATCGTCGTCCACTTCGTAGATCCGGATCTCGGTGAGGACGATCGTTCCTTGCTCTTTCCGATTGCGCTCGAGGAACATGTGGATCCACGCATGAGTTTCCTTGCTCGCGCGTACTGCGAGTCCGGCACTGCCGACGGACTGCACGACATCGCCCTTCGCGAGAGGAGGATTCGCGAAAACGCGCACGGCGCGCACGATCCCGTCGATCGGTGAGCTGCCCGGTGGTGATTGCGGCGCGGAGTCCTTGAACAAGAAGTTGAGCAGCGGAATCCGCCCGAGGATCGGCGCCGCCTGCTCGTTCTGCGCGGTCTTGCGATCGGCAGGCGGTTCTTGCGCGGCTTCTCGCGAAGCGCCCGGACTTCGAGCTTCGACGAGGTCCGTCAAATCGTAGGCGCGAAGAACGCGTTCTGCGTGGTCCTGCGCGGAGACGGACGGCATCGACGACAAAGCGGCGAGGAGCCAGTGCGGTGCGAACGTGCGGATGTGGCTGCGTGTCGGGATCATCAGTGGTTCTCGGGTTCGAACAACGTGGTCGTGAGAGTGGCGATGGCGCCATGCACGGAGGGACTCCGTGCTGTCAAACGCGGCGAGTGATTCGTGACTTCGAGACGAGACCGAACGCAGTTCCCGTCGACGACGACTTCGGTGCGCGAACCTCCGCGCTCCTGCGTGAC
>JAGQQW010000115.1 GCA_020426005.1 Planctomycetota bacterium | reverse complement strand
TACCGCGAAGCGACCCTGGCACGTTTCGCGCGGGAAAGTACCGCGAAGCGACCCTGGCACGTTTCGCGCACTTCCTTTCGCGCCCACGGGGTTCGACCCCAGGTGCGCACAAGTTCGATCGCGATGTCCTGTCGCATGTCGCGACGGGTCTCTGGCATGCATGCCGTGCTAGAGTCAGGGCAATCTTCCATGCCACTCGAAGGCGAGGTTCTCGATGATTCGCTCCGGCCTTTCTGCGACGTTTCTACTCGTAACCCTGCTCCCGGCGCAGACCGTTACCTATGTCGATGCCGGCGCGACCGGCAACAACGACGGTAGTTCGTGGAGTAACGCGTACACGAGCCTCCAAATGGCGCTGTCGAATGCTGCGGCAGGCGAAGTGTGGATCGCTCGCGGCGTCTATCGTCCCGCGCCGGCCAACGGTGATCGCGCCTCGAGCTTCGTGCTCAAGAACGGACTTTCGGTATTCGGCGGCTTTGCCGGTAGCGAGACGAAGCGCAGCGAGCGCGATCCCGCACAGAATCCGGTCGTGCTGTCCGGTGACCTCAATGGCGACGACGGCAGCGCGTGGACCAACATGGGCGACAACTCCTACAACGTCGTGCGTTGTGCCGGTCTCGGGATGGGAACCGTCGTCGAAGGGATCACGATCACTGCCGGTCGCGCGCTACCCACGACGTGGGGTGCGGGAATCCAGGTCACGGGCGGCAACCTCACGCTTCGGAACTGTGTGGTCGAACGCAACATCTCCGGCTGGGCTGGCGGCATCGGCGCGACATCGGCAGGCACGATCCTGCTCGAGGATTGCAGAGTATCCGGCAATATGGCTTGGCTCGGTCGTGGCGCAGGTGTGCACATCGACAAGTCAGGTTCACTCGTGCTTCGCCACTGTCACTTCGACCACAACGACGCCGTTGGCGGCGGCACGACGCAGGGAGTCGGTGGGGCGGTCTATCTCGGTTTTACGACGTCGCTCGAAGCGACGGACTGTGTCTTCGAGACGAACACCGCGCTCTATCAGTTTCCTCCGACGACGTATCCGTCCGAGGGCGGCGCCATCTGTGCGCTAGGAGGGAGCTTTGCGATCGATCGCTGCCAGTTCATCGGCAACCAAGCAACGAGCGGTGGGGCGATCTACACGTATCGCGACGGCGTCGTTCGCAATTGTCTCTTCGATGCCAATCAAGCGATTCGTCAGAACGACATTGGCGGCAATGCCGGAGCGATCTTCATCGCCGGAAGCGCGGGGCTGACGATCGATGGTTGCACGTTCTATGGCAATGAAGGCACCGAAGATGTCGGTGGCGTCTGGGCCAACAAGCTCAAGGACACATGGATCACCAACAGCATCTTCTGGGCCAACAAGGATCGGCACGGCACGGTCAGTGAGACCAGCGTCAAGGGCGGCAAGTATGCGTACCTCTGTGTGCAAAACATGCTGGTTGCGCGGCTCGGCGAGGATCCGATCGATCCGAAGAAGTTCCCCAACTGCACGGACAAGGATCCGCAGTTCGTCGACGCCGATGGGCCCGACAATCGCGCGGGTACGCTTGATGACGACTTCCGCCTCATGATGGTGTCGCCGTGCGTCGATACTGGCGATCTGGCAGCAACCTTGCGCGGTTTGGATGTCGGCGGCATGCCGCGGCTCCTCGATGGCAAACTCGACGGGAAGCTCGCGCTCGACATGGGAGCGCACGAATTCGCGAATCTCACGCTTCGCGAGACGCGTGGAGCCACGACGACGCGGATCGATCTCGATGGCAACACCGCGCTCCTTACGGTGTTGTTCCTCGGCGCCGAGGGTACGCCGCTCTTGGTGCAGCCGTTCGGTGAGTTCTGGATCGATCTCCTCAAGCCGATGCTCGTCCTCCCGGTCGGCGCGATCCCGGCGCAACTCACGTTCCCGCTGCCGGCATCACCGCTGACCTTGGAAGCGCAGGCTCTCGGTTTCACGACCGCGATGCACGGCGCGGTATCCAATCCGATTCCATTGCGCTTCTGAGGGAACACGCGCCTGCCGATCGGCTGGGCCGGGCCGGATTTGGAAACCGTTGGGGCGGGCAAGGCACCCGCTCGCTGCATGTTCGAGTCGTTGGTCCCTTGCAGCGTGTTGAGAAACTCAGACATGCACCGAGCGGGCGCTTTTGCCGCCCCGGCAGCTCCCGAAAGCCTCGCCGAATCGACGATTCGCCTGCGTTTTCGTGACCCACCGGAACGGCGAAATCACTCACTCGTCGCGTGCCCGAATTTTTCAACGCGCTGCTAGGCAACCTCGTGTCCAGGCACATGGGTAACAGTCGTTCGTGACCGCGGGTTGCGAGGAACGTCGCTTGCGATCGCCGCTCCGATGGTCACTGGCCGATCGTGATGCGAACGCCGTTCGAGGCCAAGAAACCCGCTTCGTTGGCCATCGGGTTGAACATCAGCCCTTGGATGCTGACGATCGTATCGACCAGACTCGCCACGTTCGGAATCTGAACCTTGAACGGAATGTATTGACGGTTCGTTGCTGCGGTCCATGGTGAGACGACAAGGGGCTTTATGTAGAGCATGCATCCGTTGGCGAGAAACGCATCGAGGTCCAGCGCAGAGTCCCCGTCGCCGAAACCCACGAGGAAGAGGCCGCCTGTTGCATGGAACGTAAGCCAGTAGCCCTCGAGGCGTGTGAGACGCACTTCGACGTGGTTGCCGATCTTGGCAGAATCGGTGACCACATCGAGCGATCCCTGGGAGCCATCTGACCCCGAACATCTGGCTCCGAAGTTCCGCACGCTACCCGATGGTCGAAACTCGTCGGCACCGAGATCCGCCATCGCCACCGTCGTCGTGACGATTCTCGAGTCGCCTTCGTAGTCCGCTTGCGGCTCGTGATTCGTCGCAATCGCTCGGTCGATACATGGGGAAGTGCCGGCGAGCTTGTAGTAAGGACGGATCAGCTGCGGCGCCGCGACGAAGTTCTTCGAGCCGGGTAGCTGGGTCGTCTTCGAGCAGCATCCTCTGATCGTCAAGTTTGCAGAACGAACGAGTTCTGGCGTGACCGCGTTGTCGAGGATGCAGTTCTCGATCACAGCGGACGCATCGCCGCCATCGATCGCCGGACCGCGCATGTCGGCCAACGTCGCGAATTGAACGAGAACGGGGCCGGAACCGCCCGTTCGGACACCGGAGTTCGATCGCGTCAGGATGGGGTTCTGTAGCGTGGAGTTGCAGGACGGAGACGCATTGGTGAGCTCGAGAGCCGCGGCAGCAGAGGCATGTGAAGTGTCTCCGTCGCTGACGAACGTTCCGCGGATGTTGGATCCGATCGCGAAACGGATGTTGCGACCACAATCGACCACCGTGTTGTGGAGCGAAGTCATGGTCCACAGGCCGACCGGGCTCGCCGCATCGTCGAGATGAATGTCGATGCCGGAGTTCGAGCAGTCGACGAAGTAGTTCGATTCGACGAGGAGCTGGTTGTAGAACGCGCCCGTTGAGGACTCGATGGTCAGTCCATCCTTGATGCGAGCGAACGTCGAGTTGCGCACTTGACACAGCAGATACGCGTCGATCGACACCCCGATGCCGTATTGGGCGATGTCGCGGAACGCGCAGTTCTCCAGGAGAACGCCCGACCGAATGCCTGCGGCATGATTGGAAGCCAGTGCAATCAAGCCGTTGCCACACCTCCTGAAGATCGAGTCCACGACCGTCAGCGTCCCGTACGCCTTGCCTGATGGAGCCACCCATTCGATCGCGGTCTTGCTGAGATCGAAGAAGTTGCCTCCCTTGACCTGCAGAGTGACGAGACCGTCGGTCAAGGTTGCCCGGATGCCAATGGGAGCGTTCGAAAACGTGCAGGTCTGAAATTCGACCCATGGAAACCCGATGGAGTCCTTGGTGTCGATGCACGCGACTCGTTGGTTCGCGAACGTGCAGTCGTAGACCAGGACTCTCCCATACGAGTTGTTTCCGTCGCGCTGGCACAACATGGCGCTCGAGCCACCGACGAAGTTGAGATCTCGAATGGCGACATACTCCGCGCCGGTCATGGTCAGGATCGGACCGCTGTGTGTCGCAGTGACCACCGATGCGGTGGTACTGTCACCTGTCAGATAGATCTTGTCGCGCAAGGGCACTGCAGCCGAGACGGAGTGTGGGTGGCCCGATGCCAAGTGCAGTTTTGCAGATTCGTTGCCTACTTGGTTTGGTATCCGCGACATGGCGTACGGAAGCGTCTTCCACGGAGAGCTGAGCGAGCCGGCTTGTGCGATGTCGCGCCCGTTGAGTGCGTCGACGTAGTAGTTGGTCGTTTGGCTGCTTTGTGCGGACAATGCAGTCGTGCACAAAGCCAACACGAGCGCTCCAAGAAACACGGCTTCTAGAGCGAAGTTGCGCTGATAAATCATGGGGAACTTCAATTGGGGCCTCACGCACGACGAGTTCGTGCGCAACGAGCTTCGATCAGTAGGTGCTTGGGCTTGCCTTGGTCGTCTATCATCGACAGTATGGGGCGGTAGCGGTCAGTCGCCGTGCCAAATCCAGATGCGCGCGAGTTGGATCGCGATGTCCGGCGGCACGTGGAGTCGAATGGCCTCTCGCGCGTCTGCGAGGAGTACGAACCCCTCATTGACGAGCGCGTGTTGGATGACGACGCGGTCGGGTGCGACTCAATCGAGCGTTGTGCTGACGGCGCGCGCGTTCGGGTGCCGTGGCTGAGGACGATGCCGCCTGGATGCGTGCAGCTTGGCAGTGATACGGACGACGATGGCGACCAAGAAGGCCGCAGCGGCGACGGCGAGTGCGACCAACTTGCCCGTCGTGACGATCCTCGCAATGTCGACCCACGCTCGTTGAGGTGCTTCCCATCCCGCGACAACGCGTGCGATCGCGAAGTTCTCGATGCCGTCGAGGAGCATCGGTACGCAAGCGAGTGTGACGGCGACGAGCCCACCGAGACGATTCGCGGGTAAGGCTGCACGCAGCAGGGACCACACGATCACTGCGTTAGCGATCATCGTGCCGATGTCCCACAAAAGGTGGGTGCGGACGAGATCACGGCCTGCCAACCCGATGCGTGCGAGGATGTCGCGTGCCTCGCTGGCGGAGGTCGCTGGCACTTCGTCGAACGGCGCGCGTGGCGCGAACAGAGTGCTCATCTCGCGGTAAGGGCCGACAGCGAAGATCCACGCCACCGCCGCGACCGCGACCAAGAACAGCACGACTCGCCAGCGATTCATCGTGTCGCCTTTCCACGCGTCGAGCGCTCGTCCGTGAGCCACGTGAGAACGCGTCGAATCGCGCCCTGATGGCGCGACGAGCATTCCGGCGGCGGTGTCGCGCGTAGGTCCTCCGCATTTGCGCGTTCCCGCGCCAGTTCGTCGAGCAGAGCGGGCAGGCGTCGGCGATACATACTCCGGTTCCCGAGCTTCAGGATGCGGCTGACGAGCCACGCCTTCACGCCCTGGAAACCCGACTGCTCGACGACGAGTCTCGTGCCGCCGGGCACGTCCTCGAGCTCGAAGCGGATCACCGTGTCGATCGGGCCACCGACCCACGTGTAGACGAGGCGCGTGGGTTCCTCGACTTCGCGCACTTCGCAGTGCACGATCCCGTCGAAGCCGGGTCCGGGCTCGGTGCGAAACGTGAATCGATGCCCGACCACCGGTGCGAAGTCGTTCGGCATCAGCCAGCGCGCGAGCAAGTCGGGATCCGTCAGTGCGCGCCAGACGTGTGCGCGTGCGTGCGGGTAGGTTCGTTGGACGCGGATCGAGGTCATCGGTTCTTCCTGCGTGTGGTGGTGCGGCGAGCCTGGCGTTTGGTCTTGCCGGCGCCGCCGCCCTGTCGCGCGCGTGCAGCCTGGTCTTCGTCGAGCAAGCGACCGAGGTCGTCGAGGCGTTCGGTCCAAAAGCGTTCGTAGTGCCGCACCCACTCCGCAACGCTCCGTAGCCCTTCGGCGCGCAGCGAGTACATGCGCAGCCGCCCCTCGGCGCGCGCGACGACGAGGCCAGCGTCGCGCAGGATCTTGAGGTGCTTGGAGAGTGCGGGCTGGCTGAAGCGGAAGTGCCCGAGCAGTTCGCTGACCGAACGCTCGCCCTCGGCGAGGAGGTCGAGCACCGAGCGCCGGCTCGGGTCCGCGATGGCTTGGAAGGCGGTCGACATGGCTGCCAATATATCGCCGATTGGTTATATGTCAAGCGGGTGTGGAACGTCGTCGCCATGAGAGTGCGCGGCTCGTGCGTGGTACGGCCGGCGGGCCGTCAGGCCCAGACGCGCGCGAGGTTGATCTCGATGTCCGGGAGCACGTGGAGTCGAATCGCCTCTCGCGCGCTCGCGATGAGTTGGTACCGCCCGTCGACCAGCGCGTGCTGCAAGACGACGCGCTCGGCTGTGTCGACGATCCAGTATTCACGGACACCGCTCTTCTCGTAGAGCGCGAACTTGCGCTCGCGATCGTGCTTTTCCGTGCTGGGCGACAGGATCTCGACCACGAGGTCCGGTGACCCGAGGATCCGTGAATCGGTGATCACGTTCGCAGTGCTCGTGAGCACGACCACGATGTCCGGCTGCACGATGTCGTGCTCGGATAGTTGAACATCGAATGGCGCGACCAGGACCGTGCCCAGACCGGAGGGATCGACGGCGACATACAACGATGCCGTGAGAGCCACTAACACCGACTGGTGCGAAAACCCAGGCGCGGGGTTCACGAAGTGCGCCCCGCCGATGATCTCGTGCCGCTGCCCGTCCTCGGGGATCGCGCAGTATTCGGCGTAGCCGAGCTTGGTTCCGAGGTTGTCCATCGTGGCTCCATGGTAGCCGGGAAGTCTCCGCGCCGTGGGGTTGCGTGATCACTCCTTCATGCCGCGGACGCACGATCGGTGTCGAAGCGAATCTCCTGCAGTCGTAATGAAGCGCGAAGCGCGCGAAACGACCCTGGCACGTTTCACGCGCGAAAGTACCGCGAAACGACCCTGGCACGTTTCACGCACGAAAGTACCGCGAAACGACCCTGGCACGTTTCACGCACATGCTGTGGGAACCTCAGCGCACATGCGGGATGCTTGGGCCGGGCTAGCGCACCGCGGAGAGCTCGATGGATGCTCTTGACGGCGGGCCGTCTTTCGGAACGGTAAGTTCGGTGCTTCCTTCGTAGCCGCGCGCGACGACCTCGACGTGGTAGTCGCCGGGTGGTAGTCGGTAGTGCAGCGTGAAGACGCGAGTCACTCGCACATCACAAGAGAAGTTCTGCGTGCCATAGACTCTTCCCGCGTCGTCCGTGATGCGCGCGACGGCGGTGATCACGCCCGAACCGTTCGGCGCGCGGATGTCGATACGCGTCGCTTTGGTCGTGCCTGCTTCGATGCGAACTCGTGCAGTGCGTGAGGGCTCGATCGTGACGCGCGTCGTCGTGTTGACACCGCAATACGGAAGCAACAAGTGATACGTTCCGGGTGGGACGAATCGTGCAGTTGCCTTGCCGTCTTCGAACCACAGCATCCGCGCCGATGTTGCGCTTCCGTCCCTGTTCAAGAAACCGAAGACACCTTGCAGCGCGGCTCCGTCTTCGCGCGTGCCCATCACTTCGAGACTGCCGCCGACTGGGACATGGACGTCCCCGATGTCGACATCCGCTTGGTCCACGACGAGCCCAGGTCGTTCCCAAACGCCGTCTTCCGGCGTCAAGAGTGTCAGACCGTAGACGCCACTTGCCAGCGGACCGATCGTGAACGCTCCGGAATCGGGATCCACGACGGCTTGCTCGGTGTCGATCCCGTCGTCTGCCGCGACGTGATACGGTCGCTGTGCAGTCGCGCGTGGAATGCGCGGATCGATCGTCTCGAGTCGGATGCGGCCACGGATCCATTTGTCGGGGATGAGGGATCGCGCGACGCGCAACACGACGTTCGTGCGACCGGCTTCGACGTCGGGCTTCTCGAGCAGCAGCGCGAACCGATCGCGGTTCGCGACGCGGCATTCGACGCGAAGGTGATAGGCCTCGGGGTTGCAGCCAGAAATCAAGAAGCGCCCATCGACGTCCGTCATCGCAGGTTCGGGCGCTGGCAAACCGGGCTCGCTCATCGCGCACACGCGAAGATCGCGCATCGCCATCCCGCTTTCGTCGATGACGCGACCAGCGATGCAAGGCGCCGGCGCGAGGTGAGCCACGCATCGAAGAACCTGGCCTGCGTGGAGGTCCCCGCGAAAGCTGGCCGTGCGAAGACCATCTCGGCTCCGCATCGCGACGTGCACCGGCCCGGTAGGCAGATCGACGAACTCCATCGACGTTCCGGATTGCAGCGTCGCCGACGTCGTGATCCACGGTGGGATGACGTCGCCGTCGGACATCTGGAGTTCGGGCCTCGTTTCTGCGCGGAACGAATCCGGCGTCACGATCACGTCGATCGGTTCTCGAGACGCCGCATCGCTGCACGAGACCGACAGTGTCGCGGCCGGGTGGAGGACGAGCCGGATCGGCATGTGGTCTTCGGTCGAGCGAGGGAACGGGAAGCGTCGCAATGCGAACCCCGGTGCCGCCGCGAAGATCACGTGGCGATGGAAGACACGCAGTCCGCTGCCGGCGAACGCGCCATCGCGATCGGTTCGGCACACGACGGGTGGTGTTGCTCGTCGACCGAAGAATGAGTTCTTGTCGCCTGGCAAAGTGTCGACTCGCACGGCATCGACTTGCGCGTCACCGCCTGGCACGGCACTGCTTTGCGCGACTCCACCTGGCGCGGCATCGATTTGCGCGTCACCGCCTGGCACGGCATTGATTTGCGCGACTCCGCCTGGCGCGACTCCGCCTGGCGACGGGCCGTCAGTAACGGCTCGCATCGCACCGTCTTGTGCCGCATCGGCTCGCACGGCATCTGCTCGCACGGCGCCACCTTGCAAGTCGCCGCCTCGTATCGCACTGCCTTGCGTGCCACCGCCCGGCAGGGCCCCGCCTTGCGATGGGCCGTCTGAAGCGGCGCCGCCTCGTTTCACGCCTTCACGCACCGCACCGCCTTGCCATGCGCCGTCGCGGAGCACGCCGCCGAGCAGCACGGTCGCTCCTTCGATCGGCGTTCCCGCGGGGTCCGTCACGATCCCGTGCACACTACGTTCGCCGCGCACGAGTTGCCGCACGGCCATGTTCGGATCGGTGACGCGCACGAGCGACCCGCAGCCGTACCCGGGCGCCTGAGCGCAGAGGGCGCGATCTCGGGCAACGTCGCGGACTTCGAACTCACCTCGATCGTCGCACGTGGCAACGACAGTTCCCTCGTCGGGACGGTCGCCGACGGACAGCCAGATCGACGCTCGCGGAATCGGCAGCCCGGACTCTCGATCCACGACCTTGCCACGGGCGGTCACGCCGCGAGCGATGCGCAAATCAATCGTTTGCTGCACCGCTTCACCGAGCGACACCGTGAAGGCTTGCGCGCGATCGATATGGAGCTGCCATGACCCTGGAGCCAGGCTCGAGAGATCGGCCGCGCCCGAGGCATCGGTGACGACCCATCGCTCGTGGAGTGCGGGGTTGGCTTCTGCGACCGGGCGGCAGCGCAGCCGCACGTCCGGCGCAGCGGTGCCGTCGCTCCAACGCACGAGCGCGGTCACGGTCTTCGCGACGGAATCGCTCGAAGCGCGCACCTCGCCGCCAGTATCGCTGACCGCGCCCGGGCGCGTCGTGGTTTCTGTCGTAGCCAGGCCGATGGAATCGGCTGCCGGTGGATCCACGCGGCTCGACGGCAACAACGCGATCACGAACCACGAGATCATCGCGATGCCTGCCAATGCAAGTCCGATGGGCAGCGCCGGTGTCGCGCCTGGAAGCGAGCTCGAGAGCACGTCGGGGGGTGTGCTCGGTGGCGTTCCCGACGCGCCCGACGACCCCGGCGAACCCGGGGTGCCCGACGAACCCGAGCCACCCGACGAACCCGAGCCACCTGACGATCCCGGGCTCCCTGACGATCCCGGGCTCCCTGACGGTCCCGAGCCACCCGGCGATCCCGAAGAACCTGATGTCCCCGACGAACCCGAGCCGCCCGACGACCCTGACGAACCCGACGAACCCGACGTCGCCGAGCCAGCCGACGAGCCCGACGTTCCACCCGCACCCGACTCCACGCCGATCGCCTGCCCTTCACCCGCCGCTCGCGCGATCGCACCAGCCGCCTCGGCTGCGATGGCCATGCCTTCGTCGAGCACGGCCGCGCGCATCGCGGCGAGTCCTTGCTGCGGCATCACCATCGCCTCGAGGCTCGCTGCGAACCCGATCGGAAGCGCCTTCTTGAGCAAGTCCCTGCCGCGACGCAGCCAGGTCTTGATCGTCTCCGGCGGTGCACCGAGCGAATGCGCGATCTGCGTCGGCTGAAGACCGTGGATGTAACGCAGCGTGAGCACGTGACGGTACTTGTCGGGGAGCGCGCTGAGCTTCTCGACGAAGGCCTCGGCGAACTCACTCGATGCCGCGGAATCGAGTGGGTTCTCGGCGACTCGTTCGGGAAGCCTCTCCGGGTCGATGACGCGCGCGCGCCGGCGCCGGTCCATTCGCGCTTCGTTGGCGAGGATGCCGACGAGCCATGGCCGTAACGGTCGGCTCTCGTCCCACGCCTCCGCATGGCGAATCGCTTGGACGAACGTCGTCTGGACCAGGTCCTCGACATCGGCACCGCGGCCGATCAGGTGATGCGCGACGAGCAAGAGTTCGGGCGCGACCTTGTCGAACACGCGCGCGAGCGACGCGCCGTCACCCGTATCGCGATACCGAGCGAAGTCGGCTTCGACCGACGCATCCCGAGCTGTCTTGCGAGCGCGATCCACGCGGGTCAGCGACCGACGATCGACTCGAAGACGGGCGAGAGTCGCGGCATCGACACGAGACCGGAGTCAAAACTCCACGTGCGGGTCGCGTAGTGGACACCGAGGAGCTTCGGGTCGTTGGGCACCGCGATCGAACACGTGTATCGCGCGTCGTTCGGCTGGATCCAGGCCTCGAGAACGAACGCGTTCGCGAGATCGACACTGGTCCAACAATCCGTGCGCAGTGGCGATCGCCGGCTCGCAACGGGGCCGAGGATCGTGACTCCAATGCGATGGATGCCCATCGTCGTGTGCATGGATTGCACGCCGCCGAGGCGGGCAGAGCTGACTTCGAGGAGCGGGGCCACCGCGTCGACCGAACATCCGGGACTCGTCTCGAACGTCGTCCCACCGAGCGGGAGGAGCCACGGTTCTTTCCCGTGAAGTCCATCGTCCGCGGCAAAGAACAACGAGCCGCGAATCTGCGCGAACGATCCCGGATTCGAGGACGCGAAGTGCAGGTCCGCAACGAGGCGCGTGCCCGCGTCAGTTCCGTCGGATTCCCACAGTTCGACGCCGTGCTGGCCGTCGTCCGCAGTGAACACCACGCGGCCGTGACCGACGCGCATCAGGTTCTTCGGGTACGAACCGAGAGTGCCCTTGTGGATGTCGACGAAGCGCGTTCCCGCGATCGTGCCATCGGTGACCCAGAGTTCCCGCCCGGACGTCGCGGTATCGCCGGCGAAGAAGAGCAGGTTGTCGGCGCTGCACAAGTCACCCGGATTGGTGTGTGCGTTGCCCGGTGCAAGGTCTGCGAAGAGCTTCGTCCCTTCACTCGACAAGTCCGTGGACCACAACTCGAAACCCGTCGCGATGTCGAAACCCGTGAACCAGAGACGCCCGAAGCACGCGACGTAGCTCGAACTGAGAAGCGTCGTCGATCGGATGCCGAAGTCGATCTGGGTCGTTCCATGCGCTGTCCCATCGCTCACGTAGAAGTGCGGCCCACTCGCATCGAACCCCGCGAACAGAAAGCGCCCAGGCGCAGCCGGTAGCGCGACGAATGTCGTCAGGTAGAGGTTGTTCAGACTCAGGTCGAACACCTCTTCGACGTGCGTTCCGTCGGTCGCAAACAGCGCTGACCTCGTCGTGTTCTGTGAGTCCACGGTCGCCGTGAACGCCACGCGCTCGCCGAACGATCCGAGGATGCCCTGGAGACCTCCCTGCGTACCGGGGCGGCTATCGAAGAGCAACTTGGTGCCGGCAGCCGTGCCGTCCGTGACGAAGAGTTCGCCGCCGGCAGCGTCCGTGAACGCGCGAAAGACGATCTTGTCCCCGCAGCGCGTCATGCCCGCGGGTGACGATCCGCCGATCCCGGGATAGAGGTCGGCGACGAGGGTCGTACCCTTGGCCGTCCCGTCCGTGCGGTAGAGCTCGGCCCCGTGGACCGAGTCGTCCGCGCCGAAGTAGACGATTCCATCCATCGTGCATGGATCCGTGGGGTACGACGATGCCGTTCGCTCGGGGCCGATGTTGGCGACGAGCTGCGTGCCGCTGGCCGTGCCGTCGGTGACGACGAGCTCGCGACCGATGTTCTCGAGGTTGGCGGCGAAGTAGACCTTGGTCCCGAGCTTCGTGAACCAACTCGGCGCACTCGATGCGGCGCCAGGCATCGTGTCCGCGATCAGTCGCGTGCCGGCGGGAGTGCCGTCCGAGATCCACGCTTCTTTGCCGTGGGCCGACGTGCGTGCCGCGAAAGCGATGCGGCCGCCCGGTAGTTCGGCGCCGCACTCCGGTGAGCTCCCGGCGCTTCCGGGCTCGATGTCCGCCACGAGTCGCGTGCCCTTCGCAGTGCCGTCGGTCACGAAGAGCTCGGCGCCGACGTCGCCGCGCGTGCCTCGGAACCAGAGCTGGTCGTGCGCGACGAACGCATGCTCGAAGCCGCCCGAAGCACTACCAGGCTGCAAGTCGACGACGAGCATCGTGCCGGCCGTCGTGCCATCGGTGACCCACAGCTCGTTGCCGTGCTCCGGCGTTCGTGCCGTGAACCAGAGCTTGCCGCGCCAAGACGTTGCGCCGAGCAGTGACGATCCGGCCGTTGGCCCGGGGTAGATGTCCTTGAGCAACGTGATGGCCTGCGTCTTGGTGTCGACGCTCCAGACTTCGTAGCCGGTCGATGGTTCGTACGCCGCGACCAGCATCCGCGTGCCGAGCGGATGCAGCGCGATCGGTGTGCTCGACGACGAGCCCGGTGCGAGGTCGGCGACGAGGCGCGTGCCGGCGCGCGTGCCGTCCGAGACCCAGAGTTCTCTGCCGTGACTGCCGTCATCGCAGCGGAAGTAGACGAGGGTGCCGCTCGCGTCCGCCGTGATCGCCTCGGGGTACGACCCGCGCGTGGGGTGGATGTCCGCGAGGATCGTCGTGCCGGCCGTCGTGCCATCGGTGATCCAGAGTTCGCGATCGACGGGCCCCGTCGCGGCCGAGAACACGACGCGCGCGCCCGCGCCACTGCCGATGCGCGTCAGTTCCGCAGGGGCGGACGATTGCCGCCCCGGCCAAAGGTCTGCGAGGAGGCGCGTGCCCGACTGCGTGCCGTCGCTCACGTACAGCTCGCGCCCCTCGTCGGTCGTCGACGCGACGAAGACATAGAGACCCGGCCGGACTTCGGTCCATTCCGTAGGACGCGATCCCGCGAACCTGTCGATGTCGAACAAGCGACGCGTGCCCGCGCCACTCCCGTCCGTCGCCCAGAGCTCGTAGCCACGCCCGTCGTCGGCCACGAAGTGCATCTCGCCCCCGGCGACGTCGAACGAACGCCGATCCGACCAAATCGAGTCGAGCCGCTGCAACGGTTCGGGATTGCCGCCGTCGTTCGTCGGGGGCGCGTCGTGAAGGTCTCGCAGCAGCGTCGGAACCTCTTGGCTTGGCAGCGCGGCCGCGCCGAGGCACGTCGCGAGGATGGTCAGCAGGGTTCGATGCGGGCGAAGCGTCGTCGCGTGGGTCGTGGGATTGGGTTTCATGGGAAGGGATGCTCTCGTGTTCGATCCTACTGGAAGCCAGAAGCTCGGCCGGGGGGCGGCACAACACGGGGTCTATGCACGGGCGCGGGGGGCGGGTTCAGAGAAACTGCGCGGGTTCGCTCCGCGATGTCGTCGCGTTGTAGCAGCGCGGCGTTGATATCGAATCGTGGGCGTCAGCTGGGGCTGCCTTCGCACGGCGAGCGCCACGAGCGAGGCGTCACTTCCAGGCGCAGGCGAGATCGATCTCGACGTCCGGCAGAACGTGGAGCCGTAGCGTTTCGTGCGCGGTCGTGCAGTGTGAATACCGTCCATCAACCAGCGTGAACTGGGACACGACGCGCTCTGCCGTGTCGACGATCCAGTACTCGCGGATGCCGCTCTTCTCGTAGAGCGCGAACTTCCGCTCGCGATCGTGCCGCGCCGTGCCAGGCGACAGGATCTCGACGACGAGATCGGGTGCGCCGACGATCCGCGGCTTCGTGATGACGTGCGAGTTGTCCGCGAGCACGACGACGATGTCGGGTTGCACGATGTCGTGCTCGGAGAGTTGCACATCGTACGGAGCGACGAATACCCGCCCGCGACCTGCTCGATCGATGTTCGCCATGAGTTCGAAGAAGATCTGCGACAACGCCGATTGATGTTCGAAGCCAGGCGCGGGGTTCACGAAGTGCACCCCATCGACGATCTCGTGTCGCTGACCGTCCTCGGGGATCGTGCAGTATTCCGAATAGCCGAGCTTGGTTCCGAGGTCGTCCATCGTGGCTCCATGGTAGCCGCGGCTCTCCGCGCTGTGGGGTCGTGTCACACTCCTATATGTCGCGGACGCAGCTTTGGTGTCGGAGCTTTTTTCGCAGCCGCGGATCGGAACGAACGCGCCCTACCGGGTGAACTCGCTACGCGTCGGGCTCGATCAGAGGTTCTCGGTTCCCTCGTTCAGGATCGCGAGGTAATCACCGTAGGCGAAGACACGGTTCCGCCTCTGACCCGTCAGCTCGCGTGCGATGCCCTTGTCGATGAGCACGTCCATGCCACGGGACGCCGCGACGAACGACAGCTTGGTCCGCTCCGCGATGTTCGTGAGACGCTGCAGCGGGCGCGCCTTCATCGCATCGTGCACCCGCAGCGCGGAGTTTGCCCGACGACCGACTTGCTGAATGGCGAGGCGATCGCGTTCGAACAAAGCCATCAGTCGTCGAGCCGTTTCCACCGCGCCATCGGCACACTCGGCAACACCGGTGAGGAAGAACGAAATCCACGCCTCCCAGTCGCCGCTCTCCCGCACGGCATCGAGAAGCCGGTAGTACTCCCGGCGGTTCTGCTTGAGGAAGAGGCTCAGGTAGAGCATCGGCTCTTCGAGCTGTCCAGCAGCGTGCAGCATCAGAGAGATCATCAAGCGTCCCACGCGGCCATTACCGTCCAGGAATGGGTGGATGGTCTCGAACTGTGCATGCGCGAGCGCCGCGCGCACGAGCAGCGGCGGCCCGTCGACTTCGTGCAAGAACTGCTCGAGTCGTTGCATGCATTCTTCGACTCTCTCTGGCGGCGGCGGAACGAACTGCGCGTTGCCGGGACGCGAACCTCCGATCCAGTTTTGTGTCGATCGAAACTGACCGGGAGCCTTGTCGCTGCCGCGTCCCCGAGCCAACAAGCGGCCATGAACCTCACGGAGGACCCGGTTGCACAACGGCAAGCCACCGCGCAAGAGTGCGAGACCGTGCTCGAGCGCGGCAACGTAGTTGGTGACTTCGACGACGTCGTCGAGTGGGGCGCCAGCGGCGTCGTCGATCTCGAACAGCAGGAGTTCGGACAGTGACGACTGCGTGCCTTCGATCTGCGACGACAAGAGGGCTTCTTTGCGGACGTAGGAGTACAGGAAGAGATGCGTGTCCGGCAGCAGCGTCGACACGCTGTCGAGCCTGCCGACGGCTAAAGATGCTCGTTCGAGATGCCGCTGCATCCCGGCGTCGAAGACGATCGGAGGCTCCGGTGGCAAGGGGCCGGGCACGAACGCGGGGACTCGTTCTCCACCGAGGATTTGGACGGAGAGTTCGCCTGTCGGCCCGCGCTGCATCGTGTGTCCTCGCTTGTTGTCGTAGGGAGAATAAGTGAGTGCATTATTTCAACTTCGAGACAAAAGTGGAATAGCGGTGGTCGCTACACCCGAAGCGCCGCTGCGATCGGCAGCATCGCCGCACCGTCTGCATCGAATGGTTCGGGAATAACGCCGAACCGAATGAGGAACGTTTCCCTGCGACACTCAGGTGCTGTGTGTGAACGGAGTTAAGGCCTTTTCGAGGGGGCTTACACCCGCACGCGGTCTCGGGTATGAAGTGCGGGTCGCCACGCCATCCGGCCCGACCCGCCCCCCAGGGCCCGGCGTGATTCCACTCGGTACTGAAACCCCCTGACCTCTCCTCGCGGTGCGCTGCCATTGCGCCGCGATCCTGCCCCGACACCCGCCGATGATCCCTCTCCGCTCCCCTTTCGGCGCTGCGATTCTGCACGCGGCGCGCTGCCTGGTGCATCGATGACGACGTCCACGATGCACGTCGACGACGCCCCGGCCCTGCGTACCTCGCGACGCGGAGTTCGGGTGGCTCGTGTCGTTCTCGACCTCGCGATCCTCTCGGTCGCGTGGTTCCTCGCGTTCTGCCTGCGCTTCGACTGGGAGCTCCCTCGAGTCGAGATTCGTGACTTCGCGATCACCGTCCCTTACGTCGTCGCGCTGCAATACGGTTGCCTCGCGCTCATGCGCGTGCCGCGTTTCAGTTG
>JAGQQW010000114.1 GCA_020426005.1 Planctomycetota bacterium | reverse complement strand
CGCTTCTCTTGCTTGAGCAGCCCGTAGATGCTGCGAAAGATCGGTGCGTCTCCGAGCCAGCCGTCGCGCACCCCGAGATTCGCCGTCAGGTCGAGGGTCGTCGGATCGTCGACATCGAGTTCGAGCGTGACTTTGCCGCTGACGGCACCTCGATACGGCTGCGTGCTCTCGAGTCCGGCGGCAGCCTTGGCGAGATCGAGATCGATCAGTTCGAAGTCGACGGCCAAATGCCTCGACTCGTCGAACTCGTAGCGCACGAGGGGATGGGGGCCCGGCTTTCCGAAGTTCGCATCTGCAGCGAGCTCACGCAACACACCGCCGTGAATGCGCGCGCTCCCGGTCGGCACTTCGAAGAACTCGTGAGTGGCCACGAACGGACCGCGTGCGTCGACGAAGTCTTGACCGAGCGCCGTGAACCGCAGCCCGCCGAGGCGCCCACGAATCTCACTGCGATCCGGGCGGACGACCCCACGGTCGAGCACGACGTACCCGTGAATCTCGTCGACGCGGATCCCGAGGTCGAGCGACAACCCATGGGCGCGGAACTCGCCGCCCTCGAAGTCGATCGACATGCCGAGTCCGGACGTGCCCGGCGGCGGCGTCTGGGGAACACGTACGGTGACGTTGGCGCCGACGAGGGACACACTGCCGCGTGCGTGACGGTCGAGGTAGGCGCGCTTGACGCTTCCCGAGAGGAGGTTGGCGAGTCGATCGTCGACCGGATAGCGGTCCGCGGTGAGCTGGAGTTCGATGACCGTGTCGTCCGCGTTCCGGTAGACCTTCCCTTTCTCGAAGACGAGTGGTGCTTCGCCGATCGCGCCACGCAGTCTGTCGACGTGAATCACGTGGTGCTCGTCGATGCGCAGTTCGCCCGAGAGACGCGAAAGCGTATCCGGGAGGATCGCGGCGTGGCTCTCGACTTGACGCAGGTCGACTGCGAGGGATTGTCGGAAGTCGTCCTCGCCTTCGTCGCGATGGATCTCGAGCACCGCGTCGCACGAGCCGGAAACCGCCGCGAGCTTCCAGATGCCGGCGTCGATCATCTGCGTCTGGTCGAGAACGTCCCCGAGCTCATCGCGGAGCTTCACGCCTTTGGCGACGACTTCGAGGTCGGCGATCGGGCTCTTCGTCGGCGAGAAGTCTAGCGTTCCTTGGAACGACAGGCGCGCATCGAGTCCCTGACCGAGTACTCCAAGGATCTCGACGTGGGTGTTCTTTCCGTCGCCGTGCACGACGATCGGTCCCTCGATCTCGCGCAGTGCGACGGGGAACGGTGCGAACTTCGCGCGGCCGCCACGGATGTCCGCGCGGAGGTCGTAGCTGAGCTCTTCGGCTTCGTTTCGCTTGTAGCCGAGGAATTCGACATCCGCCGTTCCGTGTGGATCGAAGAGTTGCCACGACTCGGCGAAGCTGTCATCGAACCCGATGAGCGCGCTTCGCAGCTTGTCGTCCATCGGGAGGTCGTCCGCCTTCACCCAGATCTCGCGACTCGCCGGTTCGCCGAGCGCGATCCTGCCGCGTCCGCGCAGTCGTGTCTCACGGTCGCGACCCTGGATCTCGAATCGAGCACTCCGAGCATCGACGTCGACACGTCCCGACAGCCCCTCGATGCGGTACGGGAAACGTTCCCACTCGATACTGAGGTCCCGAGGCTCGACCGCCAGGGACCAACGAAACTCTTCGTCGCTCGCGTTCTTCCGCAGGAGCAGCGTCGCATCCACCGTGCCGCGCGGATCGAAGTCGTCGTAGATCTGTGCTCCGCCGCCGATCGACGTGTCGATGGCACTGCGCAGCGCCTGCGTGCACGGAAGCTTCTTGGCGAGGACGTCGATCGCGCCTTCGTTGCGCGAGAAGTCGATGCTGCCCTTGGCTTCGACCGTCGCGTTCAGCTCGCCCGCACCGTGGAGTTCGACGACCTCGACGAACTGATCACGGACTCGAAACGAGGCATCGCACGCGTGGATCGCATACGGGAACGAGGTCCCAGGACTCCCGTCCGAGCGTCGGAACCCCGAGAACGTGAGCGACGTGTCCTGTAGGCCGATGTCGACTTGCGTCCGGGGTTCACGACTCGGATCGGCGTCGACGAGCATCGGACGTGTGGTATCGAGGAACACGTCGAGATCGCCGGTGCCTCCGTGCACGCGGAACGCGTCGTAGACGATCGATGCGGGCTCGAGCTTGCGCAGTGCGGTCTCGAGTCGTTCGTCGAGGGGCACACCCTTGGCACTCGCGCGCAGTCGGACTTCCGGCTTCGTTCGCAGAACGCCGACAAGTTCGAGATTTCCCCGGATGGAGAAGGAGTCTGCCGTCGCTTCGACCTTCGGGTCGACCGCCGGATCGGGAGGGTCGATATGGAAGGCGACCGTGCCGTCCGCCGCGGGTCGATACTCGACGCGGCCGGCAAGCCGCGAGAACGCGTACGGCACTTCGGGCGGAGTGACGCTGAGATCACGGAAGTTGCCGCGAACGCCGAAATCGAACGCATCCGTCGCCTTCGAGTACTCGAGCCAGAACGTCGGCGCTACGAGGCCGGTGAGGGAGAGCCTGTCGAGGATCGCGATCGCATCCTCACCGAGGAATCCGATCGTCTTGTCGTCGAGTGCGAACTCCTCGCCTTCGACCGTGATCGTGATTTGACTACCATCCTCCTTGGCTGTGCCGTGGATCGCGACCGAGCCGCCGAACGGGCTCGGTGCGTCGCCATCCAAGACCAACGTGCTCGGGTCCTCGCGTGCGGGCAGTAACGAAAGGCGCACGGGTTCGAGGGTGATCGTGCGATCGTCGCCGGTCGAGCGACCTGGCAGGTGAAGACGCAGGGTGAGATTGCGAATGCGGATCGACGGAACACGTGCCGACTTGCGTGAGGTGATGTCGCTCGGCAACAGCTTCGACAAGTCGAGGGGCTCCTCGGCGCCGAGGTCGATGTCGAGTTCTGCGCGGTCGATCAAGACCGATTGGAGTTCACCGGCGTGCCCGAGTGGGTTCATCGAAACGCCGAGCACGACTTCGGGCAGGTTGAGTGCGTCCTTGCGCGGTTTTGCGGTAGGGCCCTCGGGTGTGACCCGCAAGTTCGCAAGGCGAACCTCGCCGCCGATCGGATCGAGTTCGGCAGAGTCGAGGTCGACGCCTCCCGGGAAGAGCATCTCGAGCTGCCGCGTGACGAGCCCACGCGCGACATCGGAGCGAGTGAGCACCCACCACGTGACGCCACACAGGCAGACGAGGAACAGGGCGGAAAACAGAACGACTCTTCGCCAGGTCATGATTCCGGTTGCAGCTTTCCGGTGGGGCGCATCGCCATCCGCGACGTCACGTGCGTACGATCCTCGCACGATAGCAGCCGCGCGATCGACCGGCTGCAGTGTGAGCGGCGATTTCGCCGTCGGTGCGGCGCTCATGTAGACGATGCAAAAGCAGAACGCGCAGACCCCGCGGCTGCGGGACCTGCGCGTTCGTCACGCGAAAGCGTGGTTCCGGATCAGAGATCCTGCGGGCGCAGCGTCGAGCGCTTGTTCTTCTCGGCGCGGGCCTCGGCCTTGGCGAGGGCATCACGCGCGAACTCGTCGAACGCGGCATAGAACTCGCTCGAAACCTTGCAGCCGACCGCAGCCTTCGTGCGCGACTTCGAGATGATGAGTTCGGCCGGTGCGCCCTTCTTCTTGCCCTTGGTGGCGGCCTTCTTGGTCACCTTCTTCTTCTTCTTTGCAGCCATGACGTTCCTTGGACGATTGCGTCCTCAGGGTGGGTCAGAGGGTCCCAACTTGTTCAGCGAACACGATTGCGACGCTCCTCCGACCTACCCTCCTATTCGGTCGAACTCGCAGCGCAACGCGCGGAATGCCGCAAAACGGCCTTCCAGGGCCGTTTAGATAGGGAATCGCGCAAGGCAGCGCAAATGAAAACAATCGCGAAAACCGCGAGAAATGCATCCCAGCCGTGGTTTTGCGCAGGATTCCGACAGTCTCGCTGCGACGAAGATCACTTGTCGGCTTCGAGGATCAGCTCGTCGCGGCGTGCCGCGAGCTCGATTCGACCCGGAACGCATCCATCCAAGAGGACCGTCAAATGCGCCGACGAGTGTCGCAGGCACGTGATCTCGAAGCGGCCTTGGTCGTCCGTACGGCCGACACGTTTGTGTTCGACGCCGTCGCCCGTGGACAAGATGGTCGCAGCCTTCGCCGGCAGACCGTCCGTGTGGCGGACACGGAACGTGCGCCGCTCGATGTGTTCGGCCAGGTTCACTCGTGGCGAGATGTTGGCGCCGGGTCGCAGCGACAGCTGCATGATCTCTACAGAGTCTTGCTTGGATTCCGCCAAGGCGATCGACCACGATCCCGCGTAGAGGTTGCGTGCGATCGTCCGCGTCGGTTCGACACCCATGCGGACCGCCTCGCCGATCGGCGTGCCGTTCGAGTCGAGTTGGCGGATCGTGAAGTGCGCTGCGCAGCACAGTTCGTCGAGCAGGTTCGCGTTGTCGACGGGGACGACGATCTCGGCCGCTGCCGGCAATCGAAGACGAACTCCGCGGCTTCCTCGCGTGATCGTGACCGCGAACGGAGCGCGTTCCCCGTGCCGCACGAACAGCCGGAGGAGCTTGGTCGTGTCGTTCTGGCGCAGCTCGAAGGCACCACGTTCGTCCGACGCGGATTTCACTGCAAAGTGCGAGAGTGTCATGCCATCGGTGTCGAGGACTCCTCGAGCTTCGATGCGGACGTGCGGAAGCACAGCGTCGTGATCGTCCAAGACCATGCCATCGGCAGCGAGCGCAATTTGCACTCGTACGAGATCACCGAGGTGCGTCGTTCCGCTTCCAGGCGGCGTGCCTCGAACGACGTGCCATGTCGCGCTGTCGCTGTGCAGGCGTTCGACGGTCAAGGACCAGTCGTGCACTTCTGGAACGTCTTCCGGAAGGCGCAGCGAGAGTAGACCACTCGGTGTCAGTTCGAGGTTCTGGTTGTAGTGGTAGGACCTGTTTCCTGGAAGCGTGCCACGGACCTGCGCTCCGTACAGTGCTTTCGACGCTGGCTTGCCGTCCAAGTCGACGAGTCGCGCCAGGACCCGGCGATACGGAAGAACTCGCATCGTCATCGAACGAACTTCGCCGGGTTTCATCGCGGGTATGGTCTCGGTCGCGATGCTCGAAGTACCGTTCATTACCGAGACCGCGAGTTCGACACCGGTTTCGACCGGCATCGTCGCGACACCGTCCACGAGCGGCGTGAGGAAGATTCCGCGAGCCATGGGCCTGACGGTCACGTGACCTGCTTGCGTCGTTCCGTCCGCGGTCTCGACGTGCACGGTCAGCTTGCCGGGAGACGGGCGAACGAGTCGGATCGGTGCCTTCGGTGGCATGTTGCGTGGAAACGAAACTGGCTCCGTCGTCGATGGCACTAGGGAGAGCTGGATGATTTCGTCGCCGACGAGTCGCCCTTCACCGTCGATCTTGCCGCAGTAGGACAACGCGCCTCGTCCGCTTGCGTCGACCGCGAGCATCGAGTTCGAACTATTGGCCGCGTTGATGCACTGGAAGACGCCGCGCGCGGGTTTGTCGTCCGAGTCGACGACGTGAACCTCGATGCGAAAGACCGGCGGGAGATGCAAGGTGACCACGCGCTCCTCCGGATCGATCATCGCGGTCCTCGCAGCTCCGTCGGCTTCGGCCACGACGAGCGAGCTACGGTTCGGAAGCGGGACGCGCACGGTCCCGTCCGCGCCGCAGTCGTGCCAAGTTGCAGTGACGAAGTCGAGCGGGGGGAGAACGTGTTGTTGTCCTCGGTCGAGCCCGAGTTTCGTAATCGATCCAATGTCCGTTGGATCGTCGATGATGGTCACGTGCGCTGCCACGGGTGCGCCGAGCCTGTGTACGTGCACGAGGAGTTTCGACGTCGCGACGTCGTGTGCGACCTCACGACCGACTTCGACGACGCTCGCGCTGTCGGTGGTCGATTTGGAAGTCCGTCGATCCTCGCGCTCCGTTGGCGAGTTCGAGTTCGAGTTCGAGTTCGAGGTCGAGGTCGGGGTCGAAGTCGATCCGGTCGGCGATGCCGCGCTGTCGATCGAAGCTGGGTGGTCCCCCCGACTCATCGATTGCAGGAACCAAATCAGGATCGCAGTGATGATGAGTAGCGGAACGCCGAATCGCAGCACGCGGGACATGGCTTTCTCTCGTTCCAGGGTTTGGGTGCGCTGCAGGATAGCAGCCGGAGCAGGGGGCCATCATCACTGGGTAGCTCCGCGACAGCGGCGTCCGGCGCGGGCAAAATGCGACCATGCTGATCGAGCTGCCCTACGAAGGGCGAATCTACCGACCGCCGAGCGAAGCGGATTCGCTGATCCTGCAGGCGACGATCGGTTGTAGCTGGAACAAATGTGTCTACTGCGACATGTATCGCGACAAGGAATTTCGCGTGCGGCCGCTCGAGGAGACGTTGGCGCACATCGAGGCTGCCGGGCGCTTCCATCGCAAGCAGGTCCGCAAGGTCTTCGTCGCGGACGGCGATGCGCTCGTGCTCGATCTCGAGCATTGGATCCGGATCCTCGATGCGTGCCGCGACGCGTTCCCGAATTTGCGTCGCGTGAGTTCGTACGCGTGGGCGCAGAACGTGCTCGAGAAGTCGCAGGACGAGCTGACGACGCTGCGCGAGCATGGCCTCTCGCTCGTCTACATCGGTCCCGAGTCCGGGGACGACATGACACTCAAGCGTCTCGGGAAGGGCGCGACCTTCGACGATCACGTGAAGGCCGCCGACAGACTCCGTGCTGCGGGCATCGAGCAGTCCGTGATCTTCTTGCTCGGAGCTGGAGGGACGGCCCGCAGCATGGAGCACGCGCGCGAATCCGCGCGACTCGCGACCGCGATGGATCCGAAGTTCTTGTCCGCCCTGACGCTGACCGTGGTCCCGGGAACCCCGATCGCACGAGCGCAAGAGAAGGGCCTCTACGAGCTGCCCGAGGTCGCCGCGCTGCTCGCGGAACTGCGCACGTTCGTCGCCGAGGCGTCGCCGACTGACGCGATCTTCCGCACCAACCACGCATCCAACTACTTACCGGTGCAGGGCAGGCTCCCGCGCGATCGAGACGCGATCGTGCGCGTGCTCGACGATGCGTTGTCGGGGCGCATCGCGCTTCGTTCCGAGTGGATGCGAGGGCTCTGACCGATGGACGAACCAGCGCGCGGACGAGCGTCGATGTCGGTGTCGACCATCGCCTTGCTGATCGTCCTCACGGTTTTCGGATTCGCGAACGCGACCGACAACCTCGCCGCGATCGGCCTCGCGGCGATTCCGTCGTGGATCGTCGTCGGGGTCCTCTACTTCTTGCCGCTCAGCTTGATGCTCGCGGAGTTCAGCTCCGCGTTGCCCGACAAGCGCGGTGGGATCTACAGCTACATGGAGCTCGGGCTCGGGCCGACGTGGGCGTTCGTCGGTACCTGGGCGTACTTCGTCTCGAATCTCGTCTACTTGCAGTCGGTGCTGAGCCGACTCGTGATCAACATTTCGCTCGCCAGTACGGGGCGCGACGTCTTTGCCGGAACGACTTGGGCCGTACCGCTGCTGGCCGTCGTGCTCTGCGTCCTGTTGACGTGGATCAGTACGCGTGGCGTGCGCACCTTCGGACGCTTCGTCAAGACTGCGGGTCGAGTCGTGCTCGTGTGCACGTTCACGCTGATCGCGGTGGCGATCCTGGCGGTTGCGTTCGGCCTGCATGCGTCGGCTTCACCCTATTCCGTCGATGCGCTCGTTCCTTCGTTCGACCTCGGCTACGCAGCGACGTTCGCGTGGCTGCTCTTCGCAGTCGCGGGTGCGGAATCCGCCGGCCCCTACGTGCACGAGACGGAGAACCCCAAACGCGATTTCCCGCGTGCGATCCTGAGTGCGACGCTGATCGTGACCTTGCTCTACGTGCTCGGGTCGGTCGCGGCGAGCTTCCTCCTGCCCGTCGGCTCGATCGACAAGTCGACCGCGGTCTTCGAATGTTGGAAAGCGGCGGCGTCGATCGTCGGGCTGCCCGGCGACATGGCGGCGCGTGTCGTCTACACGGTCATCGCGCTCGTGTCGGTCATCGCCTACGTCGTCTGGATGGAGTCGCCGATCCGCGCGATGTTCGCAGACGTGCCCGAAGGGACGTTTCCGCGTTTCCTCACGAAGCACGATGCCGAGGGCACCCACCACAATGCCCTCTGGACCCAGGCGGCGGTCTTGACCGTGCTGATCCTCGTTCCGCTCGTGTCGATCTTCACAGGGCTCTCGGGCTCGGATCGCTTGGTTTCCTTGCTCAACGACCTCACGTCCCTTGCTGTCGTCGTCCCGTACTTCTTCGTCGCGATCAGTTACGTGCGTGCGCGGCGAGCGGGGATGGTGGCACCGTTCCAGATGGTTCGATCGACCCGGCTCGCGATCGCGATCGGATGGTTGACGGTCGCGGTTTCGGCGCTCGCTTATTGCGGCGCAGGGCTCCTCGCGTTGCAGAGCGATCCGATCGATTGGGTCTACGTCGCGACGGTCTATTTCGGTCCGGGTCTTCTGATCGTAGTGGGGCTCTTGCTACGGAGCTTGTCGCTCGCAGCGCATCGTGCTCGATTGGAGACGCACGACTGACGTCTCGTATGGCCGCTACGGTGATCGGTTGTACGATGCGTTCATGAGTGACGAGAACTACGCCAAGACGGAAGAAGCCTTGGCTCGACTGACTCCTGAGCAGTACCGCGTGACGCAACAGAGCGGGACCGAACGGCCGTTCTCGGGTGAGTACGACAAGCACTTCGAGTCAGGTATCTATGTCGATGTGGTGTCCGGTGAGCCGCTCTTCGCGTCGGCCGACAAGTTCGACAGCGGTTGCGGATGGCCGAGCTTCAGCAAACCGATCGTGCATGCCAACGTGACCGAGCACTCCGATGCTTCGCACGGCATGGTGCGGACCGAAGTTCGGTCGAGGCACGGCGACAGCCACCTCGGCCACGTGTTTCCCGATGGACCGCGAGACCGTGGCGGACTCCGCTACTGCATCAACTCGGCCGCGCTGCGCTTCGTTCCGAAGGAGCGGATGGAAGCGGAGGGCTACGGCGCGTACCTCGATCAAGTCGAGTGACTTCGGCGATCAGGCTTCGCTGTCCCCATCGACCTCGATGCGAATGAGCACCGTGCCTGCTTCGACGGTGCTGCCCTCGTTGCATTCGATCGACGCGACGCGGCCAGGCGCGATCGCGGGGAGCTTGTGCTCCATCTTCATCGCGCTCAGCACGGCGAGGTCCTGATCCTTGTCGATCGCATCGCCCGGCTTGCACAGCACGCGAACGAGGGTTCCGGTCATCGGAGCGACGATCTTGGTCGGGTCGCCGAGATCGTCGTCGCCGTCGCCAGCGTCGCGTTCGGCACTCTTGAAGACGTGCGTCGTGCCGTCGATGCGCAGCATCATGCCGGTGTCGGTGCCACAGGCGTACACGTGATGGCGCTTGCCGTCGGCGCCTTCGAACCAGAACCCGCCACCTTGCAAACAACCAGCTCGGACCTCGAGCGTCGCTTCGCCACCTTCGACGTCGTAGCTGACGTGGAAGCGATCGTCTTCGAGGCCGCGCGCGACGAGTCGAGTCGGACGACCGTCGAACTCGATCCGCTCCGGTACGCGCTTCATCGTGCACCTCCGATGCGGAATGCATCCGCCATGTCCCAGGGCGATGGCGGTCCATTGGTGCCGCCCGATGACGTGTTGGTTTGTCCACTGCGCGCGAACACCGTCGCGAGCGCAGCAGCGCACAACGCATCGGCCGGTGCGGACTCGTGCACGATGCACTCGGGGTGGACGTCGAGGAAGTCCGTTCGCAGATCGCCGCTCACGAACGCGGGATGCGTGGCGACGCGGCGAAGGAAATCGACGTTGGTCGTGACGCCGAGAAGCGCGGTGTCACGCAATGCCTGTTCGAGACGCATCAGACACATCGCGCGGTTGGGCGCCGTGACGATGAGCTTGGCGATCATCGAGTCGTAGTGGGGGGACACGAACGATCCGCGATCGAATCCGGTATCGACCCGAATGCCGGGTCCGTCCGGCCACTGGCAGATCGTCAGCGGACCGGTCGCGGGCAGGAACCCATGCTCGGCGTCCTCGGCGCAGATGCGCGCTTCGATCGCGTGGCCTCGGAGCACGCGATGACCCGGCACGAGCGATGCGAGATCACGACCGGCAGCGATCGCGATCTGCAGGTGCACGAGGTCGAGTCCGGTGACGAGTTCCGTGACCGGGTGCTCGACCTGCAAGCGCGTATTGACTTCGAGGAAGTAGAACTCGAGGTCGGGACCGACGAGGAACTCGACCGTGCCTGCGTTGCGATAACCGACATGACGTGCGAGGGCGACGGCGGCTTCTTCGAGCCTGTGGCGCAACGCGTCGTCGACGACCGGCGAAGGGGACTCTTCGAGGACCTTTTGGTGGCGCCGTTGCACGGAGCACTCGCGTTCGCCGAGCGCGATCGCGTGCTCGCCGTCGCCGAAGATCTGGACTTCGATATGGCGTGCGGGGTGCACGTAGCGTTCGAGTAGGACACTGTCGTCGCCAAAGGCTTGCAGGGCTTCTCGCTGACCGGCGCGAAGAGCCTCGACGAAGTCCTTCTCCGCATGGACGAGCCGCATGCCGCGACCGCCTCCGCCAGCGCTCGCCTTCACCAGCAACGGGAAGCCGATACGTGCCGCTTCGCGCACGAACGTCGCTTCGTCGGCGTTGTCTCCGCCCTCGTCCTTTCCGTCGAAACCAGGCACGCAGGGCACGCCGGCAGCTTGCGCGAGTTCCTTGGCGTGACGCTTGCTCCCGAGTGCTTCCATCTGGTCCGCCGTCGGGCCGATGAAGACGAAACCCTCTTCGGTGCAGGCGCGGGCGAACGCGGGATTCTCGGACAGGAACCCATAACCAGGATGGATCGCCTGCGCGCGACTGCGGCGTGCGGCATCGAGGATCTTGTCGATCGCGAGGTAGCTCTGCGAAGGTTCGGCCGGGCCGAGCACGTGGACCTCGTCCGCCGTGCGCACGTGCAGCGCGTCTCGATCCGCCTCGCTACACACGGCGATCGCGGTCGTTCCGAGTTCGCGGATACCGCGCAGGACGCGAACCGCGATCTCGCCGCGATTGGCGACGAGGATGCGGTCGAAGAGGGGAGCCGGTCGGGTCATCGATCCTCCGCCGTGCGGATCCACGAGGGCTTGCGTTTCTCGAGAAAGGCCGCGAGTCCTTCACGGGCTTCGCTCGTGCTGCGGACGGCGGCGATCGCTTCGGTCGTGACGCGGATAACGGATTCGTCGCTCGGCGCGCCGAGTCCGACATCGCTGCACAGTCGCTTGACGCGAGCGAGCGCGTCCGGGCCACCCTTGGCGAGATGAGAGAGGGTGGCTTCGACTTCCGAGTCGAGTTCGTCGTCGGGTACCGCGCGGAAGACGAGGCCGATGCGCTCCGCTTCGCGCCCGTCGAATCGTGAACCCATGAGGAAGAGCGACTTCGCCTTCGCGAGCCCGATCTTCTCGATCACGTACGGCGAAATGACCGCCGGAAGGATACCGAGGCGCACCTCGGTGAACCCGAACGTGGTCGACGCGGCCGTGATCGCGATGTCCGCCGCCGCGGTCAGGCCCGTTCCGCCGCCGAGCGCTGCTCCGTGGATACGCGCGACGACGGGGCGCTTGCACGCGTAGATCGCGCGAAAGGCACGTTCCATGCGCAACGCGCTCGCGATGTTGGCGGCTTCGTCGGCCTCGCCTTGCATGCGCATCCACTCGATGTCGGCGCCAGCAGAGAAGCTCTTGCCTTCGCCCCGCAACAAGATCGCGCGTACCGACGCATCGTCTCCGAGCGTGTCGAATGCGTGCGTCAGCTCGGCAATGACGGTGTCGTCGAACGCGTTGTGTCGCTCGGGTCGAGCCAGAGCCACATCGGCAATCCCGTCGTCCCGACGCGCAACAGCGAGGGTTCGATAGTCCATCGAAAGCAAGCTAGCAGTATCTCCCGCCCACGGCGCGCCAAAACCCATCCGCAACCTGCCAGGGACACTTCGCATGCATGAAGTGTCCCTGGCACGATTCGCGGTACTTTCGCGCGTGAAACGACCCTGGCACGAATCGCGGTACTTTCGTGCGTGAAACGACCCTGGCACGAATCGCGGTACTTTTGCGCGTGAAACGACCCTGGCACAAATCGCGGCCCTGGCAACTATTGCGCGGGCTGCTGCCGATGGATGCGCGGTCGTGCTCGACGCTACTGGACGAGGCGCAACGTCACCGCGTTGGAACCGTGCGTGAACTGCAGCGTCGACGTGTCGATCAGGAGTGTTGCGTGCTCGAGGCGAATGCCAGCCAGGCTCGTGCTGAACCCTGGTGCTAGGCCGAAACTCATCGAAATCTTTCCGTCTTGCGGGACGATACCGAGACCGTTCTGCACGAACGTATTCGGCGCGCTCAGCAGGGCGGTTGTGTAGGCGTCGACGTTGAGCGGCAGGAGGATCGAGCCGAGCGACAGACCAGGCGCGCGTCCGGACGCGCTGCCGAGCGCCAAGTAGAGTTGCCCGGCGAACTGCGTATCGACTTCGAGCTGCATCGGGACCGTGTTGGGCGTGACGATCGCAGCCTCGTTGAACCCGATCGTGAGTTCTGGCGCCACTTTCGTCTCGATCTCGACGAGTCCGCGATTGCCGTTGTGACCCGGTGCACCGACCACGAAGTCGGGCTTGCCGTTGCCGTCGAAGTCAAAGGCCGGGCGTGCGGCGAAGCCATAGTTGCTGCCGGCTGCGCTTCCGAACCAGGACTGGAGGATGGAACCATCCAAACCCGAAAGGACATCGACGCGGCCGCATGCCGTCAGGCCGCCATGGCTCGCGCGGCTCGACCCGACGAGAATGTCGGGCGTACCGTCGGCGTTCCAGTCTCCGATGCCTTCGACGGGTTCGCTGAACCAGTCGCCGACCGCACCGCCAGTCCACCGACGCAGACTCTGACCGGTCTTGCCGGAGAGGATGCGGAGGAAGCCGCTGCCGAGCGACGTCGGCGTGAACTGCGGTGCGCCAACGACGATGTCGGCGGTTCCGTCCTTGTCGATGTCTCCGACGATGCCGATCGAGTGACCGAAGTTGTCGGTCGTGACGTCGCCGTGCGCGAACCAGAGCCGCTGGAACGTCTTCCCACTGAATGCTTCGACGCGTCCTGCGTTGCTGCCCATCGTGTCCTCGTCCGGGATGCCGACGAGAATGTCGGGGGTGCCGTCGCCATCCAGGTCGGCTCCAGCTTCGACCGCGTGCCCGAAGAAATCGTGCGCATTCGTGCCGACGAAGCGATGGATCAGCGTGCCGGTCTTCCCGGACCAGAGGAGCGCGACGCCTTGGTTCTGCACGGCACCGCCGTGACCACCGGCGACGAAGTCGTCGACTCCATCACCGTCGACATCGTGCGCGTTCGCGAGGCTCACGCCCATGTAGTCGCTCGCGCTACCGGCGACGGAGCGGATCTTGGCGAACGTCTTGCCTGAGTAGACATGCACCGCGCCGGAACGGTAGCCGTTGAGATTCTCGTGCGGGGCACCGATCGCGAAATCGGGAACGCCGTCCGCATCCACGTCGCCGAGGGCGCAAACGCTGAGACCGAAGCGCGCTTGGTCCTGCACGCCTTCGACATCGAAGAGGCGGTGCCCGTCGCGTCCTGCGATGACGACTGCGCGTCCGACCCAAGTGCCAAGGCTCTGAGTGCCGGGGGATTCCGGCGCGCCAACGAGCACTTCGGAGAACCCGTCGCCATCCAGGTCGCCGAGCCCTTCGACCGAGAAGCCGTAGCGGCTCGGGAGCTCAGCTGACGGGAAGATCCCGATGGGGCGAACCTGGCCTTGCGCTGTCGCGATGCCCGTGGACATCGAAACCAGGGCGGCGAGAACGAGACTGCGCCACGACGCATCGGTGGCGCGGAGATCGAAGCAGGTAGATCGGTTCACAGAGGGACTCGAACGCAGGGCGTTGGCAGAAGTCAGCGAACGAAACTCAGGTGGAGGATTCTACACCGTGTGGTCGGCCCTCGCGTCGTGGCGTTTCCCTGCTTGGAGTCGATCGCGCACGGCAGATGGGGCCCTGGACCCAAGGGTCGTCAGAAGCCCCCATACGACCGCTGTCACCGAGGGTCGATTGCGCTCTCGTAGCGTCGCGACAGGGGGGCATCGGCGACTCCCTACCGCTCTCCGCGGCGCAGAAAGCGCGTTTCAGGCCCGGGCTGGAACTGAAAAGCATGCGCTTGACGCTGGCCGGCTCTCGTTGGGTGCCTCGTGAACATCGTGCGGGTCGTTCTGTTCTTGCAGTGGTACGGAGGTTTCCGTGCCTCCGACGCGCGGGCATGCTGTCCGCATGACGATCACTCGGGACGAAGCTTGGGACCACCTCTGCGGCTGGACGGAGACGGACGCGTTGCGCAAGCACGCCCGTGCGGTCGAAGTGGTGATGCGCGCGGCGGCCGAGCGCTACGGCGATGGGGCGGATGACATCGAATCTTGGGGCATCGCCGGAATGCTCCACGACGCGGACTACGAGAAATGGCCCGAAGACCATCCGAATCGCATTGTGGCGTGGCTGCGCGATCGTGGTGAAGAGTCGATCGCCCACGCGATTTCCGCGCACTACACGAAGTGGAACGTTCCGTACGAAACGTCCCTCGACAAGGCGCTCCTCGCGTGCGACGAACTCACCGGCTTCGTAGGGGCCTGCAGCCTGGTCCGCCCCGAAGGCATTCGCACCCTCACCGCGAAGAGCGTCAAGAAGAAGCTCAAGGACAAGTCCTTCGCCGCCAAGGTCGAGCGCAGCGAAGTCATGAAAGGTGCCGAACTCCTTGGCGTCGACATCGGCGACCACATCACGTTCGTCATCGAAGCGCTCCAACCGCACGCCGAGGACCTGGGCCTGGCCTGACAGAGCTGCGCGAAACGTGCAAGTGAGCGAAACGTGCCAGGGTCAAAGCGCGGTACTTTCGTGCATGAAATGACCCTGGCACGTTTCGCGCAGCAGAAGCGGTCAGAACACCTCACGCTCCACGAACAGCTGGATCGCGCGTTCCGAGATTGGACGGACCCGGCTCGCGTACGCGGGCCGTTCTGCCATCAACGTCCGATGGCGACGCGCGATACGTTGTGCTCGACTCGCGGAGAGCTGGACGATTCCACCGATCTGGTCGTAGCTCAGCGCACAATGAGATCGCAACAGTCCGACGTGAACCAATCGCCAAGGGTCGATCTTCACGTGCCCGACGTTCCATATGGGATCCGAAGCGCGTGACTCGAGGATGGCATCGAGCACCGACTTGGGACCGATGATCGCATGCTCGAGGTCGACCCCGTCGCTCAAGATGTTCGCGTCGCGGAAGCGACTGTTCAAGCGCGCGAAGCTCTCGTCGAAGAGCACGCGTGCGATCGGGTCGATGCGGGTCTTTCCGTTCATCCGTTGCTCGATCACGAACTTCATGTCCGGTGTCACGGAGCGTCGACAGAAGACCTGCCGGTAGGCATCGGACAACGAGGCTCCGCGAACCGTGTACGGCAGCAAGTCCTCGAGCAGCCAGTCGTAGGACATGCGCGGAAGTAGCATATCGCGACCGTAGTGCCAGGCGCTTGCCAAGCGATAGTCCTCAGCGCGCCTGGCCAAACCCGCTTCGACGGCATTCTGATCGATGTAGCGAAGCGTGTTGAGTCGCTGCTCTTCGCTCGTGATCCTCACGGACCCGAAGCGACTTCGAAACAAAGGGCCATCGCGCTCGTGCACCATGTTGTAGCGGCGCACGAACTCGCTCTCGATTCGCATCATCGTGTAGCTGATGTTGCCTTTCAGGCTTCGAACGAGCAGATGGAAGTGCGTCGACAAGAACGCGAACGCGAGGAGAGCGATTTCGCCACGTTCGCCAGCCTTTGCGACAATTTGAAGTAACAGATCTGCAGCGTGTGCCGACTCGAAGACGACTCGGCGAGCGATGCCTCGATTGAAGATGTGATGTAGTGCGCCAGGTTCGTCGATACGTGGTTTTCGCGACATGCATTCCTCCAAGGAAGAAGCAACGCGCGGACGAAAAACGGCGTGAATTCCGACGAAGTGCGCAAAAGGTGCCAGGGACAAAGCGCGGTACTTTCGCGCGTGAAACGACCCTGGCACGTTTCGCGGTACTTTCGTGCATGAAATGACCCTGGCACGTTTCGCGGTACTTTCGCGCGTGAAACGACCCTGGCACGTTTCGCGCGGGAAAGTACCGCGCTTTGTCCCTGGCACGTTTGGTGCGGTTCAGGAGAGGAGATCGCGTGCGGAAGCGATGTCCGTCGTGATTTGGTTTGCGAGCTGCGCTTCGCTCGAGAAGCGTCGTTCGCCGCGGATGCGCGCGACGAAGTCGACGGTCATCGTTGCGCCATACAGGTCGAGGTCTGGCGCTTGATCGAGGACGTGGACTTCGAGGCGTGGTCCGTGGCCGGCGAAGGTCGGTCTCGTTCCGAGGTTGGCAACTGCGGGCGCGGACGCGAGTGCGTTCGATGGAACTGTTGCGCGGACTGCGTAGACGCCGTCGGCCGGCATGCAGAGTGGTGGAATACGC
>JAGQQW010000113.1 GCA_020426005.1 Planctomycetota bacterium | reverse complement strand
GATCACGCCGGATGCCGCCGGTCGCGAGAAAGTTCAAAAGGCGCTCGCGGCGCATGGTGTGTCCGTCGTGATGGTGCGACGCCAGACCAATGGTTCTTGGGTCCATGTCAAAGGTGCTCGTTACAACCGTCGCGTCACCGGGAACACGGCGGTCGAGTTCTCGGGTCCCGTCGCGGCTTCGCACCCGATGCTGAAGTCGACGATCACGCCGGAGCCGATCGGCACGCTCAACAACTGCGCGAACGGTTCGACGCCGTGGGGCACGTACATCGCGTGTGAAGAGAACTGGAACGGCTACTTCGGCACCGACGACACGAACTGGTCCGCGACCGAACTCGAGAAGCGATACGGGGTGTCGGCGTCGGGCTTCGGCTACTCGTGGCACAAAGCCGAGCAGCGCTTCGATCTGGCACTCAACCGCAACGAGCTCAACCGCTTCGGTTGGTGTGTCGAAGTCGATCCGTTCGACCCGGCGAGCAAGCCGGTCAAGCGTACGGCGTTGGGGCGTTTCAAGCACGAGAGTGCGACCTTCACCGAATCGCGCGGTCGCGTCGTCGTCTATTCGGGTGACGACGAGAACGGCGACTACCTCTACAAGTTCGTCGGCGATGGCGCGTGGCGTTCGCGTCGCGCGCGCGGTCAGAGTCCGCTCGATCATGGCACGCTCTACGTCGCGAAGTTCGAGGCGGACGGCACCGGGTCGTGGCTGCCGCTCGTGCACGGCACGGGACCGCTCACGGCCGCCAATGGTTGGGTCGACCAAGCCGACGTCTTGATCCGCACCCGTCAAGCTGCCGACGCTCTCGGTGCGACGCGGTTGCACCGTCCGGAGTGGGTTGCGGTTCATCCACAGAACAAGGACGTCTACGTGACGCTGACCAACGGCTCGGGCAACGACGCCCCCGTCAACAGCGGACGCGATCCGAATCCGTACGGGCACATCGTGCGCTTTCACGAAAAGCGTCGCGACAACACTTCGCTCACGTTCACGTGGGACATCTTCCTGCTCGCGGGCGACCCTGCTCTGGACCCGAAGGTGCCCGCAAAGCAGTCCTTGTTCGGATCTCCCGACGGGATCTACGTCGATGCGGACGGTCGTGTCTGGATCGAGACGGACATTTCCAACTCGTCCCAACAGCGCGGTGACCGTGGCTATGCCAATATCAAGAACAACATGATGCTCTGCGCCGATCCGGTCAGCGGCGAGCTTCGTCGCTTCCTGACCGGTCCGCGTGGCTGTGAGATCACCGGCATCACGATGACTCCGGATCAGCGCGCGCTGTTCGTCAACGTGCAGCACCCGGGAGAGTCGACGACGTATTGGAATGGTCTGTACGGCGCACCATCGCCCGACAACCCGTCGACGGTCAGCTCGTGGCCGTTCGGTGGCGGTCGCCGCCCGCGCCCGTCGACGGTCGTCATCACGAAGGTCGACGGCGGCAAGATCGGTACCTGATCCGTCGGGCAAGGCGCTGCTATGCTCGCGCGCCTATGCCTGATACAGCACAAGGTGCGAACCTCTGGATCTGGTTCGCGTTCGCGACCGTCGCGTGTTGGGGGCTCTACGGAGTCCTGTTGCATGCCGGTCAGACGAACATGGCCGATCCCGTCAATGGCCGATACAAGGCGTTTCTCTGGGTCGGCATCGCGTACTTCTTGATCGCCGTCCTGGCGCCGCTCGCGATCCTCGTCGTCAACGGAAGCGACTGGAACATGCCCGGGAAGGGCATCCTGCTGTCGCTCATCGCAGGGTCGGCGGGCGCGGTCGGAGCGTTTTGTGTGCTCCTCGCGTTCGGTGCCAAAGGGCATCCCGCGGTCGTCATGTCGATCATCTTTGCCGGCGCGCCGATCGTGAACGCCGTCGTCACGTTGGCGCTGCATCCACCCAAGGGTGGGTACGGTTCGATCCAATGGCAGTTCTGGCTCGGGATCCTGATGGCGGCTGTCGGCGGCATGATGGTGACGCTCTACAAACCGGGAGGGCCGCCGAGAAAAGCCCCGGCCGCGCAAGTCGACGCTCCGCCCGCGGGCGAGAACGGCAAGTGACATGCCGGACGTGCTCGCCAGACTTACGGGCGTGACCAAGCGATTTGGGGCGCTCGCGCCAGGAGTCGACGACACCGAGGTGCTGCGCGGTGTGGATCTGTCGGTCGCTGCAGGCACGTCGACCGCGATCGTCGGCCCGTCCGGATCGGGGAAGAGCACACTTCTCCACATCTTGGGCGGCTTGCTCGAGCCGACATCCGGAAGTGTCGTCGTCGATGGGATCGATCTCGCGCAGCAATCCGCAGACGAACGTGCGGCGTTCCGCAATCGGCGCGTTGGTTTCGTCTTTCAATCACACCATTTGCTGCCGCAGTGTTCGGCGCTCGAGAACGTCTTGATCCCGACGTTGATCGACAAGAGTCGCGCGGAGCGTGAGGCCGCGATTCCGCGGGCGAAGTCGTTGCTCGAGCGTGTGGGTTTGGCATCGCGTGCCGACCACCGGCCGAGCGAGCTTTCCGGTGGTGAGTGCCAGCGCGTCGCAGTCGTCCGTGCTCTGATCCGCGAACCGGCGCTCTTGCTCGCCGACGAGCCGACGGGGTCTCTCGACGCCGAGGCCTCGAAAGCCGTCGGCGAACTACTCGTCGAAATGGCCAAAGCGCACGGTGCGTGTCTCGTCACCGTGACGCATTCGATGCAGCTCGCGAAACGCATGGATCGAATCGTCGAGTTGAACGACGGGAGACTCATTCCTTCCGAGTCCGCTGCCAGGATCGATACCGATCGATGACGTTCACGGGACTCGTACTCCGTAATCTCCGCTACTTCTGGCGAAGTCATGTAGGCGTCATTCTCGGGGTCGCCGTCGCGACGGCAGTCATTGTCGGCGCGCTCGCTGTCGGGGACTCGGTGAGAGCGTCACTCTCCGACATCGCGCATCGCCGGATCGGAGCGATCGATGTCGCGGTGCTCTCCGGGGACCGCTTCTTTCGTGACGATCTGGGGCGCAGAATCGAACGCTCGCTACCGTCGACCGAGACGTCACGGACGGTTGCGACGACGCTCGACGTGCGTGGCTTTTGCAAGACGACGTCCGGCGAAGCGCGCAGCGCGATCGCCAACGTCCATGGCATCGAAGCGAGCTTCTATCGACTCGCGCCCTCTGTGCGTGCTCGGTCGCTCCAGCAAGACCGCGCTGCACCGTCGAGCGGAAAATGTCACGTGGACGTGCATCTCGCGAAGCGACTCGGCATCGAAGTCGGATCGACGATCCTCGTGCGTGTCGAGCGTCCGAGCGCGATGCCACGCGACATGGTCATGGCGACGATCGACGATGTCTCGCTCGCGCTTCGCATCGAAGTCGAGGCGCTTCTCGGCGACGACGAGTTCGGTCGCTTCGGCCTCGTGGCGAGCCAGGTGCCGCAGTCCAACGTCTTCGTCGCGCTCGACTGGCTACAGCGCGAGCTCGACATGCAAGGGCGAGCCAATGCCGTGTACATCGGCGACGAACGACTCGCTGCTAGCGACGTCGAGCGACAAGCGCAGCAAGCACTCGAGGCCGCCTTCGATCTCGAAGACGCGGGTCTCCACGTCGAGCAACTCGCCGGGGATCAGACTGGATTGGCCGAGCTTCGCGGTCGTCGCGTCTTCCTCGACACTGCGATCATGGATGTCGCTCGCGAGGCGCAGTCTCCGTCGATCGGCATCCTCACGTATTTCGTCAACGAGATCACGACTGCTGTTTCGGGTGCTGCAGGCGACGGTCGCTCGACCCCGTATTCGCTCGTCTCGGCGATCGGGACGCTCGGTGCTGTGCCTCCATCCGACACGAGGCTCGAGCAACTCGTCGCGCTGGCAGGAGCCGGTCCGGACGCCTTCGTCATCAACGACTGGCTCGCGCACGATCTCGAGATCCAGAAGGGTGCGGAGATCGAACTCGCCTACTACGTGATGGGCAACGAGCTCGAATTGCGCACGGCGCGGACGCGAGTTCGCGTGAGTGATGTCGTCACATTGTCGGGAGTGGCCGCCGACCGCACGCTGATGCCCGACTTCCCCGGGTTGAGCGACAAGGGCAATTGCCGAGATTGGGAACCGGGCATCCCGATCGATCTCGACCGCATTCGAGATACCGACGAACGATACTGGGACGATCACCGAGGTACACCAAAAGCGTTCCTACCGCTCGAACGTGGCCGTGAACTCTGGGGGAATCGATTCGGCTCGTTGACCGCGATTCGCGCGACGAGTTCGGACATGAGTCGACTCGTCGATGCATGGAAGACGCGACTCGGCCCACGGGATTTCGGAGTGACCGTTCGAGACGTCAGGACGCCTGCATTGGCATCGAGCACGTCCGCAACCGATTTCGGTGGGCTCTTCGCGGGGCTGAGCTTCTTTCTGATCGTGGCTGCTTTGCTGCTCACGGCGCTTCTCTTCGTGTTCGGCATCGAGCAGCGGAAGAGCGAGATCGGTACGTTGCTCGCGATCGGGTATCGCGTTCGCGACGTGCGATGGGTTCTCCGCCTCGAAGCACTCGTGCTCGCCGGACTCGGGAGTGTCCTCGGTGCTGGCCTCGGCATTCTGTACACGCGCCTGGTTCTGAGTGCTCTCACGACGATATGGAGTGACGCCGTTGCTTCGGCATCGATTCGGTTCGGCGTGTCGCCCGGTTCGGTCGTGATCGGAGCTTTTGCATCGATCCTCGTGTCGCTACTCGCCATCGCGTTCGTCTCTCGACGTGTGTTCGCGGAGAGTGCGACCGAGCTGCTTTCGAGCAGGGCGGGGGCAGGTGATGACCGGCGTTCGCTCACGAACGTCGGAAACAATGCGGATCGATCGAACCTCTACGGCATCGTTGCGGGATCAGCGGGTCTGATCATCGTCGTGGTTGCGAGTACGTCGGAGTTACCTGCTGTCGCACGTGCAGGCGCGTTCTTCGGTGGGGGGGCGTGTTTCTTGATGGCAGGAGTCTTCGTGGTTCGCGCGTGGCTCGGCCAGACGGGGCGAGCCACGCGGCCCGTGCGCAGCACGTTCGAGTTGGCCTTGCGCAACGCCGGGCGTCGTCGCGGGCGTAGCCTGGCCGCCACTGGTTTGATCGCTGCTGGAACGTTCCTCGTTGCCGCAATCCAGTCGCAGCGACTCGAAGCTCCTGGCGACGTGCGCCAACGGGATTCTGGCACGGGCGGTTTCGTCTTCTTGGGAGAGTCGACGCTGCCGGTGCTGCGCGATCTCGGATCGGCGGCCGGGCTCGCTGCGTTCGGGCTAACGAACGATTCGGTCGAGGGGCGGGCTCTCGAGCGCGCTGAGATCGTGCCACTGCGCGTTCGCGAAGGTGACGATGCGAGTTGTCTCAACCTCGGTGAGACGAGGGCGCCACAGTTGTTCGCAGTGCGCGCCGAGTTGCTCGCGGAGCGTCGGGCATTTCGGTTTGCCTCCGTGCTCACGCCGGAAAAAGCCACGCCGACCAACGAGACCGCGGACAGCGCGTGGTCCCTTCTCGATGCGGACTACGGTCCCGGAGTCGTGCCGGCGATCGGCGACGCGGCGAGCGTGACGTGGACGATGAAGAAGAGCCTCGGCGACGGATACGACTACGTCGACGAGTTCGGACAACGATACGAAGTAAGGATCGTCGGCACGCTCGAGGGATCGATCTTGCAGGGAGCGTTGATCGTGTCCGAAGCACGTTTCTTGCGGCGCTATCCGTCAGCGAGTGGATACCGCATGTTCCTCGTCGATGTGCCGGAGGTGACCGACGATGCCGCCGTACACCGCGCACTGACGAACGGTCTCGAAGACGTCGGACTCCAGCTGACGAGTACCAAAGACCGTCTTGCTGCCCTCGACTCGGTCCAGAACACCTATCTGGTGATCTTTCAGATCCTCGGCGGCCTAGGTTTGTTGCTCGGAAGCGCCGGACTCGGGCTCGTGGTCCTGAGGAACATCCTCGAGCGGCGCGCCGAACTCGGACTGCTCGCCGCCGTCGGCTACACGCCCGGGGACCTGCGCAGGCTCGTCGTGCGGGAGCACGCGGCGCTGCTCGGCGCCGGGCTCGTCTGTGGTGGTGCTGCCGCGATCATCGCGCTGGTGCCGACGTTCGGGAGCCGCGGGGGGATTCCGGTGCTTTTGCCCGTCGTCGTGATCGTCGCGGTCCTCGGTGCATCCGGTGTCCTCTGGGTCGTTCTCGCGACGCGAGCGGCGATGCGAGCCGCGCCGCTCGCTGCCTTGCGCGACGAGTAGCCGCGCGGATTCGGGGGGTGAGCGACGGGGTCTCCGGATCCGAGATAGAACAGAGAGGTATTCGTAGGGGCGCCATCATGAAGACTCTCTCGACATCACCATTCTCGGGCATGGCATCACCGCGCCGTCTGCTCGCCGTCAGTGTCCTGCTACCGGCCGTGGCTATTTGCGGTCTTTCGGGCACGCCTCGGTCGCAAGTCGCACTCGATGATGTCACCAACGAAGTGACGAGCCGAGCGTCGCGCGACCTCGCGGCGCTATTTCCCCGAGACAGTTTCCTCGTAATCGAGACGGGTGGATTGGAGCGAGCGAAACTCGCTGTCCGGGACACTCGCCTCCATCGAGTTCTCGCCGAGGCTGCGAAGAACTGCGACATCGACCTAGGGGCTCGCCTGAGCGAACTCCTCCGGGAAGAACTCGGTGACGACACGGCCGAACTCGCGGGCGTGCTGAATGCCGCCGGGCTCGAAGTCGGTGATCTCCGGACCTTGCTGGAGCGACCGATGGCGATCGGGGTCGGGCGACCGAGCCTTCGTTCGCTCATGACGCCTTCGATCGTGTTCGCCATGGACGTGCGCGGTTACGAAGATCGGGTCCGCGACATCCTCGAGCGCGTGGAATCGAAGCTACCTCATGTGCTCGATCACATGGCCGGAGTCCATGCGACCTGGTCCAGCCCTCGGGTCGGCGATCTTCAACTGCGGTGTCTCGATATCGATGCGGTGGGTTTCCGTATCAGCTACACCATGCATGACGGTGTGCTGCTGATCGGCACGGGTCAGGGGTATGTCGAAAGCGTTGCCCGGACCATGGATTCGCAGCAAGGCTCGTTGCGCGAGCAAGCGGCGCTGCAGCTAGGCAACAAGCATGCGCAGACTCATGTTGGTCCGGTGATGATGCGATGCGTCGTCAACACCGAACCGCTCGTACACGCACTCGCTCCGCTCGCACCCTACGACACGAAAGAGCTGCTCGGTGCCATCGGTCTGGAGCGAATTCACGGTGCTGCATGGACGAGTCGCCTCGCGAAGGATCGATCCGCCGACGTGCTCAGCCTGGCATTCGACGGAGCCGAGGCAGGCTTGCTCAAGTCCGTCTTCTCGAAGAAGACGACGGCTCTCGGTGCGCCCTTCTGTTCTCCTTCGACGTTCGCGTACTTCGATATCTCGGTGAACCGCGATGCAGCGTGGCAGTCGTGTCTCGCTATCGCGGACGCGCTTCCGCCCAGCATCGTCTCGGAGATGACTTCCGAGTCTCGCGGAGGCGTCGATTACATGCTGAAGCGCGCCGACAAGAGACTCTCGCGGCTGGGCTTGTCGATCGCGGACCTTACCGAACTGCTGTCCTCGATAGGAGACGAACTCTCGTTCTCCGTCGATCTGCACAGGCAGTTGCCCGAGGCGCTGGTCTTCGCACGGCTTCGCGGTGACGCGAGCCTCGCGAAGCGCCACATCGTCTCCAAGCTCGAGAGCCTCTGCACCGGCGAGCAACTCCCGAAGCTGCGTTACAGCAAGACGCGTGACTACTGGTTCGTCTCGGTGCGGACGCGTGCGATGTCCCTCACGCCGTCGATCGCGTTCCGCGATGATGTCGTGATTTTGTCACCCTACAAGAACGTCTTGAGCGAGGCGCTGGTGCGGTTCGACGAGTCGAAGCCGTCGCTCGCCAGCGATGCGAGGTTCCAACCGGTCGGCGCCCGGAGTGACGCGACGGTTCGGAGCTACATCGCCTATGGCGAAGCGCTACATGCTTACTGGCCGCTCGTTCGCGGGGTCTTGTCGCAAGGCGTGCAGGAAGCAGGGGGCAACGATCAGGGATTGCCGTCCGAGGACGAACTCGCCGATGCGCTCGGCGTGTACTGGGGAGTGCTGGTCTCGGACGAATCCGGCTTGACGTCGATCGGTGAGGATCCGTTGGGTTTCGCGACGCTGTTCGGTCATGCCGCTCTCGCTGTCGACGTGGTTCTCGACCACATCGGCGGACGCACGAACTGACGCGGATTCAGGCTTGCGAGAGGCGCGCGACGCGGACGACGGTGTTCGTGCCGTAGCGCCACTTCTTTGCGTCGAGAGTGACCGTTTCGCCGTTACGCTCAATCGTCGCTTCCGAACCGTCATCGAGCCAGATCGCGCGATCGAAACCTTCGGGGACACCTTCGAATCGACGCTTGCCGGCGCCGCGACTCTTGACACCGTGCATCGTGCTCGCAGTCGTCGTGATGTCGAACACGAAGAGATCGATGGTCTCTCCTCGGCGCAGTGCGAAGTCGCGTTCGGTGCCTCGCATTCGTTGCGGACGCCCTTCGTAGAGAGTCGATTCTTCACCACCGTGGAGGCGTATCCAATCGCCCACGCGTGCGAGTGCAGCTCGCTCGTAGTCCGGCACGCGACCTTCGGCGGTCGGACCGACGTTCATCAAGAGGTTGGCACCCGCACGGCGACAGAGCAGGAGCTCTTCGATCACGTGCGCGGGCGAGAGCAGGTTGAAGTCGTTCGTCGCGATGCCCCAATGCTGGTTGAAGGTGAGACACATCTCGCCTGTCACATACTTCTTCATGCCGCTTCGATCGAGGGGAGAGGGGCGGCCGCGTTCGAAGGTCACTGCATCGATTTCGTCGTGCGTGAGTTTGCCGCCCTGTTCGAGACCTGTGTTGTTGATGATCAATGCCTCGGGTTGATGCTCGCGAATGACGGCGTAGAGCGCGTCCGTTTCCCAATCCGCATCCTTCTTGCTCCAGTTGCCGTCGAACCAGAACCCACCGATGGGTCCATACTGTGTGCACAAGCGTCGGATCGAGGCTCGCAGGTATTCCTGATACCCCTTCCAGTCGTGCTCGAACCTCGGATCCGTCCAATCGAGCGTCGTGCAATACAGCATCGGAACGATGTCTTCTGCGCGACAACCGTCGCAGAAGTCCGCGATGAGGTCGCGGCCTGCCGGCGTTTTCGTGACGTCGTACGGTGACAACCCCGCGGTGTCGTAGAGGCTGAATCCATCGTGATGCCGGCTCGTGAGCGTGACGTAACGCATGCCCGCGCGTTTGGCGACTCGCGCGAGCTCTCGGCCCGAAAAGTCCTTGGCCGTGAACGTCTTCATGAGCTCCATGTAGCGGGGAGTGTCGATCCCATGGAGTTTCTTGACCCACTCACCCGCGCCGAGCTGAGCGTAGAGGCCCCAGTGGACGAAGAGTCCGAAGGCCATGTTCTCGAAGCGCCTCACGCGGTCCGTCGGGCGAGGATCCTGAGCCAGGATCTCGAGCGCGCCGGGAAAGGGACCCGGGAAGGAGCCGAACGGCGTGTTCAGGGCGAGCGGCCCGGCCGCGAGGCCGGACGCGAGGAAGCTGCGGCGCGAGATCGTCATGGTTCTCGCGAGGATAGGGGCAGAGTTCGATACGAGGTCGCCTTGTCTCAGCTCGCAGGTGGCCCCAGGAACCTCGATGCCCAGTTTGCGCGGATACCGGTTGCGTCTCGTTCTCCTTGCACTCGCAATCTCATCAGCGGCCGAGGCCATGGCGCAGGACGCGGCTCCTGCTGTCGTGCCGACGTGGAACCAGTGGCGTGGTCCCCTGCGCACGGGACATGCGGTCGGACGTGCTTGGCCGAAAGATCTGTCGGGTTTGAAGCGGCTCTGGCGTGTTCCCCTCGGTCGCTCGTACTCGGGTCCGGTCATGGACGCGAACCGAGTCTTCACCACGGAGTCACGTGACGACAAGACCGAGCGTGTTCTCGCCTTCGATCGGAAGAGCGGAAAAGAGCTCTGGAGCACGGGCTGGGATGGGGCGATGCGCGTTCCGTTCTTCGCTGGGCGGAACGGTTCGTGGATTCGGTCGACACCGGCGTTGGACGACTCCTCGATCTACGTCGCAGGCATGGCCGACTCTCTCACTCGTATGGACAAAGTCACTGGTGAGGTGTTGTGGCGTGTCGACTTGAAGAAGGACTGGAAGCACCCGATGCAAGCCTTCGGCTTCGTTTGTTCTCCTCTCGTCGATGACGCATCGGTCTACGTTCAGACGGGTGCAGGCCTCGTGCGGATCGACAAAAAGAAGGGCGAGCGAGTCTGGACGAGCCTGGACGAGGCTGGAGGCATGATGGGAGGCGCGTTCTCGTCGCCGGTGTTCGCGACCTTGCTCGGCAAGCTCCAGTTGCTCGTTCAGACTCGGGCGGAGCTTTGTGGAGTCGACCCGGTCGTCGGCACGAAACAATGGGGAGTGCCCATCAAGACGTTTCGAGGCATGAACATCTTGACGCCGCTGGCTTTCGGGGACGCTGTGTTCACGTCTGCGTACGGTGGTCGCGCGCACCTCTTCGACATCAAGCGCGAACGTGATTCTGCGGAGGCCGATCCGAACGAATCAGAGAAGTGCGTCGTCGAGGAGCGTTGGAACGGGCGCGCCCAGGGCTACATGACGAGTCCCGTGCAGATCGACGGATACGCCTACCTCTATCTGCGCAGCAAGCGATTCTCGTGCATCGAACTTTCGAGCGGCAAGACGATGTGGACGTCCGAGCCGATTGGCGATGAATACGCATCGCTCGTCGCGCACGGGAAAGACATCCTCGCGCTCATGAACACCGGACAGCTGTTGTTGATCGCGGCCAATTCGGAGCGCTACGAAGTCAAGGATCAGAAACACGTTGCGGACGCCGAGACGTGGGGACACCTCGCAGTCGATGGAGAGCAAATCGTCATCCGCGAACTCGAGGCGTTGTCGTCCTTCACTTGGAACTGACCGCGATTGGTCTCGGTCGTGCTCGTATCCCCCTGCTCGGTGAAAGGTTTCGTCATCGAATTCGTCGGGCGACGTCCTTGACAGCACCGTTCCTACGCTTACATTTCGGACTCCGAAATCATGGGTCCGATCCACGAACGTCTTGCAGATGCCCTCGGTCGCTTCGCCGCGTTGTCGCGTGCGAGTGAGCAACGAGCGTCCTCTCCAGCGAATCTCACTCCGCTCCAAGGGCGAGCACTGGCGCTCCTCTCGAGGCGCGGACCAATCCGGGTCGGTGCGTTGGCCAAAGAACTCATGGTCGCCTACGCGACGGCGAGCGAGGCACTCACGACTCTCGAGTCCAAGGGGCTCGTCGTTAAGGAAGCCGCCCCGGACGAGCATCGAGCGGTCCTCGTCGACTTGACACGCAAGGGCCGCACGATCGCGCGCCGAGCGAGCGGATGGGTTTCGAAGGCAATCGAGACCGCTGTCTCGACGCTCGACGATGGCGAGGCGGGAGCCATACTTGCAGGTCTGATCAAGCTCCTTGTCACTCTCGAGGCCGATGGCGCGATCTTGGAAGCGCGCATGTGCGTGAGCTGCCGCTATTTCGAATCCGGTGGCGGCCAAGGTGCGAGGCCGCATTACTGCCACTTGCTCGAGTCCTCGATAGGAACCCACGAGTTGCGAGTCGACTGCCCGGAGCACGAGCGTGGTTCCCCGGATCAAGTCAGCCGCGCCGTCGCTTCGTTTCGACTCGTCTGAGCGTCTTTCGTCCTCATGTTCTTCTTCTTCGTGTCCCTTTTGTCTTGTCATTTCGGAGTCCGAAATACGATGCGTGCGCCAATGGCCTTCGTCCTGGTCGCATTCCTGACCTCCTGCTCTTCCTTGGCCTCGTTCGACGACGAGGCCCGCACTTCCGTCAACGATTCATCCCGCACCAAATCGAGATCCATGACTACCGACCTCAGCACATCTCCCTTCCAGCTAGACGACCTCACGAAGTTGCAGCAATCCTTGTTGTTCGGCGAGGACGACATCGCGGCGCTTCGCCAGTCGCTTCCGATTCTGGAACCTCAGATCGAAGAGATCCTCGACGTCTGGTACGGATTCGTCGCGTCGACTCCTCAGCTCGTCCAGTACTTCGCGAACGCTTCGACTGGTGAGCCCGATGCGGAGTATCTGGCAGCGGTGCGAAAGCGCTTTGCAGCCTGGATCGTCGAAACGGCGCGCGCCGAGTACGACCAGGAGTGGCTCGACCATCAGCACGAAATCGGCTTGCGCCATCACTCGACGAAGAAGAACCGGACAGACAACGCGCCCTCGGTTCCCATCGTGCACTTTCGGTACTTGCAAGCGCTGGTCTATCCCGTGACCGCGACGCTCGAGCCGTTCCTCGAAAAGGGAGGGCAGTCGGCCGGTGATGTCGATCGCATGCACCAGGCCTGGATCAAGAGCGTGCTGCTCCAAGCAATCTTGTGGAGCTATCCCTACGTGCGCGCCGGCGAGTTCTGAGGAGAGTCAGTAGAATCGGCGACTCCCGTATCGGATCGAGGTCGCCATGAACGCCGCATCGCTCGCTCGTCAGATCCTCTCGTCGCTCGCCTGGCTCTTGTTCGTCGTGGCGAATGTTCGCGGGCAGGACGTGCCCGCACCCACGCCGGACGGAGATGCTCGAGCGTCCCGTGAGAAGGCCTTCGCCGAGAAGATGAGCGGCTGCAAGATGGTCGGCTACTTCACGGTGAGTGACCCGGCGCGCAAGGATGCTGCGGCGAGAGAAGAGTCATACACGATCGCGAAGGCCGAGAAGCTCCGCGGTGACAAGTGGCGGTTCACCGCCAAAATCGCGTACAACAAACGCGAAGTCACGTTGCCGATCGTCGTGTCCGTCCTGTGGGCCGGGGATACACCCGTGATTCAGGTGACGAAGATCCCTGTTCCGACGATGGGGGTCTACACCGCCCGTGTGCTCGTCTACGAAACGCGACACGCCGGTTTCTGGAGTGGGGGCGATCACGGCGGACACATGTATGGACGGATCTATCGGGCGGACGAAGACGAACGTCGTGATGTCGAGAAGAACGCTGCGAAGCAGCCAGAGACCGCGGAGCCCGAGAGCGAGGAATCGCATTCCAAGGATGGAGTCGCGCCGGACAAGGGCAAGAACCAGGGCAACGACGACAGCGAGTCCGCTTCGAGTCCCTCGAAAGACTCGAGTCGCAAGGGGGGGAGCGATTGGCCACAGTTCCGAGGCGTCGCGGCGCGTGGCATCGCCGACGCCTACGTGTATCCGCGCTCTTGGAACGTCGAGACTGGCGACAACGTGCTCTTCAAAGTGCCGCTTCCCGGCCTCGCGCACAGCTCTCCCGTCATTTGGGGGGATCGCATCTTCGTGACGACCGCGGTGCCCAAGGACGGGACCGAAGCCTCGTTGACGGTCGGGCTGTATGGCAGCATCGCTCCCGTCGAAGGTGAGGGTGCACAGGATCTTCGCGTGCTCTGCCTCGATCGAAAGACTGGTGAGATCCTATGGGCACGTAGTTGTTTCGAAGGCGTCCCGGATGTCAAACGACACCCGAAGGGTTCGTTCGCCGCGTCGACTCCGGCGGTCGACGGGAAGCACGTCGTGGCACATTTCGGAAGCGAAGGCTTGTACTGCTTCGACTTCGATGGCCAGCCGCTATGGCACAAGTCACTCGGCCATCTCGATGCCGGCTTCTACATGCTCGACAAAGCGCAGTGGGGATATGCATCGTCGCCCGTGCTCCACGAGGGCAAGGTCATTGTGCAGTGCGATGTGCAGGGGCAGAGTTTCTTGACCGCGCTCGATGCGGACGACGGCACGGAAACATGGCGGAAACTGCGCGATGAAGTACCGACGTGGGGGAGTCCCACGGTCGACTTGCAGCGGGGGAAGGCGCAGATCATCGTCAACGGATACAAGCACATCGGTGGGTACGATTTCGCGACCGGTGACGAGCTTTGGCGAGTTCGGGGCGGCGGCGACATCCCAGTGCCGACTCCGATCGTCCACAAAGGTCTCGTGTACATCACCAACGCCCACGGTCGTCAGGCTCCGATCCTGGCTATCGATGCGCGCGCCTCGGGCGAGTTTTCTATGGACGCGAGTGAGAGCGATCACGTCGTCTGGAGCCAGATGCGTCGGGGCAACTACATGCAGACACCGATTGCGCATTCTTCGGAACTGTACTGTTGCAACGACGCAGGAGTCCTCCAATGCATCGACAACAAGACCGGCGAGCTCGTGTATCGCGAACGCATGGGAGGTGGGCGCATGGGATTCACCAGTTCGGGAATTCTCGCCGACGGAAAGCTGTACTTCGGAAGCGAAGACGGAGAAGTGCACGTCATTCGCGCCGGACGTGAGTTCGAAGAACTCGCGGTCAACGAACTCGGTGAAACCCTGATGTCGACGCCTGCTGCGTCAAGAGGCGTGCTCTACTTTCGGGCACGGAAGCATCTCTTCGCCATCGGGTCGCGTGGCTGAGCGGGTCGTTGCACGCACGTAGCGCCCTCACTGCATGCGTGTGTAGATGTTGATGAGTTTGCGCGTGCGTGCATCCCTCACCGCGAGGGTGCCGTCGGGCTCGAAGCCATAAGCGAACCGCGATGTGGTCCCGCCCTGCCATCGAATTTCCGCAATGCCGTTCTGGGCGCTCCAGACACCTTTCTGTAGCGACCCATCGCTGCTGCCGCTGGCGGTCCACTCGAGGTCGCCGTTGTAGTCGCGTTTGCTCGCACTCATGTGCATCTTGCTTCCGTACAGCACGGTTCCGTCGGAATTGAAGGCCCACACGAGTTGGGTGTTGGAGTACGTACCGGAGCCCGAGTGAATCGACTCTCCACGGAAGCGACCAACGAGCCGTTGATCGATCGTCGAGTTCGGTGAAGCGGTTTCGGCACGATTCGTCGACTTCAGTGTTTCGAAGATCTTCTCGACCGTTCCCACATAGGTTTCGAAGCGTGCGTCCACGGTGACCAGGCTGAAACCTCCGATGCTCCCGCGCGCGATCGTGATCCAAGATCGCGCGCGGATCTTCGTCCCGTCGGGTCCCATTCCGGAGTAGTCGTACACGGCACCTTTGATGTGCGGCGTCTCGAGAGGACGCGGAGGCTTCGTTCGTTGCAAGAATGGCAACGACATGCGCACGAGTTGATCGAGACGCTGGCCTGCGATCGTCGACATCACGTCGGTGAGACCAGCCGCGGGGCGAGCCGTGGCGAGGATGAAGTCGCGCTCAGGATCGCACCCTGAGGGAAGCAGTCGGAGGCCGTCTGGCGACTCTTGGACGTTCCAGTCCTGCGGATGTCGGAACTCGGTTCCGGAAGCGTGGCGATAGGTCGTCCACGAGTCGGTTCCGGTGGATGTGGTCTCGCGTGGTTCGTGTTGCGCTGGCTCCTGCGGCGCGACTTCGCGCTTCGCCGACGCCGGCTGGACGGGCGGTTCGTTCTCGTCCGTGGTGCCGCATGCAAGCATCAGGGTCGACACGAGAACCAGCGATGTGAGTCGTGCCAAGTCGAGTTGGCGTCGTGTGATCGATCGGATCATGGGGTTTCGAGCGTCGGTGAGCGGGAAAACGAACGGCGAAAGTCTCGGTCGCCGGAACCATGCGAGACTCCGGCAGTATCCTCACCCAATATGAAGCTCACGAGGGCCAGGATCGTTCTGCTCGTCGCCGGATTGACGGCGCCTGCTTGTACGGGCGCCATGACCGATCCTTCCGGATCCGTAGCTTCGGAGCAGCAAACAGTAGCGATGACATCGACGACACAAGGCTCGAACGCCTCGACCGAACGCGACGTTCCACCATTCGATCGGCCGCCGATCGATCGGGAAGCTCCCGCCGCCTTCCGCACCGCCACGTTCGCCCTAGGCTGATTTTGGGGACCGGACTCCCAGTTCGGGAGTCTCGACGGTGTGATCCGGACCCGAGTCGGATACTGCGGAGGCACGACGCAGAGCCCGACGTATCGGTCGATCGGCGACCACGCCGAAACGATCCAGATCGACTTCGACCCGAACAAGATCTCGTACGAGAAGTTGCTGGAAGTCTTCTGGACGACGCACAACTCGTGTGCGACCCCGTGGAGTCGTCAATACATGTCCGCGATCTTCTACGAAGACGACGCACAGCTCGATGCAATCGAGCATACGCGTCGGATCTTCGTCAAAGACCCTGCACGCGTGCGCACTGAGATCGTGCCACTCCAGAAGTTCTGGATCGCCGAGGACTATCACCAAAAGTACCGCCTTCGGCAGGACGCACGACTGCTCGAAGAGCTTCGCGGCAAGTTCGAGTCGGAACGAGCGTTCATCGACTCGACAGCAGTCGCTCGAATCAACGGCTACCTGAGTGGCGAAGGTTCGAAAGCGCAACTCGAACGAGAGATCGAGCGGTTCGGTTTGTCGAGTGCGAGTCGCGAGCGCCTCCGCAAGCACGTCCGCTGATCCAGAGAACGGTTGACCTAACGATTCGCCGAGGCTTTCGGTAGCTGCCGAGACAGTGAAAGCGTGTGCTCGGTGTATGTCTGAGTTTTTCAACACGCTGCTAACACTACTTTGTCAGGTTCTCGCTGCCACTCTCTCAGGTGAAGCTGCTTGAACGTTGGTCGCGGACCATCCGTGCTGTCCCCTCCCTCTGCTC